>NZ_VFMQ01000001.1:3311033-3612036 GCF_006715175.1 Curtobacterium citreum | reverse complement strand
CCGCCCGATGGTGCAGCTCGACGGTGGCCGCTTCGCTACGTCGGACCTCAACGACCTCTACCGTCGTGTGATCAACCGCAACAACCGTCTCCGCCGTCTGCTCGACCTCGGTGCCCCCGAGATCATCGTGAACAACGAGAAGCGCATGCTGCAGGAAGCGGTCGACGCGCTGTTCGACAACGGTCGTCGTGGTCGTCCCGTCACGGGTACCGGCAACCGCGCCCTGAAGTCCCTGAGCGACATGCTCAAGGGCAAGCAGGGTCGTTTCCGCCAGAACCTGCTCGGCAAGCGCGTCGACTACTCGGGCCGTTCGGTCATCATCGTCGGCCCGCAGCTCAAGCTGCACCAGTGCGGTCTGCCGAAGCAGATGGCGCTCGAGCTGTTCAAGCCGTTCGTCATCAAGCGCCTGATCGACCTGTCGCACGCGCAGAACATCAAGTCGGCCAAGCGCATGGTCGAGCGTTCGCGTCCGCAGGTGTGGGACGTGCTCGAGGAGATCATCCGCGAGCGCCCCGTGCTGCTGAACCGCGCGCCGACGCTGCACCGTCTGGGCATCCAGGCGTTCGAGCCGCAGCTCGTCGAGGGCAAGGCCATCCAGCTCCACCCGCTCGTGTGTGCTGCGTTCAACGCGGACTTCGACGGTGACCAGATGGCCGTGCACCTGCCGCTGTCGGTCGAGGCCCAGGCCGAGGCCCGCATCCTGATGCTCGCCTCGAACAACATCCTCAAGCCGTCGGACGGCCGTCCGGTGACCCTGCCCGCACAGGACATGATCATCGGTCTGCACCACCTGACGACCGTCCGCGAGGGCGCCGTCGGTGAGGGCCGTTCGTTCTCCTCGGTCGCCGAGGCGATCATGGCGAAGGACCAGAACACGCTGGACCTCAACGCGATGGTGAAGATCCGCATGTCGGGTGTCCACTTCGCCGAGGGCGAGGCTCCCGAGGGCTACGAGGTGGGTCAGTCGATCCTCCTCGAGACCACGCTGGGCCGCGCGCTCTTCAACGAGACCCTGCCGGCGGACTACCCGTTCGTGCAGCGCGTCACCGACAAGGGCACCCTCTCCGCGATCGTCAACGACCTCGCCGAGCGCTACTCCAAGACCGAGACGGCCGCCGCGCTGGACCGGATCAAGGACGCGGGCTTCTACTGGGGCACGCGCTCCGGTGTGACCGTCGCGCTCTCCGACGTCGTCACGCCGCCGCGCAAGAAGGAGATCATCGCGGGCTACGAGGTCCAGGCCGCCAAGGTCCAGGGCGAGTTCGACAAGGGTCTGATCACCGACGCGGAGCGCCGCGCCGACCTGATCAAGATCTGGACCGAGGCCACGAACGAGATCGCGCAGGAGATGCGCGACAACTTCCCGATCGACAACACCATCAACCGCATGGTGTCGTCGGGTGCTCGTGGTAACTGGCTGCAGGTGCGCAACATCGCCGGTATGCGTGGTCTGGTGAACAACCCGAAGGGTGAGATCATCGCCCGCCCGATCATCAACTCGTACCGCGAGGGCCTGACCGTGGCGGAGTACTTCATCGCCACGCACGGTGCGCGCAAGGGTCTGGCGGACACGGCGCTCCGTACCGCTGACTCGGGCTACCTGACGCGTCGTCTCGTCGACGTCTCGCAGGACGTCATCATCCGTGAGGACGACTGCGGCACGACCCGTGGCCTCGAGCTGCCGATCGCGACCAAGGGCGAGGACGGCAAGCTCGTCCGCGACCCGCGCGTCGAGAACACGGTGTACTCGCGCACCCTGGCCGTCGAGGCCGTGGACGCGAACGGCACCGTGGTGGCCGAGGCCGGTTCGGACGTCGGCGACGTCCTGCTGGACACGCTGCTCGAGGCCGGTGTCGAGAGCATCAAGGTGCGCTCGGTCCTGACCTGCGAGTCCGCCGTCGGTGTCTGCGCGAAGTGCTACGGCCGTTCGCTCGCCACGGGCAACCTCGTCGACATCGGCGAGGCGGTCGGCATCATCGCCGCCCAGTCCATCGGCGAGCCCGGTACTCAGCTGACGATGCGTACCTTCCACACGGGTGGTTCGGCCTCGGCCGACGACATCACACAGGGTCTGCCCCGCGTGACCGAGCTCTTCGAGGCCCGCACCCCGAAGGGCGCGTCCCCGATCGCCGAGGCCCCCGGCCGCGTCACGATCGAGGACACGGACAAGGGTCGTCGGATCATCCTCACGCCGGACAACGGCGACGAGCCGTTCATCTACCCGGTGCTCAAGCGTGCGACCCTCCTCATCGAGGACGGCCAGCACGTCGAGCTCGGCGAGCAGTTCATCGCCGGCACGGTGGACCCGAAGGAGGTCCTCCGGGTCAAGGGTGTGCGCGAGGTCCAGAAGCACCTCGTCAACGGTGTGCAGGACGTGTACGGCTCGCAGGGCGTGCCGATCCACGACAAGCACATCGAGGTCATCGTCCGTCAGATGCTCCGCAAGGTCACCGTCGTCGACCACGGCGACACCGACCTGCTGCCGGGTGAGCTCGTCGACCGGTCGCGCTACAACGCGCTGAACCGTGCGGCGCTGCAGGAGGGTCGCAAGACCGCCTCGGCTCGCCAGGAGGTCATGGGCATCACGAAGGCGTCCCTCGCGACCGAGTCGTGGCTGTCCGCCGCGTCCTTCCAGGAGACCACCCGCGTCCTCACGCAGGCGGCCATGGAGGGCAAGCAGGACCACCTCGTCGGCCTCAAGGAGAACGTCATCATCGGTAAGCTCATCCCCGCCGGGACGGGCCTCAGCCGGTACCGTGACGTGGACGTCGCCGCGACCGAGGAAGCCAAGGCGGAGCGGTACCCCAACCGCATCTTCGCCGACGACTCCTCGTTCTCGGACGCCGACCTGAGCTTCGTCGACTTCGACAGCTTCTCGTCGGACGACTTCACGCCGGGCACCTACAACTGAACAGGCACAGCCAACTGAGTCTGAGCTGAACCCGGAAGGCCCCCGCATCCTCGGATGCGGGGGCCTTCCTCGTTGTCGGACCGGGAGTCTCGTCGTCGGATCGGGAGCCGGACTGGAGGATCGTGGCGGGCCCCGCCACGATCCTCCAGTCCGCCGGTCAGGCCGTCCGGCCCTTCTCGTCGACGAGCGAGTACAGGCTGAGCACGTTCCCGTCGGGGTCGCGGACGTCGAACCAGTCGACGGCACCGTCGACGCACTCGACCGGGCCGACGTCGATCCCGAGGGACCCGATGCGCGCGTGCTGCGCGCGGACGTCGTCGACGCCGAAGCGGACGGTCGCGGGGCGCTGCTCGGCGTCCGCGGCGGCGTACAACTGCAGCCAGATGCCGCCGATCTCGTACTCGACGACGCCGTCCTCCGGCTCGAGGTCGGGATCGGTGCGTTGGAACACGGCGCCGTACCAGAGGCAGGACGCCTCGACGTCGCTGACGGGCAACCCCACGGTCACGCTCGTGATGTCCATGTCTCATCATGTCCCGCGGGTCCGGTCCGCGTCGAGGGTCGGACGCTGAACGTTCCTCCACAGCGGAACGCTCGGCGCTGTCCGTCCACAGACCGCAGGCGTGGGTCCGCGTCGCGTGGTCCGCCACCGCAGGATCGACGCATGGACGTCACCCGACAGCACCCGGCACCCCTGCTCTGGGGCCACCGGACACCCCGTCGCCCCCTCGTTGTGGGACTGCGGTCCCCGCGTTCCGCGGCTCTAGCGTGGACGAGCGCCGCGACGTCGCTGCGCCGACACCCGAACCCGAGCTCGACCCGAAGGAGTTCCCGGGGCACATGGCCACGCTCTCCGAGATCCTCATCCTCAACGGCGCCCTGCCGATCGAACACCTCGACTCCATGACCGGAGACGAGGAGATCGACGAACGGTCCATCCGCGCGCTCGTCGACCAGGGCGTCGTGAGCGAGGCGCAGTACATCACCGCCCGCGCCGCGTCGCACAACTCCCGCACGGTCCCGCTCACCGACTATCCGGTCGACGGCACCGCGGTGTCGATGCTCCCCGCGGCGCTCTGCCGGCGGCACGGCGTGCTCGGCATCGGGTTCGAGGGCGAGACCCTCGTGCTCGCGATGGTCAACCCGACGAACGTGCTCGCGATCGACGACGCTCGGACCGCGTCCGGCCGGACCGTGAAGCCGCTGCAGGTCGACGAGCGCGAGCTGCAGTCGGCGCTCGACCGCTACCTGCGCGCCGACGACGAGCTGAACGACCTGACCTCGTCCCTCGAGGAAGAAGCGTCCGCGCAGGCGAACCAGCAGGTGGACCTGACCGACGGTGCGCTCGACGACGTCCCGATCGTCCGGTTCGTGAACCTGCTCGTGTCCCAGGCGATCCAGGACCACGCCTCGGACATCCACATCGAGCCGGGGGAGCACGAGGTCCGGGTGCGCTACCGCATCGACGGCGTGCTGCACGAGATGGCACCGGCGCCGAAGAACATCCAGAACGGCGTCATCAGCCGGCTGAAGATCATGAGCGACATCGACATCGCCGAGCGGCGGAAGCCGCAGGACGGCCGGATGTCGGTGCGGCACGGCGGCCGGCAGATCGACCTGCGCGTGGCGACGCTCCCCACGGTGTGGGGCGAGAAGGTCGTCATGCGGATCCTCGACAACACGAACACGTCGATGACCCTGACCGACCTCAACCTGCTCGAGCAGAACTTCGCGGCGTACCAGCGGTCCTACTCGAAGCCGTACGGCATGATCCTGGTCACCGGGCCCACCGGCTCGGGCAAGTCGACGACGCTGTACACGACCCTCAACGCGGTCGCCCGTCCGGAGATCAACGTCATCACGGTCGAGGACCCGGTCGAGTACCGGATGGCCGGCATCAACCAGGTGCAGGTCAACCCGAAGGCCGGGCTGACCTTCGCCTCGGCGCTGCGGTCGATCCTGCGTTCCGACCCGGACGTGGTGCTCCTCGGCGAGATCCGTGACCACGAGACGGCGCAGATCGCGATCGAGGCGTCGCTGACCGGCCACCTCGTGCTCTCGACGCTGCACACGAACGACGCCCCGTCGGCCGTCACGCGGCTCACCGAGATGGACATCGAGCCGTTCCTGGTCGGGTCGGCGCTCGACTCCGTGGTGGCGCAGCGCCTCGCCCGCCGGCTCTGCGACCGCTGCAAGGCGCCCGCGCAGTACACGCCGGCGCAGCTGCAGGCGCTCGGGTTCCTCGCGGCGGACGGCGACACCGTGCCGGAGTTCTTCGGGCCGGTCGGGTGCGCCGTGTGTTCGAACACCGGGTACCGGGGCCGCATCGCCCTGCACGAGGTCATGACCGTCACCGAGGAGATCGAGCGGCTCGCGGTCGCGCGGGCGTCGAGCGCCGAGATCAGCCGGGTCGCGCAGCAGCAGGGCATGCTGACGCTCCGTCAGGACGGGTGGGAGAAGGTCAAGCGCGGGATGACGAGCGTCGACGAGATCCTCCGCGTTGTCGCGTAGGCGGAGCAGGGACGACAGGACGATGGACGAATCCGTGTACGACATCGAGGCGGGCGACGACCCCGTCGCCGGCTGGCACCCCGGGCAGCCGGGCAACGAGGTCGGCGGCCGCCGTGCCGCACGCCTCGCCGCCGCGGCGGCGGAGGCGGCCGCGTGGACCCCGACGTCGCCCGACGTCGTCGCGTCCGCGGCCCCGATCGCGGGCGGAGCGGTGTACGACCTGTCCGCAGAGCTCCACCCGTCGGACGAGCAGCCCTGGTACGTGCCCGGGAGCACCGGCGGCGGCGCGGCCGCTGCCCCGGGGCCGAGCTCGCTCGTCGGAGGTCCCGCCGCGGTGCCGCCGGCGCAGCCCCATGCCGCGCCGGCGACCCCGCCGGCGGCCGTGCCCGCCTCGACGGCGTCGTACGGCTACCCCGACGCGGTGACCCAACACCTGCCGGTGGTGCCCGCGGAAGCGACCACGATCCTCCCGGCCGCGCCCGTCGCCGTCGCGCCCGTCACCGTCGCGAACCAGGCGGCCGTCGGCGGTGTCGCGCACACCGAGATCGGCTTCACCCGCCACGCACGCGAGGTCGCCGACGCCGACCTCGTGACCGCGCTCGCGCAGGTGGTGTACCAGGACGCCTCCGACCTGCACGTCACCGCGGACGCGCCACCGACGGTCCGCGTCGACGGGTCGCTCCGCCCCGCCGTGCCCGGCGGACCGTGGTCCCGCAACAAGGTGATCGCGGCGCTGAAGACGCTCCTGACCCCCGAGCAGGCCGGCCAGTTCGACCACGAGCAGGAGCTCGACTTCGCGTACTCGCTGTCGCCGGAGTACCGGTTCCGCGTGAACTACTACCAGCAGCGGGGCAACTGGGGCGCGGCCTTCCGCATCATCCCCACGCAGATCAAGACGCTCAAGCAGCTCGGCATCCCCGACCACGTCGGCGCGTTCGCGAGGCTCCCGCGCGGCCTCGTGCTCGTCACCGGACCGACCGGCTCCGGCAAGTCGACGACCCTCGCGGCGCTCATCGACCTGGTCAACGAGACCCGCGCCGACCACATCGTGACGGTCGAGGACCCCATCGAGTTCATGCACGACCACAAGAAGGCGATCATCAACCAGCGCGAGGTCGGTGCCGACACGCACTCCTTCGCCGCCGCGCTGAAGCACGTCCTCCGGCAGGACCCCGACGTCATCCTGATCGGCGAGCTCCGCGACCTCGAGACCATCTCCGTCGCGCTGACCGCCGCCGAGACCGGACACCTGGTGTTCGCCACCCTGCACACGCAGAGCGCCCCCGGCACGATCGACCGCGTCATCGACGTCTTCCCGCCGCACCAGCAGGGCCAGATCCGCACGCAGCTCGCGGCGACGCTCGAGGGCGTCGTCTGCCAGACGCTCGTGCCGAAGGCCAACGGCTCCGGCCGCGTCGTCGCCACCGAGATCATGCGGACCACCCCGGCCATCGCCAACCTGGTCCGCGAGGGCAAGACCTACCAGATCACCTCGGCCATGCAGGCCGGGCGGGACAGCGGCATGCACACCATGGACCAGGACCTCGCCGAACTCGTCAACGTCGGCACCATCACCCGGGCCGCCGCGATGGAGAAGGTGCAGGACGAGGACGGCTTCGACCGCCTCGTGCAGCGCGTCGAGTCGCCGTCTGACTCGTCCGCGGCGGCGATCGCCGCCTCGGAGATCGACTTCGGCGACAAGTTCTCGGGGGGCCACTGATGTCGCTCGCGTACGACTACCGGGGACGGGACGGCAGCGGGAAGCTCGTCAAGGGACGGCTCGACGCCGCGTCCGAGGGTGCCGTCGTCCAGCGACTCCGGGGGATGGGCGTCTCGCCGATCGCGATCACCGAGGCGAAGCCGGGCACCGGGCTGCAGACGGAGATCAAGATCCCGGGGTTCGAGCGAGGCGTCGGGCTGAAGGACCTCGCGATCATGTCGCGGCAGGCCTCGACGATGCTGTCGTCGGGGCTCTCCCTGCTCCGGGCCCTCACGATCCTGGCCGACCAGACCGAGAGCAAGAAGCTCAAGGAGATCCTCGGCAAGGTGCGGGACGACGTCGAGCGCGGTGTCTCGTTCTCGGACGCGGTCGGCAAGTACCCGGTGGACTTCCCGCCGATCATGATCAACATGATCCGTGCGGGGGAGACCGGCGGCTTCCTCGACCAGGCGATGGACTCGATCGCGACGAACTTCGAGAAGGAGCACAAGCTCCGGTCGACGATCAAGTCCGCGATGACCTACCCCGTCGTGGTGCTCGTGATGTCGCTGGTCGCGGTCGTGGTGATGCTCGTCTTCATCGTGCCGATCTTCCAGAAGATGTTCGCGTCGCTCGGGGGGCAGTTGCCGCTGCCGACGCTGCTGCTCGTCTACGCCTCGAACGCGATGGTGTGGGTCGGGCCGATCCTCGTCGCCGCGGTCGTCGCCGGCTGGTTCTGGTGGCGCGCGAAGCAGCACACCGATGCCGTCCGCGCCGTCGTCGACCCGCTGCGACTGAAGCTCCCGGTCTTCGGCGCGCTCAACCGCAAGATCGTCATCGCACGCTTCGCCCGGAACTTCTCGAACATGATCAGCGCCGGCGTGCCGATCCTGCAGGCGCTGCAGATCGTCGGCGAGGTCTCGAACAACTTCACGGTCCAGCGCGCGCTGGAGCGGGTCGCCGAAGCGGTCCGGAAGGGCGAGTCGATCGCTGAACCCCTGGCGCGCGAGAGCGTGTTCCCGGAGATGGTCTCGCAGATGGTCGCGGTCGGCGAGGACGCCGGTTCCCTCGAGGTGATGCTGGAGAAGATCGCGGTCTTCTACGACAACGAGGTGGAATCCACGACCGAGGCGTTGACCGCATTGATCGAGCCATTGTTGATCGCATTCTTGGGTGTCGTGGTCGGCGGCATGATCATCGCGCTGTACCTGCCGATCTTCAAGATCTCCTCGCTCATCCACTGACGCGTATGCCCCGTTCAGGGGTGGTTTGGTCACGAGCTGACCCCGGTAGTGGGGGTATTTTGCTGCCGTTCCACCCCCCGTTCTCGGGATTATGCACAGAAAGTGCCGTCCATACGCTTGACGGCGGCGGCAGCACAGCCCCCACCCACCCGAATGCATTCTTGGAAGAATGGAACGACCATGTACTTCGCGCTGCTGGGCAAGCTCAACGCTCGCCGCAACGAGATCGCCAAGGAGTCCGACAAGGGCTTCACGCTCATCGAGCTCCTGGTGGTCGTGATCATCATCGGCATCCTCGCCGCGATCGCCATCCCGGTGTACCTCGGCGTGCAGAACAACGCGCGTGACTCGGGTGTGCAGAACGACGTGTCGAACCTCAAGACGGCGGTCGTGAGCATCTCGACCCAGAACAGCAACACGCTGCCCGGCAACCTGTCCACGAAGGCGGCCTCCGGGCTCAACGCTGCGGGCGTGACCGGCGGCCAGTCGTGGTCGGCCGCCGGCGCGACCTGGAGCGACGCCGAAGCGCAGCTGGTCTACTCCGGCTCGGGGACGTCGTTCTGCGTGATGGGCATCAGCTCGACCGGCAAGTCCTTCGCCGCGACCGAGACCGCCGGCGTCAAGGCCGGCAGCTGCTCCGGCACCTCGTTCTCGGCCGCGAACGCGACCGTCACGCCGTAACACCCGTTGCACGGGGGTCGAGCGGTCCGCTCGGCCCCCGTCCGCGCGTCGAACCGGGAAGGAGACCGTGATGCGCACGCAGGAACGACCGTGCGACGCGGGCTTCACGCTCGTCGAGGTCATCGTGGCCATCACCGTCTTCGGCATCATCATCGCCGGGGCCCTCGTCGGCATCGCCTCCGTGATGCGCATCACCTCGGACAACTCGGCCCGTGCGCAGGCCGTGAACCTCGCCGCGGGTGCGATCGACACCGCCCGCATCCAGGCGCAGACGAACATCACCGGCATGGCCGGCAGCACCGAGACGCCGCAGGTCGACGGGCGCACGTACACGGTGCGCCGGACCCTCGACTGGCAGTACACCGACGGCACCACCAACCGCTGCTCCGCGTCCGCCGCGGGCACCACCGCGCAGCTCCTGTTCCTCAACGTGCACATCACGGTCACGTGGCCCGGCATGGGCTCGGCGGCTCCGGTCAAGCAGGAGACCGTCTTCTCGCCGTCCACCAAGATCAACGACCCGACCCTCGGCACGATCCTCGTGCAGGTGCAGTCGATCACGGGCAGCGGTGGGACCGCGGGCGTCCCCGTGTCCGTCGTCCCGACGCCGCTCGCCGACGTGCCCGGCAACACCGCGCTCGCGCTCGCGACCCAGCCGACGGTGACGAACGCAGACGGGTGCACCGTCGCCATCAAGGTCGTCCCCGGCACGTACACGGTCACGCTCGGCGGTCCGGGTGGGGCGCAGTACCGGGACCAGGACCAGCAGGCCGCCCCGACGAAGACCGTCGTCGTCAAGGCCGGGCAGTCCGGTGGCGCGTCCTTCACGTACGACCCGGCGATCGCGGTGGCGATGCAGTACGCGAGCAACACGCCGGGTGCGTTGCTGCCGACGAACCTCACGACCTCGTTCGTGTCGACCTACGGGGTCGCCCGGCTGACCGGGATGCCCGCGACGCAGTACCTCAGCCCGATCCCCTCGGGCTACGTCGTGTACCCGGGCATCTACGACTCGAACACGACGAACGGTGACGGCACCGTCAACGTGAGCAGTTGCCTGTCGACCGACCCGACGGCCTGGCCGAAGGCGTCCGACGGACGGATCGGCAAGACCCCGACACCGGCGGTCTCGAAGGACCAGCTCACCGCGGCGGTCGCCACCGGTGCCGTCACGGTGACGATCAACCGGTCGGACACGGTCCTGACCGCGACGACGGCCGCACCGGCGAACGGCGACCCCGGCTGCCGGGTGACCCAGCGGTACACGTTCGCCCGCGCGGCGTCGGGCACGTCCGGCACGACCGACGTCACCCTGGCGCTGCCGTACGGGACCTGGTCGGTGACGGCCCAGAAGGACGCGACCTCGCTGCCGCGGAACGTGACCGCGAAGGGGCTCCTCGGGGTCCTCCTGAACACCGGGTCCGTGACCCTCGACCCCCGGGTCGCACCGTGAACCGCCTCGCGCGCACGGTCCTCGACCGCGTCCGCCGCGACGACCGCGGGCTCACCCTCGTCGAGCTCCTCATCGCGATGGGCCTCTTCGCCGTCCTGCTCGCGATCGTCGGCGGCACCTTCTACTCGATCACCACGGCGACGACGTTCGCGGCGGCCCGGGACCAGAACGGTCGGGCGGTGTCGACCGCCATGAACGAGGTCGTCCGCAAGGTGCGTTCCGCCGCGGACAACCCGCGTCTCGGGACGAGCGACGCCCCGGCCTTCGCCGTCGCGGGCACGAACACGGTGCAGTTCACGACCCTGGTCGCGACCGGGCGGACCGCGGCGCCCCAGCAGGTCCGCTTCACGGTCGGCTCCTCGGGCACCCTGACCGAGCAGATCGTCCCCGGGGTCACGACCGACAACGCCTACTACACGTTCCCCGGATCCGGCACGACGACGACGATCACCTCGTCGATCGTGGTCCCGGCCGCCGGGGCCACCCCGGTGTTCGAGTACCTGCAGCTCTCCGGCGCCACCCTGACACCCGACCCGTCGACCGGTCTGCTCTCCGCGGCCCAGCTGGGTCAGATCGCGTTCGTCCGCGTCACGCTCCGGGTGTCGTCGTCGGCGAGCACCCTGCAGAACGGCACGACCCTCCGGAACACCATCGGTCTGCCGAACCTCCTCGATCCGACAGGGGACCAGTCGTGATCCGCCTCCGACGCGCACTGCACCTCGACGCGCTCCGCGACGAGCGTGGCATGGCCCTCGCGATCGCCATCATCTTCGGGACGGTCGTGGTGTTCATGATCGCGACTGCGACCACCGTCGCCGTCGCCGGGATCAAGAAGTCCTCGTCCGACTCCGACTGGAACGCCGCGCTCAGTGCTGCCTACGCCGGTGTCCAGGACTACGAGGCGCGGCTCTCGAACGACACCGGGTACACCCAGTACGGGAACCCAGCCGCGCCCTTCTCCTCGACGAGCACGGCACTGACGCTCCCCACGGGGCTCGCCAGCAACCCCGCGTTCGGTACCGGTGCGACCGGCACCTGGGCGACGGTCCCGGGAGGCGACGGTCGCTCCGCCTACCGGTACGAGGTCGACGCCTCGAAGTACCTCGACACGGGGAGCATCCGGATCCGTGCCACGGGGAAGGTCGGCTCCGCCGTCCGGTCCGTCGTGGCGAGCATCCGCCAGCAGGGCTTCATCGACTTCCTGTACTTCACCGACTACGAGATCCAGGACCCGGTGCTCACGGGGGTCCCACAGTCGTGCGTCAAGCACGCGTGGGAGGGACGTCCCGCGATCCGGAACGGCAACCAGTGCGGGGAGATCGCGTTCTCCGGCGGGGACACCATCGACGGTCCGGCGCACTCGAACGACACGATGCGCATCTGCCAGGCGAGCTTCACCAAGCAGATCACGACGTCGAACCCGACCAGCGGCCTCCGGTACAACCCGGTGGACTCGAACGGCGTGTCCTGCTCCGGGCAGTCCTTCCCCGCGGGGGTGACGCAGCCGGCCTTCACGTCGACGATCGGCATGCCGTCGACGAACGCGCAGCAGAAGTCCGCCACCCAGTACAACACCGTCGCGTCGGCGACCCGCACGCCCGGCTGCATGTACACCGGTCCGACGGACATCACCTTCAACGCGGACGGCACCATGACCGTGCGCTCGCCGTGGTCGAAGATGACGAGCACCGACGCGACGAACCCCCTGCAGGGCACCGCGCCGGCGGCGTGCGGCAAGCCCGGCACCGGTGCCGGTGCGCTCGGCTCGAGCGCCGGCGCGACCGTCCCGGTCCCGGCGAACAACCTCGTCTACGTCCAGAACGTGCCCCAGGCGGGCGACGTGAACGCGTCCTCGACGACCGCGCTGCCGGACACCTGCAACCAGGGCAACGGGGTCGGGTACCCGCGCACCGGCGAGGTGCAACTGAGCTCGTCCCCGTGCAGCTACGGTTCCCGGTCCGGCGATGCGTTCGTGCACGGCGTCGTCGACGGGCAGGTGACCGTGGCCGCCGAGAACTACCTCTACGTGACGGGCGACACCACCTACGAGGACCGCGGCTCCGACATGCTCGGACTCACCGCCACCAACGCCGTCATGGTCTGGAACCCCGTGCAGAACTCGGCGTGCGGACGGAGCACGTGCGTGACCTCGATGCTCGGGGACACCGGTCGCGAGATCGACGCGGCCATCATCTCGGCGGCGCACACCTTCCAGGTCCAGAACTACGCGTACGGCGGCGACCGCGGCACCCTCACGATCTACGGAGCGATCGCGCAGAAGTTCCGCGGCGTCGTGCGCTCCGGGTCGAGCGGGTACCGGAAGGCCTACTCCTACGACGCGCGGCTGCAGCACTCGGCGCCGCCGAGCTTCCTCAACCCGGTGACGACGACGTACGGCGTCACGACGATGGGTGAGGTCTCCGCGGCGTACGCGGTGTCCGGTGCGTGCGTCCAGCGAGCGGGGGTGTGCGTGTGAACGCCCTGCAACCGCTCGCGCCGACCATCGTGTGCCTCGCGGCGGTCCTCGGGCTGCTCGTCGGCTCGTTCCTCAACGTCGTGGTGCACCGCGTGCCGGCCGGGCTGTCGGTCGTGCGGCCCGCGAGCGCGTGCCCGGCGTGCCGAGCCGAGATCCGCGCGTTCGACAACGTCCCGGTGCTGTCGTGGATCGTCCTCCGTGGCGCCTGTCGCGACTGCGGCTCGCGCATCTCGGCGCGGTACCCGCTCGTCGAGGCGGGTACGAGCGCGTCGTTCGCACTGGTCACCGGCGGCGTCCTCGCATCCGGGGTGGTGCACGCAGCGCCCGCGGGTCCGACCCTGGTGCTGCTCGTCGGGCTGCTGTACCTGATGGCCGTGTCGATCTCGTTGGCACTGATCGACCTCGACACGCACCGGCTGCCCGACGCGATCGTGCTCCCCGCGTACCCGGTGCTCGGGCTCCTGCTCGCGACGACCTCCGCGACGACGGGGGACTGGGGCGCACTCCTGCGGGCCGTCGGCGGCGCAGCGATCATGTTCGTCCTGTACCTCGCCCTCGCCGTGGTCGTCCCGGGCGGGATGGGCATGGGTGACGTGAAGCTCGCGGGCGTCCTCGGCCTCGTGCTGGCGTACCTCGGATGGGGACCCCTCGCAGTGGGAGCTTTCGGGGGGTTCGCCCTCGGCGCTACGTTCGCCATCGGCCTGCTCGTGACCCGTCGCGCACCGCGCGGGAGCGGCATCCCGTTCGGGCCCTGGATGCTCGGCGGGGCATGGCTCGGCATCCTCCTCGGCACGCCGCTGTGGAACGCGTACCTCGGCCTCATCGGCCTCACCTGATCACGAGCGGAAGAACGAGCAATGGCGAAGAACGTCGTCGGGATCGACATCGGCAGCACGTCCATCCGTGCCGTCGAGGTCGCGCGGACCCGTGGGAACGCCCCGTCCATCCTCCGCATCGCAGAGGTCCCGCTGCCGATCGGGTCGACCAGTCGCGGTGAGGTCCTCGAGCCGAACACCGTCGCCGCCGCGCTCCGGGAGCTGTGGGCCGTCGGACGTTTCCGGACCAAGGACGTCGCGCTCGGCATGGGCAACCAGCGGGTGCTCTCGCGGGACCTCACCGTCCCCAAGGCGCCGCTGGCACAGATCCGTGAGTCGCTCCCGTTCCAGGTCCAGGACCTCCTCCCGGTCCCGGTGGGCGAGGCCATCCTCGACTTCTACCCGATCGCCGAGGGCAGCGGCGAGGGCGGACCCGTCGTGCACGGCCTGCTCGTGGCCGCCATCAAGGACGCCGTGCTCGCCAACGTCCGAGCCGTCCAGCTCGCCGGTCTCCACCCGGTCGGCGTCGACCTGATCCCGTTCGCCCTCAGCCGCGTGCTCGCACCCGCCGACGTCCCGGCCGCCGCCATCGTCGAGCTCGGCGGCAACGCCACCACCGTGGTCATCGCCCGGCACGGGGTCCCGCACTTCGTCCGGATCATCCCGACCGGCGGCGACGAGGTCACGAAGCAGATCGCCGTGCGGCTCGAGATCTCCCTCGAGCAGGCCGAGGTCGTGAAGCGCTGGATCGGCACCGGGGCGCGGGCGCAGACCGCCGACGACGTCCGCGCCGCCGCGGTCGTCCGCGAAGCCACGAACGAGCTCATCGCGAGCATCCGCAACACGCTGAACTACTTCGTGAACACGAAGGGCGACGGCGCGCCGATCGCACGGCTCGTCCTCGCCGGGGCGGGCAGCGGCCTGCCGGGCTTCGGCGAGGCCCTGGCCGAGACGACCGGCGTCCCGACCGTCGTGGGAGACCCCTTCGCGGGCGTCCACTGGGCGCGGAGCATCGCGCCGGAGGTCGTGGCCGAACGCGGGCAGTCGATGGCGGTGGCCTGGGGCCTCGCCGCGGGAGGACGAGCAGCATGACCGGCACGATGGAACGGCTCCGCGGAGTCCGACCGACCTCGTCGGCCGCCAAGCTCGTGTCCGACCACGAGCAGCGCTCGAGGCAGCAGAACCGCCGGGCCCCCCGGGACCTCGTCGTCGGTGGCTCGCCCCGGGTCGACCTCCTCCCCACCGAGGTGCTCGTCGACCGTCGCCAGCGCGTCGTCGTCCGCCGGGTCTGGTTCGGGGTGGCCGTGGTCGCCTCGGTCGTGCTCGTCGGGAGCGGGATGACGGCGCTGGACCAGATGTCCTCGGCCAGCCAGCTCCGGACGGCCCAGAGCGAGGGCACCGCGCTGCTGCAGCAGCAGGGACAGTACTCGGACGTCCGCGACGTCGAGGGGCGCTCCGACCTCGTCCGTTCGGCGCAGGCGGTCGGCGGAGCGACGGAGATCGACTGGGCTGCGTACCTGCAGAGCGCCCAGGACTCGCTGCCCGCCGGTGTGGCCATCACCGGGGTGACCGTCGACTCGGCGTCGCCGCTCGCGCCGTACACACAGGCGGACGCCCCGCTGCAGGGTGTCCGGATCGCCACGGTCACCTTCGACGCGGACAGCCCGACGCTGCCCTCGATCCCGGACTGGCTGGACCGCGTGCGTGGGCTGAAGGGGTTCGTCGACGCGAACGCGAACGCCGTGTCACGTGTCGACGAGGACGGCCACTACACGGTGAACATGACCGTGCACGTGAACGAAGCCGCCTACGACGGCAAGTACGAGGAGCGATCGAAGTGACCAGGAACCGGCTCCACCTCGTCGTGGCACTCGTCATCGGCAGCGTCGTCCTCGTCGGCGGGTTCTTCCTCGGTGTGCAACCGCAGCTGGCCGCCGCCGCGGCGAACCGGCAGCAGCAGGCGTCCATCGAGGCGACCAACGAGACCTACCGGAGCGAACTCGCCCGACTCGCGGAGCAGTCGAAGGAGCTCCCGAGCAAGCAGCAGGAGCTCGCGACGCTCGAGGCCTCCGTCCCGTCGACCCCCGCCACCGCAGCCTTCTACAAGGAGATCGACGCGGTCGCGTCCTCGTCCGGCGTCACGGTGACGGGCATCACGACCGCGTGGGCGGCCGCGTACGCACCGCCGGCGTCGACCGGGACGACCGGTGGAGTACCTGCGTCCACCGGCACGAGCGCGACCTCGGCGCCCAGCGGCGAGCCGACGGCCGCTGCGCCGACGTCGCCCGTGGCCCCGGCGACGAAGACGGACAGCCGCATCACCGGCGCCAACTTCTCGACCATCGCGGTGAGCATCGACGTCTCGGGGTCGTTCGCGCAGGCGCTGCAGTTCACCAAGGGCGTGCAGAGCGGAGAGCGCCTGTTCCTCGTCAACGGCATCACCTCGCAGAAGCAGGAGACCGCGGCCGACGCGTCCGCTGCCCCGACCGCAGGCGGGACCACCTGGACTCTCTCGGGGTTCGTGTACGTCCTCGCCGATGCGAAGGCCGCCCAGGTGTCGCAGGCGACCGAGAACGCGTCCGCGACCCCCTCCGCCACCGCCACCCCCGCCGGCTGACACCCCCTGGGAACCCACCCCGCGAAGTGGGTGCGCCACGCCACGCCGCACCCACTTCCGCGACACCCGTCGGTGTGCCTACGATGCTCCCGACGTCGCACTCGCGACTGCTCGCCCCCCTCTCGGACGGTCGCCTCTGGACGGCCGTTCCTCGTCGTGCCCGGAGTCGCGCGTGTTGGTCGGAATCGTGGAGTTCCTCGGCTGGTTCGGAGCCGTAACCGTCCTCGCTGGTTACCTGTTGTTCTCGCTCGGGAAGATCCCCAACGGGCCGCTGTACCAGGTGTTCAACCTCGTCGGAGGACTGTCGGTGGCGATCAACGTCGCCGCCCACCACGCGATCCCGTCGACCATCGTGAACGGCATCTGGGCCGTCGTCGCGGTCGTCGTGCTGGTCCGGATGGGTCGCGCGCGCCGAGCCCGGGTGCGTGCCGGCCGGACCGCTGTCGGGCCCGCAGTCCTGCACGCGGAGCCGCCGACGACGACCGCGGTCCTGCCGGTCGTCGGACCCGCGCTCCGCGACCACGAGGTCCAGCCGCACACGCCCGCCCGGGCCGAGCCGCGCCTCCAGACCGGACCGCTCCCCGCGGCCGAGCCGCGCCTCCAGACCGGGTCCGCACCCACCGTGCCGATCACCGGGTCCATCCCGGTGATCACCGCGACCATCGCGCTCGCCCTCGTCGCCGCAGCGAACGAGCAGGCGGCGCAGGACCAGGCGACGAACGACCGGACGGCAGAGGACCGGGCGGCGCAGGACGAAGCGGCACAGGAGCAGGACGACACGGCACACGAGCCGACGCCGGCCGAGCAGCCCAGCCGCACCTGACCCGGCCCGATCGCGCAGCCGGACGCCCCCGTGGGCGGCCCGGCGGTACGATCGCCCCATGTCCCGGTGGCTGATCGCGACGATGACGTCGGTCCTCTTCATCGCGCTCGTCATCGCGGTGACGGGCTTCGAGGCCCTGCTCGCCGACGTCGAGGCGATCCCCCAACCGGACGCGACCGCGTACCTGGGCCCGGCGATGGTCCTCGGGGCCGGCGTGGTGGTCTTCGTGACGACGGCCGCCGGCATCCGCGAGGGCAACCCCGGCGTGACCGGACTCGTGGCCGCCGCGTCGACGTACCTCGTCATGCTCGCGGTCGGTTCGGTCGGCTACTCCCTCGTCCGCGGTGACGCGACCGAGCTCCTCGTGTTCCCTGCTGGCTCGGCGCTGAGCCCCTTCGTCGTCGGCTCGGTCGTCGTGGCGCTGCTCTGCGTCGTCGGCGGCATCGCGGCCGCACGACACCAGGCCCGCTCCGCACCCCAGCAGGCGCCGGCGGACCACGACCACCGCTGACGGGCGAGGACAGGGTGCGCGGGGACCGCAGCCCGGTCCGACGTCGTCTCCCGGCGGTAGGATCCCGGAGCACGCACGCACCAGGCACGCGCGCACCAGGCACGACGGGGGACGCATGACCGAGGAGCGACAGGTGGCCGACTGGGCCGCGACACCGCACGTCGACACGATCCGGGGCACGCTCGAGCAGCCGGTCGCGCCCCGACCGGTGCCGCCTCGGCGGCGACTCGGCCGCGGTCCGCTCATCAGCATCATCGCCGGTGGGGCCGCGATCGTGCTGCTGGCCGTCGCCGGGGTCGTCGGCTTCTCCGTCGGCACCTCCTCGCACTCGCCCGACCGACCGGTCCGCGCCTTCCTCGACGACCTGACCGCCGGTCGTGTGGACGACGCCCTCTCGGCAGCGGGCATCGAGCACGGCAAGGACGACGTGCTCCTCACCGACGCCGCGTACGCCAAGGCCTCCGGGCGGGTCACCGGCTACCGGATCGCCGCGACCGACACCGCGGGCGACACCGCCCGGGTCCGCGCCTACCTGAAGCAGGGCGGCCGGGACGTCGCCGCGACGTTCACGCTCGACAAGACGGGCACCGACTGGGGCGTCTTCCCGGTCTGGGACCTCGAGGCGCCCCGCCTCGGACAGGTGCAGGTGGCGGTGAGCGGCCCCGGCGGCACCGCGGTCCGCGTCGCCGACCAGGAGATCACGACGTCGAAGGACGGCATCGCGACGCTCAAGGCCCTGCCGGGGGAGTACTCGATCGCCGTCGACGGCGGCAAGTGGTTCACCGCGGACGCCCAGCGCACGACCGTGTCGGGCTTCGGCGGTGCCGTGGGATCGGTGCCGGTCACGCTGCAGACGACCCTCACCGACGCCGGCCAGCAGGCCGCGAAGGACGCGGTCGACAAGTGGGTCGACGGCTGCATCGCCTCGACCGAGACGGCGCCGCCCGGGTGCAGCTTCTACGCCTACGGCGAGGACCCGGCCTACACGTACACGAACCAGAAGTGGACGCTCGAGTCCCGTCCGGTCGTCGCGGTCAGTGACTGGGTCTCCCGCGGATGGCTGGTCTCGACCACCACCAACGGGCGCGCGAAGTTCACGGCGGACATCTCGAACTCCGCCGGCACCGGCACGGCCTCGGCGGGGCCGATGAACGTCAACGCGAGCGGCTACATCACGGGCTTCACCGACCAGGGGGCGACGTTCGTCTCGGCCGTCGGCAACGGTTCGTCGGACTCCGGCTCCTGACCCGACGCCCGTCCGCCGGGTGGTCGGGTCCTCGGCCTGGAGGCGTGACCCACCCCCGCCGATCGGCTCGCCTCCGCCGTCGGGCGGGCAACCGACCGACCGTACCCGCTCCGGCGCGCAGGTGGTGCGCGCCACGACGCGCCCGGATTGATTTCGCCCGACCGCGCGGGTAGGCTCTCCTGGGTGTGCGCCCTCGGGCGCGCCCGAAATCCCGGGTCGGCATCGCCGGCTCGGACATCCATCCCCGCTTCCTCCGCCGTCAGGCGGCGATCGGCGTGGGATGAGGAAGCCAGCGGAACGCGCTGGCCAGAGCACGAGCGAAGAACCAGGAGAACAGTTGCCTACCATCCAGCAGCTCGTTCGCAAGGGCCGCACGCCGAAGGTCGTCAAGACCAAGGCGCCGGCACTGAAGGCGAACCCCCAGCAGCGTGGTGTCTGCACCCGCGTCTACACCACCACCCCCAAGAAGCCGAACTCGGCCCTGCGCAAGGTCGCTCGTGTCAAGCTCTCGAACGGCACCGAGGTCACGGCCTACATCCCCGGTGAGGGCCACAACCCGCAGGAGCACTCGATGGTGCTCGTCCGCGGCGGTCGTGTGAAGGACCTCCCCGGCGTGCGCTACAAGATCATCCGCGGTGCCCTGGACACCCAGGCCGTCAAGAACCGTAAGCAGGCCCGCAGCCGCTACGGCGCGAAGAAGGGTTGAGTTAGATGCCTCGCAAGGGTCCCGCCCCGAAGCGTCCCGTCGTCGCCGACCCGGTGTACGGCGCGCCGATCGTCTCGCAGCTCGTCAACAAGATCCTCCTGGACGGCAAGAAGGGCCTCGCCGAGCGCATCGTCTACGATGCACTCGAGGGCGTCACCGCCAAGAACCAGCAGGATGCGGTCGCGACGCTGAAGAAGGCGCTCGACAACGTCCGTCCGACCCTCGAGGTCCGCAGCCGCCGCGTCGGTGGCTCGACCTACCAGGTGCCGGTCGAGGTCAAGCCGCACCGCGCGAACACCCTCGCGCTCCGCTGGCTCACCTCGTACGCCAAGGCCCGTCGCGAGAAGACGATGACCGAGCGTCTCATGAACGAGATCCTCGACGCGTCGAACGGTCTCGGTGCCGCGGTGAAGCGCCGTGAGGACACGCACAAGATGGCCGAGTCGAACAAGGCCTTCGCCCACTACCGCTGGTAAGTCCGGCCGGTAGTCCCGGCACCGGGAGGGCGTCGGTGGTCAAGAACCCCGGCGCCCTTCCCGGACGCCAACCTCTCCTACAACTCTTCCGGAGGAACCTGTGGCACAGGACGTGCTCACCGACCTGAACAAGGTCCGCAACATCGGCATCATGGCGCACATCGATGCCGGCAAGACCACGACGACCGAGCGCATCCTGTTCTACACGGGCATCACGCACAAGATCGGTGAGGTCCACGACGGCGCCGCGACGATGGACTGGATGGCGCAGGAGCAGGAGCGCGGCATCACGATCACGTCGGCCGCGACGACCTGCTTCTGGGACAACAACCAGATCAACATCATCGACACCCCCGGTCACGTGGACTTCACGGTCGAGGTGGAGCGTTCGCTCCGCGTCCTCGACGGTGCCGTCGCCGTCTTCGACGGCAAGGAGGGCGTCGAGCCCCAGTCCGAGACCGTGTGGCGTCAGGCGGACAAGTACGACGTCCCCCGCATCTGCTTCGTCAACAAGATGGACAAGCTCGGCGCGGACTTCTACTTCACCGTCGACACGATCATCAACCGCCTCGGTGCTGAGCCCCTCGTGCTCCAGCTCCCGATCGGTGCCGAGAACGACTTCGTCGGCGTCGTCGACCTCATCGAGATGCACGCCAAGGTCTGGCCGGGCGATGCCAAGGGTGACGTCACCATGGGCGCCCAGTACGAGGTCCAGGAGATCCCCGCGGACCTCCAGGCCCGTGCCGAGGAGTACCGCGCGAAGCTGATCGAGCGCGTCGCCGAGACCGACGACGCCCTGCTCGAGAAGTTCTTCGGTGGCGAGGAGCTCACGAAGGCCGAGATCAAGGGCGCGATCCGCAAGCTCACGATCGCTTCCGAGGTCTACCCGGTCCTCTGTGGTTCGGCGTTCAAGAACCGCGGTGTCCAGCCGATGCTCGACGCGGTCATCGACTACCTCCCGTCCCCGCTCGACGTGCCGCCGATGATCGGCCACGACGTCAAGGACGAAGAGAAGGAGATCATCCGCAAGCCCGACGCCACCGAGCCGTTCTCGGCCCTGGCGTTCAAGGTCGCGGTGCACCCGTTCTTCGGTCGTCTGACCTACGTCCGCGTGTACTCCGGCTCGATCGAGTCCGGTGCCCAGGTCATCAACTCGACCAAGGGCAAGAAGGAGCGCATCGGCAAGATCTTCCAGATGCACTCCAACAAGGAGAACCCGGTCGACAACGTCACCGCCGGACACATCTACGCGGTCATCGGCCTCAAGGACACCACCACCGGTGACACCCTGTGCGACCCGACCAACCAGGTCGTCCTCGAGTCGATGACCTTCCCGGAGCCGGTCATCGAGGTCGCCATCGAGCCGAACACGAAGGCCGACCAGGAGAAGCTCTCCACGGCCATCCAGAAGCTCGCCGAAGAAGACCCGACGTTCCGCGTCGAGCTCAACGCCGAGACCGGTCAGACGACGATCAAGGGCATGGGCGAGCTCCACCTCGACATCCTCGTCGACCGCATGAAGCGCGAGTTCAAGGTCGAGGCCAGCGTCGGCAAGCCGCAGGTCGCGTACCGCGAGACCCTGACCAAGGTCGTCGAGCGCTACGACTACACGCACAAGAAGCAGACCGGTGGTTCCGGCCAGTTCGCGAAGGTGCAGATCGCCCTCGAGCCGATGGAAGTCACGGCCGAGAAGGTCTACGAGTTCGAGAACGCCGTCACCGGTGGTCGCGTCCCGCGTGAGTACATCCCCTCGGTCGACGCCGGTATCCAGGACGCCATGCAGGTCGGCATCCTGGCCGGGTACCCGACCGTCGGCGTGAAGGCCATCCTCAAGGACGGCGCGGCGCACGACGTCGACTCGTCCGAGATGGCGTTCAAGATCGCCGGTTCCATCGCCTACAAGGAGGCCGCCCGCAAGGCCGGCCCCGCCATCCTCGAGCCGATCATGGCCGTCGAGGTGCGTACTCCGGAGGAGTACATGGGCGACGTCATCGGTGACCTCAACTCCCGTCGTGGCCAGATCGCCTCGATGGAGGACGCCTCGGGCGTCAAGGTGGTCCGCGCGAGCGTTCCGCTGTCCGAGATGTTCGGCTACGTCGGGGACCTGCGGTCCAAGACCTCTGGTCGTGCGGTCTACTCGATGACCTTCGAGACCTACAGCCAGGTCCCGGCCAAGGTCGCCGAGGAGATCATCGCGAAGAACAGCGGAGAGTAACGCTCCGGCGTTCTCTCGACAGGCGAGGGTGCCCGGCGACGGGCCCCTCGCCACCAAGTACAGTAATGACACACACCCTGCACGCCAACGGTCTCGCGACCGGGGGCTTGCTCTCCGAGTCCTGAGGAGGACCCACAGTGGCCAAGGCCAAGTTCGAGCGGACCAAGCCGCACGTCAACATCGGAACCATCGGTCACGTCGACCACGGCAAGACCACGCTCACGGCGGCGATCACCAAGGTTCTGCACGACCAGTACCCGGACCTCAACGAGGCCCGTGACTTCGCACAGATCGACAGCGCTCCCGAGGAGCGCGATCGCGGCATCACGATCAACATCTCCCACGTCGAGTACCAGACGGAGAAGCGTCACTACGCTCACGTCGACGCTCCGGGTCACGCTGACTACGTGAAGAACATGATCACGGGTGCGGCGCAGATGGACGGCGCGATCCTCGTGGTCGCCGCCACCGACGGCCCGATGCCCCAGACGCGTGAGCACGTGCTGCTCGCCCGCCAGGTCGGCGTCCCGTACATCGTCGTCGCGCTGAACAAGTCCGACATGGTGGACGACGAGGAGATCCTGGAGCTCGTCGAGCTCGAGGTCCGTGAGCTCCTCGGCTCGCAGGAGTTCGACGAGGACGCCCCCGTCGTGCAGGTCTCGGCGCTCAAGGCGCTCGAGGGCGACGAGAAGTGGGTCAAGTCCGTCCAGGACCTGATGGCCGCCGTCGACGAGAACGTCCCGGACCCGGTGCGCGCCACCGACCAGCCGTTCCTCATGCCGATCGAGGACGTCTTCACGATCACCGGTCGTGGCACCGTCGTCACCGGTCGTGTCGAGCGTGGCACGCTCGACCTCAACTCCGAGGTCGAGATCGTCGGCATCCGCCCGACGCAGAAGACCACGGTCACGGGCATCGAGATGTTCCGCAAGCTGCTCGACAAGGCCGAGGCCGGTGACAACACCGGTCTGCTCATCCGTGGCCTCAAGCGCGAGGACGTGGAGCGCGGCCAGGTCGTCGTCAAGCCGGGTTCGGTCACGCCGCACACGGACTTCAAGGCGAACGCCTACATCCTGACCAAGGACGAGGGCGGCCGTCACAACCCGTTCTACGCGAACTACCGTCCGCAGTTCTACTTCCGCACCACGGACGTCACCGGCGTCATCACGCTGCCCGAGGGCACCGAGATGGTCATGCCCGGCGACACCGTCTCCATGACCGTCGAGCTGATCCAGCCGATCGCCATGGAGGCCGGCCTCCGCTTCGCCATCCGTGAGGGTGGTCGTACGGTCGGCGCCGGTACGGTCGAGGAGATCATCAAGTAACTCCGTCCAACGGAGCACTGCGCAAGCGGGGTCGGGCCTTCGGGTCCGGCCCCGCTTCGTCGTTCCGCGGGCGTCTGCTCGTACGGTGGTCGCTGTCCGTGGCCCGTCCCAGGTGCGCACGTGTTGCATCGGTGCGGTGACCCGTCTCCGCCGATCCGCGACCAACGGCCGTGGCTACCACCGTGTCCGCAGCGGCCGCGGCTTCTCGTACCGCGACCCGGACAACAACACCGTCACCGACCCCGAGGTGCGCCAGCGGCTCGAGGACCTCGTCATCCCGCCGGCGTGGGACGACGTCTGGATCTCGCCGTACGACAACGGGCACGTCCTCGCGACGGGCATCGACGGTGCCGGCCGCCGGCAGTACATGTACCACCCGTCGTGGCGCGAACGGATGGACCGGATCAAGTACGACCGGGCCCTCGCGCTGGCCGAGTCGCTGCCCGGCGCGCGTCGGATGGTGACGCAGGACCTCCGTCGTCCCGAGCCCGACCGTCGACGCGCACTGGCCGCGGCGTTCCGGATGCTCGACCAGGGATCGCTCCGGGTGGGTTCGGAGCGCTACGCGACCGAGCACGGGAGCCGCGGGCTGTCGACGCTCCTGTGCGCGCACGCGCACGTCTCGGGGAACGACATCGAGCTCGACTTCCCGGGCAAGAGCGGGCAGGAGTGGTCCTCGACGATCCACGACGCCGACCTGGCGCGGGTGATCGCCGGCATGAAGCGCCGCGGGGCGAACGCCCGGCTGCTGGCCTTCCGGGAGCGCCGCGGCGCCGAGTGGGAGCCGCTCGCCGCCGAGGACATCAACGAGTACGTCAAGGAGCGCGCCGGCGACGCGTTCACCGCGAAGGACTTCCGGACCCTGCACGGGACCGTGGCGGCGGCGGTCGACCTGGCCAAGACCGGCATGCAGCCCAGCCAGGCGAAGCGCAAGAAGGCGGTGTCGCACGCGGTGAAGGCCGCCAGCGAGGAACTCGGCAACACCCCGACCGTGTGCCGGCAGAGCTACATCGACCCGCGGCTGCTCGACGCGTACGAGCACGGCGAGACCATCGACCCGGCGCGGCTGCACGCAGCGGAGTCCGAGGTCCGCGCCCTGCTCTACCGCCAGTGACACCGTCCCGCCCTGACGACGACGGGCAGTGACCACGTGCGCCGCATCATGACGTACGGTTGGACACCGTGCCCGACCACCCCCACACGGGCACGGAAGGACCCTCCCCAGTCGTGACCGACGAGTGCATCCACGGTTTCCCCACCGAGCTCTGCGACATCTGCTCCCCCCGCCAGCGCGAGACGCCGATGGCCCCCACCACGCCGGCGCCCCGCCGGACCCGCATCACCACCGACCTCCGATCCACCCCGGCGCCCGCGCGCGGCTCCTCCTCGCTGCGGTCGCCCGCGGCGCCCGAGCTGCCGGAACCCCGTGACTTCGCGTCGCTCCGGGCCCACCACGCCACCCACATCGACAACCTCGCGTCGATCGTCGCCGAGGGCGCGATCCTCGCCGCCGACGCCGCGACACCCGCGGTCGACGTCAGCTCCCCGGCCACCCGCGCCGCACGCGCGCACGCATCCGCGCCGGACGGCGGTCCGGTGTCCGGGCACGTGACGTTCTCGCTCTCGCCCGACGCCACGCGGTGGGACGAGCTCCGCCGCGGCGCCGCGGGGGAGCGGTGGTCCGACGCCGCCCGACGCACGCGTGCCGTCGAGTACGTCGTCCTCGTCGTGCCCGTCTCCGCCTTCGGCGCCTCCGTGATCGTCGCCGACCAGGACGCCGACGCCGAGGACGTCCGGTTCGCCGTCGGCCCCGCGGCCGCGACGAACCTCATCCGCCGCACGGACTTCACCGACCCGGAGATGCACGGCCTCGAACTGCTCGCCGGGCCGCGCGTGCCGCTGTCCTCGGTCGCCGTGATCGGTGTCCCGAACGACCGCGTCCGCCAGCAGGTCAAGACGCTCCTGGCCGAGCAGGGGGGCCGCGCGCCCCGCGTCGCGGTGTTCCCGCCGTGGTTCGTGCCGCCCGTGGTCGCCGCCGAGTAGGCGTCCGGAGTACCTCTGACGCACCCTCCCGACCACGTCGGGAGGGTGCGCTGCGTGACGGGGGGATCCGATCCTCCAGGCCGGTCCGAAGCCCGCGGATCCGGGCCCGTGAGCCGGCCGCGACACGCCACGAATTCGCGACACGCCCGGGTTGCACGCTTGGCGTGCCTGTGCGACACTTGTCCGGTTCCGAATTCCGCGGGCGTTCGCGCGCGCAGGATCACTGCTCTGGCAGTGCACAACCCCTCCGTCCAGCGGAGCTGGGTTGGGCCGCAGGCAGCAGAACACGATCGAATCCCCACCACGGTGTGCGGCACTGCTGTGCCACGGCGCCGGGGAAGCGACATGCCCACGCTGGACGGCCCCGGTCGCCCTGCGCGGTTGACAGGAGAACAGCGGTCATCCCCAGCGGATGCGGCCGGTTGGTTCAGGAAAACAGCCAAGCCCTGCAGGAATGCACGGCACGGCGGCGTCAGGCGGCCCGAGGGTGCGCGGCGCAGAGAGGACAAGAGACACATGGCGGGACAGAAGATCCGCATCCGGCTCAAGTCGTACGACCACGAGGTCATCGACACGTCGGCCCGGAAGATCGTCGACACGGTGACCCGTGCCGGTGCGACCGTGGTCGGCCCGGTGCCGCTCCCCACCGAGAAGAACGTGGTCACCGTGATCCGTTCGCCCCACAAGTACAAGGACTCGCGCGAGCACTTCGAGAAGCGCACGCACAAGCGGGTCATCGACATCGTCGACCCGACGCCGAAGGCCGTCGACTCGCTCATGCGACTCGACCTCCCGGCGGACGTCAACATCGAGATCAAGCTGTAAGGGGGCTGGACTGATGGCGAACTCAACCAAGACCGTCAAGGGCCTCCTCGGCAAGAAGCTCGGGATGACCCAGGTGTGGGACGAGAACAACAAGTTCATCCCCGTCACCGTGATCGAGGTCGGCCCGAACGTGGTCACCCAGATCCGCAACGTCGAGCGCGACGGCTACGAGGCGATCCAGATCGCCGCCGGTGCGATCGACCCGCGCAAGGTCAACAAGCCGGCTGCCGGCCACTTCGAGGCTGCTGGTGTGACCCCGCGTCGCACCCTCACCGAGATCCGCACCAACGACTCCGCCGAGTACTCGCTCGGCCAGGAGCTCACCGTCGACACCTTCGAGGCCGGCCAGAAGGTCGACGTCGTCGGGACGTCGAAGGGCAAGGGCTTCGCCGGTGTCATGAAGCGCCACGGCTTCGCCGGTGTGTCCGCTTCGCACGGTGCGCACCGCAACCACCGCAAGCCCGGTTCCATCGGTGCCTCGTCGACCCCGTCGCGTGTCTTCAAGGGCATGCGCATGGCTGGTCGCATGGGTGGCGAGCGCGTGACCGTCCTCAACCTCACGGTGCACGCCGTCGACGCCGAGAAGGGTCTGCTGCTCGTCAAGGGCGCCGTCCCCGGTGCTCGTGGCCGCTCCGTCTTCGTCCGTACCGCCGTGAAGGGTAAGTGATCATGGCCACCGAGACCGCAACCACGATCGACGTCCTCGACGCGACCGGAGCCGTCGCCGGCAGCATCGAGCTGCCCGCCGAGCTCTTCGACGTCGAGACGAACGTCCCGCTGATCCACCAGGTCGTGACCGCGCAGCTCGCAGCCGCGCGTCAGGGCACCCACAAGACCAAGAACCGCGGCGAGGTCCGCGGTGCTGGTCGCAAGCCGTTCAAGCAGAAGGGCACCGGCCGCTCCCGTCAGGGTTCGGTCCGCGCACCGGAGCACACCGGCGGTGGCGTGGTCCACGGACCGACCCCGCGCGACTACTCGCAGCGCACCCCGAAGAAGATGATCGCCGCTGCTCTGCTCGGCTCGCTCTCGGACCGCGCCCGCGGTGGCCGCATCTCCGCTGTGGAGGGCTTCGTCGCGGCTGAGACGCCGTCGACGAAGACCGCCCGCACGCTCATCGAGAAGGTCGCGCCCGTCAAGAACGTGCTCGTCGTGCTCGAGTCGGACGACGAGCTCACGCTCAAGTCCGTCCGCAACCTGCCGAACGTCCACGCGCTCTCGTACGGCCAGCTCAACGCCTACGACGTGCTCAAGGCCGACGCCCTCGTCTTCAGCAAGAGCGCCCTCGACGCATTCATCGCGTCGAAGACCGCGAAGGAGATCTCCGCATGAGCGGCTTCAACAAGGACCCGCGCGACATCATCATCTCGCCGGTCGTCTCGGAGAAGAGCTACGGCCTGATCGACCAGGGCAAGTACACGTTCATCGTGGACCCCCGTTCGAACAAGACCGAGATCAAGCTCGCCATCGAGAAGATCTTCGACGTCAAGGTCGCGAGCATCAACACGCTGAACCGTCCGGGCAAGACCCGTCGCACGAAGTTCGGCCTGGGCAAGCGCAAGGACACCAAGCGTGCCATCGTGACGCTCAAGTCCGGTTCGATCGACATCTTCACGGCTGTCGGCTGAGGACCAGAGGGATAAATCATGGCTATTCGTAACTACAAGCCGACGACCCCTGGTCGTCGCGGCTCGTCGGTCGCCGACTTCGCTGAGATCACCCGTTCGACGCCGGAGAAGTCGCTGCTTCGTCCGCTGCCGAAGACCGGTGGCCGCAACAGCTCCGGCCGCATCACGACCCGTCACATCGGTGGTGGCCACAAGCGCCAGTACCGCGTGATCGACTTCCGTCGTCACGACAAGGACGGCGTCGACGCCAAGGTCGCGCACATCGAGTACGACCCGAACCGCACGGCGCGCATCGCGCTCCTGCACTACGTGGACGGCACGAAGCGCTACATCATCGCGCCGAACAAGCTCAAGCAGGGCGACGTCGTCGAGCAGGGTCCCGGCGCGGACATCAAGCCCGGCAACAACCTGCCGCTGCGCAACATCCCGGTCGGTACCGTGATCCACGCGATCGAGCTCCGTCCCGGTGGCGGCGCGAAGATGGCCCGGTCCGCCGGTGCCTCGGTGCGTCTCGTCGCCAAGGACGGCCCCTACGCGCAGCTCCGTCTGCCGTCGGGCGAGGTCCGCAACGTCGACGCCCGCTGCCGCGCCACCATCGGCGAGGTCGGCAACGCCGAGCAGTCCAACATCAACTGGGGCAAGGCCGGCCGCATGCGCTGGAAGGGCGTCCGCCCGACCGTGCGTGGTGTCGCGATGAACCCGGTCGACCACCCGCACGGTGGTGGTGAGGGCAAGACGTCCGGTGGTCGTCACCCCGTCAGCCCCTGGGGCCAGGCCGAGGGTCGCACGCGCAAGCCGAACAAGCCGAGCGACAAGCTCATCGTCCGTCGCCGTAACGCCGGCAAGAAGCGCAAGTAGGAGTTCAGAAGATGCCACGCAGTCTGAAGAAGGGCCCCTTCGTCGACGAGCACCTGCTCCGCAAGGTCGTCACGCAGAACGAGGCCAACACCAAGAACGTGATCCGCACGTGGTCGCGTCGCTCGATGATCGTCCCGAACATGCTCGGGCACACGATCGCCGTGCACGACGGCCGCAAGCACATCCCGGTGTTCGTCACCGAGTCGATGGTCGGTCACAAGCTCGGCGAGTTCGCGCCGACCCGCACCTTCCGTGGTCACGTGAAGGACGACAAGAAGGGCCGTCGCCGCTAACGCGGGGACGCAGAGGAGGAACGAAATGGTGGAGTCGATCGCACGCGTGCGACACATCCGCGTCACGCCTCAGAAGGCCCGTCGCGTCATCGAGCTGATCCGCGGCAAGCAGGCCCACGAGGCGCTCGCCATCCTGAAGTTCGCCCCGCAGGCCGCTTCGGAGCCCGTGTACAAGCTGGTCGCCTCGGCGATCGCGAACGCCCGGGTGAAGGCGGACTCGACGAACAGCTTCCTGGACGAGCGCGACCTCTACGTGAGCCGCGTCTTCGTCGACGAGGGAACGACCCTGAAGCGGTTCCAGCCGCGCGCCCAGGGCCGCGCCTTCCGGATCAACAAGCGCACCTCCCACATCACGGTCGTCCTCGCGACGCCGGATGAGGTCGAGGCTGCCGCCACGAGCAAGAAGGCGAGCAACTAATGGGCCAGAAGGTCAACCCGTACGGTTTCCGTCTCGGGATCACGACGGACCACGTCTCGCACTGGTTCACCGACAGCACGAAGGCCGGGCAGCGCTACGCCGACTACGTGGCCGAGGACATCAAGGTGCGCGAGTACCTGAAGAAGACCCTCGACCGCGCCGGTGTCGCCCGCATCGAGCTCGAGCGCACCCGCGATCGCGTCCGCGTGGACATCCACACGGCGCGTCCGGGCATCGTCATCGGCCGCCGCGGCGCCGAGGCGGAGCGCGTCCGCAGCGAGCTGGAGAAGCTCACCAAGAAGCAGATCCAGCTCAACATCCTCGAGGTCAAGAACCCCGAGACCGAGGCCCAGCTCGTCGCGCAGGGCATCGCCGAGCAGCTCTCCGCCCGTGTCGCGTTCCGACGCGCCATGCGCAAGGGCCTGCAGGGTGCACAGCGCGCCGGCGCCAAGGGTGTCCGGATCCAGGTGTCGGGCCGCCTCGGCGGCGCCGAGATGTCCCGCTCGGAGTTCTACCGCGAGGGCCGCGTGCCCCTGCACACGCTCCGCGCGAACATCGACTACGGCTTCTACGAGGCTCGGACCACCTTCGGCCGCATCGGCGTGAAGGTCTGGATCTACAAGGGCGACATCACGAACAAGGAGCTCGCTCGCGAGCAGGCGAACCAGCGTTCGTCGCGCCCGGAGCGTCGTGGCGGCCCCCGTGGCGAGCGCGGCGACCGCCGTGGCGGCGACCGTGGCGGCCGTCAGCAGCAGGCCCCGCAGGACGCGCCGGCCGGCGCAGGAGTTGAGGCGTAACCATGCTTATTCCCCGTCGAGTCAAGCACCGCAAGCAGCACCACCCGAAGCGTTCGGGTCAGGCCACCGGCGGTACCAAGGTCAGCTTCGGCGACTTCGGTATCCAGGCCCTCACCCCGGCCTACGTGACGAACCGGCAGATCGAGTCCGCTCGTATCGCCATGACGCGTCACATCAAGCGTGGTGGCAAGGTGTGGATCAACATCTACCCGGACCGTCCGCTGACCAAGAAGCCGGCTGAGACCCGCATGGGTTCCGGTAAGGGCTCGCCCGAGTGGTGGGTCGCCAACGTCAAGCCGGGTCGTGTGCTCTTCGAGCTCTCCGGCGTCAACGAGGACATCGCCCGTGAGGCGCTGACCCGTGCAATCCACAAGCTGCCCCTCAAGGCACGCATCATCAAGCGCGAGGAGGGCGACGCGTAATGGCGATCGGTTCCAAGGAGCTCCGTCCGACGGAGCTCGACACGTTCGAGAACGAGCGTCTCGCTGACGAGCTCAAGAAGGCCAAGGAGGAACTCTTCAACCTCCGCTTCCAGTCGGCCACCGGCCAGCTGGAGAGCCACGGTCGTCTCCGTGCCGTCAAGCGCGACATCGCACGCATCTACACCGTCCTCCGCGAGCGCGAGCTCGGCATCCGTGCCACCCCCGCGCCCGTCGAGACCGCCACCAAGGCCAAGAAGACGACGAAGAAGGCTGACAAGGCCGCCGAGTCGACCGAGGCCGCTACCGCCGAGGAGAACTGATGGCGAACGAAGAGAAGAACTCCGCCGCCTCGACCCGCGGCTACCGCAAGACGCGTCGCGGCTACGTGACGAGCGACAAGATGGACAAGACCATCGTGGTCGAGGTCGAGGACCGCGTGAAGCACGCGCTCTACGGCAAGATCATCCGCCGCACGTCCAAGGTGAAGGCCCACGACGAGCTCGGCACCGCGGGTGTCGGCGACCTCGTCGTGATCAGCGAGACCCGTCCCCTCAGCGCCTCCAAGCGCTGGCGCCTGGTCGAGATCCTCGAGAAGGCCAAGTAGGCCCCGGCCTGCTTCGGAATAGGAGACAGCAGTGATTCAGCAGGAATCCCGCCTGAAGGTCGCCGACAACACGGGTGCCAAGGAGATCTTGACCATCCGCGTGCTCGGTGGCTCGGGTCGTCGCTACGCCGGTCTCGGTGACGTCATCGTCGCCACGGTGAAGGACGCCATCCCCGGCGGCAACGTGAAGAAGGGTGACGTCGTCAAGGCGGTCATCGTTCGCACCAAGAAGGAGACCCGTCGCCAGGACGGCTCCTACATCAAGTTCGACGAGAACGCGGCAGTGATCCTCAAGGCCGACGGCGACCCGCGCGGTACGCGCATCTTCGGTCCGGTCGGTCGTGAGCTCCGTGACAAGAAGTTCATGAAGATCATCTCGCTCGCGCCGGAGGTGCTGTAAGCCATGGCGAACATCAAGAAGGGTGACCTCGTCCAGGTCATCACGGGCGCCAAGCAGGAGCGTGGCGGCGACCGTGGCAAGCAGGGCAAGGTCATCGAGGTCCTCAAGGACAAGAACCGGGTCGTCGTCGAGGGCGTGAACTTCGTCACGAAGCACGTCCGCGTCGGCCAGACGCAGCGCGGTTCGAAGACCGGTGGCATCGAGCAGCACGAGGCTCCGATCCACGTCTCGAACGTCGCGATCGTCGACCCGAAGACCAAGAAGCCGACCCGCGTCGGTTTCCGTACCGAACAGGTGGAGAAGGACGGCGTCACCAAGACCGTCCGCGTCCGCTACGCCAAGAAGTCGGGTGAGAAGCTCTGATGACCGACACGACTGCCGCGCCGGAGACCAAGGTCGAGCCGCGCCTCAAGCAGAAGTACAAGAACGAGATCAAGGCTGCCCTCACCGAGCAGTTCGGGTACGCGAACGTCAACCAGGTCCCCGGCCTGGTCAAGGTCGTCGTGAACACGGGCGTCGGCGAGGCGGCTCGCGACTCGAAGATCATCGAGGGGGCCGTCAAGGACCTCACGGCGATCACGGGTCAGAAGCCGGTCGTGACCAAGGCCCGCAAGTCCATCGCGCAGTTCAAGCTGCGTGAGGGCCAGGCCATCGGCGCGCACGTCACCCTCCGCGGTGACCGCGCGTGGGAGTTCATCGACCGCCTCGTCACCCTCGCCCTGCCCCGCATCCGCGACTTCCGCGGGCTCAGCGACAAGCAGTTCGACGGGAACGGCAACTACACGTTCGGTCTCACGGAGCAGTCGATGTTCCACGAGATCGACCAGGACCGCATCGACCGCGTGCGTGGCTTCGACATCACCGTCGTGACCACCGCGAAGACGGACGACGAGGGCCGCGCGCTGCTCCGCCAGCTCGGGTTCCCGTTCCGTTCTGCCGAGCAGACGGTCTAAGATACTTCGGGCGGTGCGGGCCGGAGGATTCACGTCCTCCGGCCCGCACCCTTGAACACACCGATCCCGGGGAACCGCTCCGGGATCACCCCGATCGCTCAGGTCGGCATTCGTGGAACGGGTGTCGAAACCAGGCGAAGAATGGACGACCATCATGACGATGACCGATCCGGTCGCAGACATGCTGACCAGATTGCGGAACGCGAACTCGGCGCACCACGACGCCGTCTCGCTTCCCAGCTCCAAGCTGAAGAAGAACATCGCCGAGATCCTCAAGCGCGAGGGTTACATCAGCGAGTGGAAGATCGAGGACGCCCGCGTGGGCCAGACCCTCACGATCGACCTCAAGTACGGCCCCGAGCGCGAGCGTTCGATCGCCGGCATCAAGCGCGTCTCGAAGCCCGGTCTCCGGGTCTACGCGAAGTCGACGGAGATCCCCCAGGTCCTCGGTGGCCTCGGCGTGGCGATCCTCTCGACCTCCTCGGGACTGCTCACCGACCGTGAAGCCGAGCAGAAGGGCGTGGGTGGGGAAGTCCTCGCCTACGTGTGGTGATCGACAATGTCTCGAATCGGACGTCTCCCCATCGACATCCCCGCCGGCGTCACCGTCTCCATCGACGGCCAGACCGTGGCGGTCAAGGGCCCCAAGGGTGAGCTCGCGCTCACCGTTGCCGAGCCCATCCAGGCCAAGGTCGAGGAGAACCAGGTCCTCGTCACCCGCCCGGACGACGAGCGTGAGTCCCGTGCCCTGCACGGCCTGACCCGCACGCTCATCGCGAACAACATCCTCGGCGTGACCCAGGGCTACTCCAAGGGCCTCGAGGTCGTCGGCACCGGTTACCGCGTGCAGGCCAAGGGCAGCAACGTCGAGTTCGCGCTCGGCTACTCCCACCCCATCACGGTCGAGCCGCCGGCGGGCATCAGCTTCGCCGTCGAGGGCAACAACAAGCTCACCGTGTCGGGCATCGACAAGCAGGCCGTCGGCGAGGTGGCTGCCAACATCCGCAAGCTGCGCAAGCCCGAGCCCTACAAGGGCAAGGGTGTCCGCTACGCCGGCGAGATCGTGCGCCGCAAGGCCGGAAAGTCAGGTAAGTGATCATGGCTCTCGGTATCCGAGGAAAGAGCAAGTCGGCCGCCAAGGCGCGCCGTCACAACCGTCTCCGCAAGAAGATCACCGGCACCGAGTCGCGTCCGCGTCTCGCTGTCTTCCGGTCGTCGCGTCACGTGTTCGTCCAGGTCATCGACGACGCGCAGGGCCACACGCTGGCCAGCGCCTCGACGATGGAGGCCGACCTCCGTTCGTTCGACGGCGACAAGACGGCCAAGGCCCGTCGCGTCGGCGAGCTCCTCGCCGAGCGCGCGAAGGCCGCCGGCGTCGAGGCCGTGGTCTTCGACCGCGGTGGTAGCAAGTACGCCGGTCGCGTTGCCGCGATCGCCGATGGTGCCCGTGAAGGAGGGCTGAACCTGTGAGCGACATCGCGAACAACAACGAAGCGGCCGAGACCAAGGCCCCGGCAGCCGACGCTGCTGCGGTCGCCGAGCGTCCGGTCGAGACCGCCGCGGGCTCCGCGTCCAACAACCGCGACAACGCCGACCAGCGCGGCCGTCGTGGCGGCGGGCGTGACCGTCAGCAGGGTCGTGACCGCAACAACCGCGGTGGCGACAGCCAGTTCCTCGAGCGCGTGGTGACCATCAACCGCGTCTCGAAGGTCGTCAAGGGTGGTCGTCGCTTCAGCTTCACGGCGCTCGTCGTCGTCGGTGACGGCAACGGCCTCGTCGGTGTCGGCTACGGCAAGGCGAAGGAAGTCCCGACCGCGATCTCGAAGGGCGTCGAGGAGGCGAAGAAGAACTTCTTCCGCGTCCCCCGCGTCGGCAACACCATCCCGCACCCGGTGCAGGGTGAGGCCGCTGCCGGTGTCGTCCTGCTGCGTCCGGCCGCTGCCGGTACCGGTGTCATCGCCGGTGGTCCGGTCCGCGCCGTGCTCGAGTGCGCCGGCATCCACGACGTCCTGAGCAAGTCGCTCGGTTCGTCGAACACCATCAACATCGTGCACGCGACCGTCGAGGCGCTGCAGCAGCTCGAGGAGCCCCGCGCCGTCGCGAGCCGTCGTGGCCTCGACGTCGACCGGGTCGTCCCGGCTCGTCTGCTCCACGCCGAGGCCGCGGCCCTGCGTGCCGCGACCGAGAAGGCAGGTGCGTGATGGCGATGCTGAAGATCACGCAGACGAAGTCCGTTATCAGCGAGAAGCAGTACCAGCGCGACACCCTGCGCAGCCTGGGCCTCAAGCGCATCGGCCGTACGGTCCTGCGTGAGGACAACGCCCAGAACCGCGGGTACATCGCGACGGTGGCGCACCTCGTGAAGGTCGAGGAGGTCGACGCATGAGCGACGAGAAGAACGAGCGCGTGCAGGTGCTGAAGCTGCACCACCTCCGCCCCGCTGCGGGCGCCAAGAAGGACCGCACCCGTGTGGGTCGCGGTGAGGGCTCGAAGGGCAAGACCGCCGGCCGTGGCACCAAGGGTCAGAAGGCCCGCTACCAGGTCAAGGTCGGCTTCGAGGGCGGGCAGATGCCGCTGCACATGCGCACCCCGAAGCTCCGCGGGTTCAAGAACCCGTTCCGCGTCGAGTACCAGGTCGTGAACCTGGACAAGATCGCGGAGCTCTACCCCAACGGTGGCGACGTCACCGTCGCGGACCTGGTCGCCAAGGGCGCCGTCCGCAAGAACGAGAAGGTCAAGGTTCTCGGTCAGGGTGACATCAGCGTGAAGCTCACGGTCTCGGTCGACAAGGTCTCGGCGTCCGCCGCCGAGAAGATCGTGGCTGCTGGCGGCACCGTCTCCCAGTAACCCCCGTCGGCGGCCCGTGCGTTTGCGCACGGGCCGCCGTTACGGTTTCCTTGACAGTGGCCGTCGTCCGACGGCCGGGTCGGCGCTGCCGACCGCACCGTGACGAGCCCGCTCGGGCCGTGCGGTCCCAGAAGTTCGGAGTCCTCGTGTTCAGAGCGGTCGCGCGCATCATGCGCACCCCAGATCTTCGCAAGAAGATCGGCTTCACCCTCGCGATCATCGCGCTGTTCCGCCTGGGGTCGTACATCCCCGCACCGTTCGTCGACTACGCCTCGGTGCAGAGCTGCCTCGCGAGCGCCTCGTCCTCCGGCGGGCTCTACGACCTGATCAACCTGTTCTCCGGTGGCGCGCTGCTGAAGCTCTCGGTCTTCGCGCTCGGCATCATGCCGTACATCACGTCGTCGATCATCGTGCAGCTGCTGCGCGTCGTGATCCCGCACTTCGACGCCCTCTACAAGGAGGGTCAGTCCGGCCAGGCGAAGCTGACGCAGTACACGCGCTACCTCACGATCGCGCTCGGCGTGCTGCAGTCCACGACGCTCATCACGGTCGCCCGCTCGGGTGCCCTGTTCGGCACGAACGCCTCGGCCTCCTGCTCGTCGATCATCTCGAACGACAGCTGGTACGCGATCATGCTCATGGTCGTCACGCTGACCGCCGGTACCGGCCTCATCATGTGGATGGGCGAGCTCGTCACCGAGCGCGGCATCGGCAACGGCATGTCGCTCCTCATCTTCACGTCCATCGCGGCGCAGTTCCCGTCGGCCCTCTGGGCGATCGAGCAGTCGCAGTCGTTCGAGCTGTTCCTGTTCGTCATCCTCGTCGGGCTGGTCATCATGATGGCCGTCGTGTTCGTCGAGCAGTCGCAGCGGCGCATCCCCGTCCAGTACGCCAAGCGCATGGTCGGTCGACGCACCTACGGCGGCAACAACACCTACATCCCCATCAAGGTGAACATGGCCGGCGTCGTGCCCGTCATCTTCGCATCGTCGCTCCTGTACCTGCCGGCCCTGGTCGCGCAGTTCAACCAGCCCTCCGACGGCTCCGAGCCGGCGGCCTGGGTGACCTGGATCCAGAACAACCTGACCTCGGGTGACAACTGGTTCTACATGGTCCTGTACTTCCTGCTCATCGTCGGCTTCACGTACTTCTACGTCGCGATCACCTTCAACCCCGAAGAGGTCGCCGACAACATGAAGAAGTACGGCGGCTTCATCCCGGGCATCCGGGCCGGCCGTCCGACGGCCGAGTACCTCGACTTCGTCCTGACCCGGGTGACGTTGCCCGGCTCGCTCTACCTCGGTCTCATCGCGCTCATCCCGCTGGCAGCACTGGCGCTGTTCGGCGCAAACCAGAACTTCCCGTTCGGCGGCGCGAGCATCCTCATCATCGTGGGTGTCGGTCTCGAGACCGTGAAGCAGATCGACTCGCAGCTGCAGCAACGTCACTACGAAGGGCTTCTCCGTTGAGCGCACGCCTCATCATCGTCGGACCTCCCGGAGCGGGGAAGGGCACCCAGGCCGGTCGCATCGCCGAGTCGTTCGGCATCCCCGCGATCTCGACGGGTGACATCTTCCGCAAGAACGTCTCCGAGGGCACGCCGCTGGGTGTGCAGGCGAAGGCGATCATGGACGCGGGCAACTACGTCCCGGACGAGCTGACCAACGAGCTCGTGAAGTCGCGCCTGTCGGAGCCGGACGCCGAGCAGGGATTCCTGCTCGACGGGTACCCCCGTACCGTGGGCCAGGTCGCCTACCTCGACGCGCTGCTCGCCGAGCAGGGCACGGGGATCGACGCGGTCGTGCAGCTCGTCGCGGACCAGGACGAGCTCGTGGGCCGGCTGCTCAAGCGCGCCGAGGACCAGGGCCGCAGCGACGACAACGAGGAGACCATCCGCCGTCGGCAGGAGGTCTACACGAACGAGACCGCCCCGATCGTGGCGACCTACGCCGACCGCGGTCTCGTGGTCGAGGTGGACGGCCTCGGTGGCATCGACGAGGTCGGCGACCGCATCCAGTCCGCGCTCGTCTCGCGCGGCCTCGGCGCCGGCGTCTGACCCGCGGGCGTCTGACCACCCTCGTGCGTCGTCGCAAGCCGTCGATCTACAAGACCCCGGACGAGCTCCGGGCGATGGTGCGCCCCGGTCTGCTGACCGAGGCGGCCCTGACAGCCGTCCGTGCGGCGATCCGTCCCGGCGTCACGACCGGTGAGCTCGACGCGATCGCCGAGCGCACCATCCGGGACGGCGGCGGCGTCCCGAACTTCCAGCTCGTGCCGGGGTACCGGCACACGCTCTGCGTCTCGGTCAACGACGAGGTCGTCCACGGCATCCCGGGGGAGCGCGTCGTCCAGCCCGGCGACATCGTGTCGGTGGACGCCGGCGCCGAAGTCGACGGGTGGAACGGCGACAGCGCGTTCACGCTCGTGGTGCCCGGGGGCGACGCGGCGCGCACGGCGGCTCGGCAGACGCTCTGCGACACGACGGAGCGTGCGCTCTGGCACGGGATCGCGGCCCTCGCGCACGCCCGGAACCTCAACGAGGTGGGCGCCGTCATCGAGGACGCCATCGACGAGACCGGCGCCTGGGGCATCATCGAGGACTTCACCGGGCACGGCATCGGCCGGTCCATGCACGAGGACCCGCCCGTGTTCAACTACCGGGTCCGCGGCGCGGGTCCGGCGGTCCGGCCCGGGCTCGTGGTCGCGATCGAGCCGATGGTCACCGCCGGCACGATCGACAGCTCGACGGACGACGACGACTGGACGATCCGTACGCTCGACGGCTCGGACGCGGCGCACTGGGAGCACACGGTCGCGGTGCACACGGACGGCATCTGGGTCACGACGGCCTCGGACGGCGGTGCGGCTGGTCTCGAGCCGCTCGGCGTGACGCCGGTCCCCGTCCCGTAGCGCGGCTCGCCGCCGACTCCGGTCCGGCGACGGCCTGGAGGCACGCCTCACCCGACGCGCGCCCGCTGCGGTCCGCACACGGCCCGCTCCGGCGTCCGCGGGCGCGGTGGACGGTATGCGGTGAGCGGTGAGCGAGCCGGCCGGACGGACACGACTCGCGCTCCGGGAGGCGAGTCACGTCCGCCAGCGCGAGACTCGGGTGCGCCGGCCCGGCCGCGAGCGCCCGGCCATCGGGCGCAGGCGCGGCGCGGTCAGTTGCCGACGGAGCAGGTCTGCTCGGAGGCGCTCTGCCCGGTGATGCTCGAGGGCAGCGGCGTCGCACTCGGCGTCGCGGTCGCGGCGGTCCCGCCCGTCGACGTCCCGCCCGTTGCCGGTGCTCCGGTCGCTGTGGGCGTCGAACCGGCTGCCGGGGTCCCGCCCGCGTCGGGGGACTCGGCGGACGCGCGGCCCGTGGTCGAGTCGGTCAGCGAGGTCTTCTGGTCCTGCTGCAGCGCGACGTTGAGCGCGTGGGCGGGCCCCTCCGACACGAGCACGTGCGCGGTGTCCGCCGGGTCGTCGACGACGGGGTACTGCACGAACAGCATGTTCGACGTGCTCATGCCGCGAAGGGTCGAGGCGAGGCCGACGAGGGTGCGTGTCTGCGCGAGGCCGTCGGACAGGGTCATGTTCGACAGGGCCGCCCCGGCGAGCTTGTAGAGCAGGATCGGGTTCGAGAGCGTGCCGTCCGAGGTCACCTTGCGCAGGAGCGCGGACAGGAAGACCTGCTGCGAACTGATCCGGGCGAGGTCACTGCCGTCGCCGACACCGTGCCGGCTGCGGAGGAACGCGAGCGCGTCCTGGCCGGCGAGGGTGTGCTGGCCGGCGGAGAGCTGCAGCCCGGTGTAGGTGTCGTCGATCGGCTTCGCGACGCAGACGTCGACGCCGCCGAGCGCGTTCGACATCTCGATGACGCCGTCGAACGTGATGAGGCCGGCGTACGGGATGGTCAGGCCGGTCAGGTTCTCCACCGTGTCCACCACGCACGAGACGCCGCCGTGACCGAGCGACTCGTTGATGAGCTCACTGCTCGCCGCGGGGTAGGTCGTCCCGGTCTGGGGGTTCGTGCACGCCGGGATCGGCACCTTCAGGTCGCGCGGGAAGCTGACGGCGGTGAGCTGCTGGTGGTCCTGCGAGATGTGGACGAGGATCGTGACGTCGTTCCGGGCGCCCTCGACGTCCTCGTCCGAGTCGAACTGCCCGATCCGGGTGTCGCTGCCGATGAGCAGGATGTTCGCGCCGCCCTTGATCGCGGTGATGTCGGCGGCCTTCGCGGTGTTCTGGTCGTCCTTGCTCAGCTGCACGGTGTGCGGCGCGGTGGCGAGCTGCGCTCCCGCGATCGCCGCCACGCTCGTCCCGCTCACGAGCACCACCGCCAGGGCCGAGGCGACGACGGTGGCAGCGGTCGCCCACCCGCGACGGCGCGGCAGGCGTCCGTGGCTGGCGAGGGGGCGGCGGGGCGCGTTCGGCACGTGGTCTCCGTTCGGTGGTCCGGCGTCGGCAGCGGCCGCGCGACCGGGTCGTCGGCCAGGCTACGGTCGGGACCGTCGTGGGGACCCCGGAGCGGACCGTCAAACCACTGTGGAACGCTCAGGGAGCCAGCGGAAGCCCCACTCGTGGGGTCCGTGCATGCGGGCCCGACGTGCTGCACTTGGCAATCGCGGGTCTATCACATAAGGTTGATCTTTGGTGTGCCATGCCCAGCGGCGTGGCGCCCGACCCGCAGACCGGCTCGGGGATCACACCGGTTCATCCAACCAAGCGACAGTGAGGCTATGGCCAAGAAAGACGGCGTCATCGAGATCGAGGGCTCGGTGCTCGAAGCTCTGCCCAACGCGATGTTCCGCGTTGAGCTGACCAACGGACACAAGGTCCTCGCGCACATCTCCGGGAAGATGCGCCAGCACTACATCCGCATCCTCCCCGAGGACCGCGTGATCGTGGAGCTGAGCCCGTACGACCTGACCCGCGGCCGGATCGTCTACCGCTACAAGTGATCCGCGAGCTGGAAAGGAACGGCTCGGCGAACCCGCCGGGCACGAAGCCAGCGAGCACGAGGAAACAACCATGAAGGTCAACCCCAGCGTCAAGCCCATCTGCGAGCACTGCCGAGTGATCCGCCGGAAGGGCCGCGTCATGGTGATCTGCAAGAGCAACCCGCGCCACAAGCAGCGCCAGGGCTGAGCTCCCAGCAGGACCCACAACTCAACACTGAACACGCAGTACCAGATCCCGCGGCTCCGGCCACGGGGGACACCTCGGGGCGGAGGCCCGGGCACCGGTACTGCGCCACACCTCCATCGACAACAGGAGCAGCCAGCACATGGCACGTCTAGCAGGCGTCGACATCCCGCGCGAGAAGCGCGTGGAGATCGCACTCACGTACATCTACGGCGTCGGCCGTACCCGCGCGGTCCAGGCACTCGCCGAGACCGGTATCTCCGGTGACATCCGCGTCAAGGACCTGACCGACGACCAGCTCGTCGCCCTCCGTGACTTCATCGAGGGCAACTACAAGGTGGAGGGTGACCTCCGCCGCGAGGTCGCCGCCGACATCCGCCGCAAGGTCGAGATCGGTAGCTACGAGGGTCTCCGCCACCGTCGTGGTCTCCCGGTGCGCGGTCAGCGCACCAAGACCAACGCGCGTACCCGCAAGGGACCGAAGCGCACCGTGGCAGGCAAGAAGAAGGCCCGATAGGAGATCATCATGGCTACCCCCAAGACTGCCGCGCGCAAGCCGCGTCGCAAGGAGAAGAAGAACGTCGCCGTGGGCCAGGCCCACATCAAGAGCACGTTCAACAACACCATCGTCAGCATCACCGACCCGTCGGGTGCCGTCCTCAGCTGGGCGTCCTCGGGTGCCGTGGGCTTCAAGGGTTCGCGCAAGTCGACGCCGTTCGCGGCGCAGCTCGCCGCCGAGTCCGCTGCCCGTCAGGCGCAGGAGCACGGTGTCAAGAAGGTCGACGTCTTCGTCAAGGGCCCGGGCTCGGGTCGCGAGACCGCGATCCGCTCGCTCCAGGCCGCTGGCCTCGAGGTCGGCTCGATCAACGACGTCACCCCCCAGGCGCACAACGGCTGCCGTCCGCCGAAGCGCCGCCGCGTCTGACGCGAGGAGCAACCGGCCGTCCCCCGCTCGTGCCCGCAACGGGAGCGAGCGGGGCCGGCCATTCCTGGTCGTTCGATCGCACACGCCGGGCCCTCCCGGCCCGACCGTGCGCGTGATCACAACTCAACAGACCCGTCGGGGCCCGGTCGGCCCCGTCGTACCGCCGAGTGTCATATAGCGGACACTCCGCCGAAAGGAATCCCACAGTGCTCATTGCACAGCGCCCCACCCTGACCGAGGAGTCGATCTCCGAGTACCGCTCGCGCTTCGTCATCGAGCCGCTCGAGCCGGGCTTCGGTTACACCCTCGGCAACTCGCTGCGCCGCACGCTCCTCTCCTCGATCCCCGGCGCGGCCGTCACCAGCATCCGCATCGACGGTGTCCTCCACGAGTTCAGCACCGTGCCCGGTGTCAAGGAAGACGTCACCGAGATCATCCTCAACATCAAGAGCCTCGTCGTCTCCTCGGAGCACGACGAGCCGATCACCGCGTACCTGCGCAAGCAGGGTGCCGGTCAGGTCACCGCCGCGGACATCTCCGCTCCGGCCGGTGTCGAGATCCACAACCCGGACCTCGTCATCGCGACCCTGAACGACACCGCGCGGTTCGAGCTCGAGCTGACGATCGAGCGTGGCCGTGGCTACGTGTCGGCCACGCAGAACCGTTCCGAGTTCAGCGAGGCCGGTCAGATCCCGATCGACTCGATCTACTCGCCGGTCCTCAAGGTCACCTACCGCGTCGAGGCGACGCGTGCCGGTGAGCGCACGGACTTCGACCGCCTGGTCGTCGACGTCGAGACGAAGCCGGCGATCTCGCCGCGCGACGCCATCGCGTCGGCCGGCCGCACGCTGGTCGAGCTGTTCGGTCTCGCTCGCGAGCTGAACACGGCGGCCGAGGGCATCGAGATCGGCCCCGCGCCGGTCGACGCGGTGCTCTCGAACGAGCTGCAGACCCCGATCGAGGACCTCGACCTGTCGGTCCGCAGCTACAACTGCCTCAAGCGGGAGGGCATCAACACGGTGTCCGAGCTCGTCGCCCTGTCGGAGACGCAGCTCATGAACATCCGCAACTTCGGTCAGAAGTCGGTGGACGAGGTCAAGGACAAGCTCACCGAGCTCGGCCTGTCCCTCAAGGACACCGTCCCCGGATTCGACGGCGCCCACTTCTACAGCGGGTACGACGAGGACGAGTCCAACTGACCTCGCGCGAACGCGCACGCGCGCTGACGCGCGCACCACTTTCACCACTGGAGAACTGACATGCCGAAGCCCACCAAGGGCCCCCGCCTCGGTGGCGGTCCCGCCCACGAGCGCCTGCTGCTGAGCAACCTCGCCAACGCCCTGTTCACGCACGGTCGCATCACGACCACCGAGACGAAGGCCAAGCGCCTGCGTCCCGTCGCCGAGCGTCTCATCACGTTCGCGAAGCGTGGCGACCTGCACGCGCGTCGTCGCGTGATCAGCATCCTGCGCGACAAGTCCGTCGTGCACACGCTGTTCACCGAGATCGCCCCGCAGGTCGAGGACCGTCAGGGCGGCTACACCCGCATCACGAAGCTCGGCTTCCGCAAGGGTGACAACGCGCCGCTCGCCTCGATCGAGCTCGTGCTCGAGCCGGTCTCGGGCAAGCCCGCCCCGGTCAAGCGCGACGCCGCCCCGGCTGCTGCCGCGCCGGCCGCTGCCGAGACCCCCGCCGAGGAGGCCCCGGTCGAAGAGACCGAGACCACCGAGGAGTCGGCCCCGGTCGAGACCGAGAACGAGACCGAGGCTGCTGCCGAGGTCGAGGACGACGCCGCCGCCAAGGGCGACGACGCCGAGGCTGACGACACCAAGTAGGGCACCGCACCACACCGAGGAAGCCCCCGCGACGCACGTCGCGGGGGCTTCCTCGCGTTCCGGGGGTGACAGCAGGGCGGACGGGAGGCACGGGGCGAGCCCGCCACGTGCCTCCCGTCCGGACGGCTTCACAGCACCCCGCACGTACCGTGGCCGCGTCATGGCACGAGCAGAGCGGATCACCGGCGTGGGGCGCCGCGTGTGGCAGTGGAGCCGCGACTCGGGGACGCAGCCGCGGCTGCTGCTCGCGGCGAAGGCCGCGCTCGCGGCCGTGATCGCGTGGACGCTGGCGAAGTACGCCCCCGGGGTGGCCGCCGAGTACCCGTACTACGCGCCGCTCGGGGCCATCGTCGCGATGCGGACGACCGTGTTCGCCGGCATCCGTGCGGGGGTGCAGACGCTCGTGGGGATCACGCTCGGGATCCTCATCGCCGGGTTCACGATGCTCGTCGGCGACCCGGGGGTGATCGCCGTCGCGCTCGTGGTCGGGCTCGGGGTGCTCGTGAGCGGGTTCCGGATCCTCGGCGAGGGGTACTCGTGGGTGCCGATGGCGGCGCTCTTCGTGCTGCTCGTCGGCGGGGGCAACGCCGAGAACTACTCGTTCGCGTACGTCGTGCAGATGGGCATCGGGATCGCCATCGGCCTCGCGGTGAACTTCGTGATCGTGCCGCCGCTGCACTTCTGGGACGCGGAACGGCGCATCGACCAGGTGAACGGGGTCCTGGCGGAGCACCTGGACGACCTCGCCGACGTCCTCGACGAGGGCGAACCCGACGTGCACGCGTGGGACCGGCAGCAGGCGAAGCTCGACCGGGCGATCGCGGACGTGCGGGACCGGGTGTCGGTCGCGCAGGAGAGTCGCCGGATGAACCCGCGCTCGGCCCTCCGCGGCTCGCGGGCCCGGCTCGCCACCGACGGCGCTCGGTTCCGTGCCCTGGAACGAGCCGCTTGGTACACGACGGACCTCACCGAACTCGTGGCCAGTTCCGGTCCGGTCGCGGACAGCCTCGGGCGCCCGGACCCGGCGTTCGCCGGACCGTTCGCGGCGGCGCTCCGCCAGGTCGCCTGCGTGGTGCGCGGCGAGTGCCCGGAGGACGAGGGTGACCGTGCGATCGCGCGGCTCGAGGAGGCGCTCGACGCCAGCCGCTCGAACCCCTCGCACGTGACCGTCACCTCGAGTGCGATCATCGCCCTGCGCGGGGTGCTCGAGTCGGAGAAGCGCGCGACCGAGGACGTCGACACGAAGACGGGACCGTTCGGCCGGAAGCGGTGACGGCACCGGCTCCGTAGACTCCGACCGTGCCGAACGACTGCCGGATCAGCGTGCTCGGGCCCGTGTCGGTCGCCGATCGGTCCGGGGTGCCGACGGCCGTGCCGGGTGCGCTCGCGCGGGTGTTCCTCGTCGCGCTGGTGCTCGCCCGGGGGCAGACCCTGACGACCGAGGCGCTCATCGACGAGCTGTGGCCGGAGGAGCGTCCCCGGGGCGCCCGTGCGGCCCTGCAGACGCTCGTGTCCCGGCTCCGCCGGAGCGTGGCGGACGGCCTGGTCGTCTCGACGAGCACCGGGTACGCGCTCGGTGGCGGCGACGACGGCGACGTCGACCTCCTCCGCGCCGAGCGTGCGGCCGCGAGCGACGACGCGGCCGCCGTCCGTGCGGCGCTCGATGCCTGGCGCGGCGACCCGGGATCGGACGTCGAGGGAACTGCGGGCGAGGAGCTCGCCGAGCGTGCGGCCGCGGCGCGTCGTGCGCTCCGACGACGGCTCGCGGGGCTCCTGCTCGACGCCGGTGACACCGCCGAGGCCGCCGCGGTCTGGCTCGCCGAGACCACCGCGGACCCCTTCGACGAGGTGGCGGTGGCCGGGTGCATGCACGCCCTCGCCGCGGACGGCCGGGTGACCGAGGCGCTCGCGGTGTTCGCGGCGCACCGGGACCGGCTGGTCGAGGAGCTCGGGGCCGATCCCTCCGCCGAGCTCGTGCGACTGAACGCCGACCTGCTCCGCCGCTCAGTCCCGACCGCAGGTGCCGCGCGACGGATCGGCCTCCGGGCCGCGCCGAACGCCCTGGTCGGGCGCGAGGCCGACCTCGCCGCCGTCACGGACCTGCTGGCGCACCACCGGCTCGTCACGGTGCTCGGTGCCGGTGGTCTCGGCAAGACCCGGCTCGCGCAGGCCGTCGCGGCGGGACTCCCCGCGACGACGGCGGTCGTGGTGTGCGAGCTCGCCCCGCTGACCGACGCCGACGACCTGCTGCCGGCGCTCGCCGCGCTGCTCGGGATCGCCGAGGTGCGCTCGGCGCGGTCGATCCGGGACGCCGTCGCCACGGACCTGCGCAGCCGCGTCGTCGGGGTGCTCGACGACGGGCCGACCGTGCTCGTGCTCGACAACTGCGAGCACCTCGTCGCCGGGGTCGCACGGCAGACCGCCGAGCTGCTCGCGGCGGCGCCGTCGCTCCGGGTGCTCGCGACCTCGCGCGCACCGCTCGCCGTCGCCGGCGAGGTCGTGGCCCCCCTCGCCCCGCTCCCCGTCGCCGAGGACGGGGCTGCCGTCCGGCTCTTCACGGACCGTGCCCGCGCGGCCCGCCCCGGAGCGGTGCTGCCGGTCGACGCGGTCCGGCGCATCTGCACGCGGCTGGACGGGTCCCCGCTCGCGATCGAGCTCGCCGCCGCGCGCGTCCGCGGCATGAGCGTCGAGGAGGTCGAACGACGGCTCGACGACCGGTTCGCCCTGCTGCGCGGCGGTGACCGCAGCGCCCCCGAACGGCACCGCACGCTGCTCGCGGTGATCGAGTGGAGCTGGCGGCTCCTCGACCCCGGGGCGCAGGAGCTCCTGACCCGGCTCGCGCTCTTCCCGGACGGGGTCCCCGTCGACGCCGTCCAGGCCGTGGCGCCGGGCGGGGACGACCTCGTGGCGTTCGACGACCTCGCCGAGCTCGTCGAGCAGTCCCTCGTGCAGCTCGTCGAGACCGAGGGGGAGCCGGTGCGCTACCGGCTGCTCGAGACCGTCCGCGAGTTCGGGGCCGCACGGCTGACCGACCGTGGCGCGATCGACGAGGTCCGCGCCGCGATGACGTCCTGGGGTCGCGGGTTCTCGGCGGCGCGGAACCTGTTCGCCACCTCCGGTCCCGCGCAGCTCGTCGCGTTCCGGGAGGTCCGGCGGGAGGCCGAGAACCTCGTGACGCTGCTCCGGTGGGCGCTCCGGGACGACGACGTCCCGACGGTCGCGCACGTGTTCGCGGCGCTCGCCGGGTACTGGACGTTCCGCGGTACCCACGGCGAGGTCGTCGCCGCCGCCCCGGACGTCGTGGCCCTGCTCCGCGACCGACCCGTCGCGTCGGACGCCCGCGCGGCGACGGTCGTCTCGCTCGTGCTCTGCGGCGCCTCGGCGGCGTTCGGGGACCTGCGGACGAGCGCGCGAGCGATCTCGACGCTCCGACGGCTGCGACGGACCGGCACGACGGGGCTCCCGGTGCTCGACGCCGAGACCGACCTGCTCCTGTCACTCGGCCGACCGGCCGAGGGGACGGCCCTCCTCGTGCGCCTGCGGGAGGACCGCGACCCCGGGGTGGCCTGCCTCGCGCACATGCTCAGTGCACCGCTCGCCGAGAACGCCGGGGAACCGGAGGCGGCCTTCCGGTACGCCCGACGCGCCGCCGAGCTGTCGGCCGTGACCGGGGACGCGTGGACGAGCGGCTCGGCGGCGGTGACGCTCACGCAGCTGCACGCCCAGGGCGGCCGGTACGCCGAGGCCCTCGCCACCGCCGAGGCGGCCCGCGAGCAGCTCGAGCGGTTCGGCGCCGACGACGACCTGTACGAGATCAGCTGGACGGTCGGGCTCGCCTCGGCCGCCACCGGCGACCTGCACCGGGCCCGCACGATCGCCGAGGACCTGCGCCTGCGTCCGGTGACGCTCCGGGGTGGGCCGCAGGACGGTGCGGCGCAGGTGGGGGTGCTCGCGCTCGCGATCGACGCCGAGTGCGCGCGGTGGGCGGGCGACCCGGACCGGGCGGCCGCGGCGTACACCGCGGCGTGGGACCTGCTGCGGGACCCCCGCACCCGCGCGGTGCACTGGCGACTGATGGCCGGCGCGGCCCGCATCGCCGCCGTCGACGAACACGAACGAGCACGTGACCGCGAGCACGAACGCGAGCAGGAACCCGAACGCGACCGCGGAAGTGGTGGACCCGACCGCGCCGCGGACGCGAACCGGTCCGACGGTGCCGCCACGCGCCTCCCGGCCGGCGAACGCGACGTCGCACGCCGTCTGCGGACCGGGGCCCTCGTCCAGCTGCGCCTGCGGTCCGCGTGGCTCGACATGCCGGTCGTCGGGACCGCCATGCTCGGCCTGGCGATCGCGCTGCTGCGGGACGGCCGCACGGCGGACGCGGCCCGCTGCTGGGCGGTCGCCACGCGGGTCGGCACCCGGCAGGACTACGCCGTCCTCGCGCACGCACGGGTCCGGCCGCTCCTGGTCGCCGGTGTGGGCGAGCAGGCACTGGCGGACGCCGAGACGACCTCGTCCGGCTGGGGCCCGGACGAGGTCGTCGTGCGGACGCGGGCGCTCCTCGAAGAGCTCCGCGTCGAGGGGTGAGGCGCACCGCGCAGCGGGGCCTCAGGCCTTCCGCATGTACGCGCGGACCGTCAGCGGCGCGAACACCGCGACGATGACCGCGGCGCCGAGCAGGCTCAGCCACAGGTCGCCGCTGACGGTGCCGTGGTTCACCAGGTCGCGGACCGCCGTGATGAGGTGCGAGACCGGGTTGACCTCGGTGAACCACCGGAGCCACGCGGGGAGCGTGTTCGTCGGGACGAACGCGTTCGACAGGAACGTCAGCGGGAAGAGCACGAGGTTCGCGATGCCGGACACGCTCGACGCGGTGCGGGCGATGACGCCGAAGTACGCGAAGACCCAGCTGATCGCCCACGCGACCACGATCACCAGCAGGGCGGCGAGCAGCACCGCACCGAGGCCGCCGGCCGGGCGCAGGCCCATCACGATGCCGACCACGAAGGTGATCGTCGTGGCGATCGCGTACCGGACGGTGTCGGCGAGGAGGGCACCGGCCAACGGGGCGATGCGGGCGATCGGCAGGGAGCGGAAGCGGTCGAAGACGCCCTTGTCCATGTCCTCGCGGAGCTGGACACCGGTGACGACCGACGACGTGATCGCCGTCTGCACGAGGATGCCGGGGATGATCACGGGCAGGTAGCTGCCGACGTCGCCGGAGATCGCCCCGCCGAAGATGTACGTGAACATCACGGTGAAGACGATCGGCATGAGCGTCACGTCGAACAGCTGCTCGGGCGTCCGACGGATCTTGACGAGGCCGCGGTACGCCATCGTGAACGACTGACGGACCGTGGCGGCGAGGCCGGAGCCACCGACACCCGGACGCGGGGTGACCCGGGGTGCGGCGGTGGTGGTGGGTTCGAGGACGGTGGTCATGCGAGGCTCCCTTCGAGCGCGCGCTCGGTCTCGGCCTGGTCGTCCGGGGACGACGGCGAACCGGTGATGGTGAGGAACACCTCGTCGAGCGTCGGCTTCTGCACGCTCATCTCGGCGAGGGAGACACCCGCGTCGCGGAACGACACGAGCAGGTCGGTGACGCGGTCGGGCGCCGTCATCGGTGCGGTCAGGCGCGCGCCCTCCGGGCTGACCACGGCCGGCGTGCCGAGCACCCGCTCGACGAGCGTGGCCGCCGTCGCGAGGGACTCCGGGTCGGCGTCCGCCAGGCGCAGCTGCAGCGAGGCCGTGCCGACCGAGGACTTCAGGTCGTCGGCGGTGCCCTCGGCGACGACGCGGCCGTGGTCGATCACGGCGATGCGGTCGGCGAGCTGGTCGGCCTCGTCGAGGTACTGCGTCGTGAGCAGCACGGTCGACCCGGTCGCGACGAGCTCCCGGATCGTGTCCCACATCTGCGCGCGGGTCCGCGGGTCGAGCCCCGTGGTCGGCTCGTCGAGGAAGATCAGCGGCGGCTGCGCGATCAGGCTCGCCGCCAGGTCGAGGCGACGACGCATGCCGCCGGAGAACGCCTTGAGGGGACGGGAGGCCGCCTCGGTCAGGCCGAACCGCTCGAGCAGCTCGGTCGCCCTGCGCTTCGCGTCGCCGCGGGACAGGCCGAGCAGCCGCGCGAAGATGACGAGGTTCTCGGTGGCGCTGAGGGTCTCGTCGACGCTCGCGTACTGCCCCGTCACGCCGATCAGGGAGCGGACGGTCTGCGGCTCGCGGCGGACGTCGTGGCCGAAGACGCGGGCCTCGCCGCCGTCCGGCTTGAGCAGGGTCGCGAGCATCGAGATGGTGGTCGTCTTGCCGGCGCCGTTCGGCCCGAGCACGCCGTAGACGGTCCCGGCCTCCACACGGAGGTCGACGCCGTCCACGGCGCGGTTCGACCCGAAGGTCTTGACGAGGCCGGTTGCCTCGACCGCGAGGGGGGTGGTGGTCATCGGGATGGTCCTTTCGTCGATGTCGGTGTCGATCGTGCCGACGGGCACTCACGCGCCACTGACGCGGCACTGACACGGGTTGACACGCGCTGACACCGGCGTACGGTCGCGCGGCACGGCGACCGCCGGACGGGAGGCGCGCCCCGCCCCCGGTACGCTCGCTCGCGTGGACGAGACGGTCGGTTCGGGAGCGGTGCGTGTGCGTCTGGACGTCGCGTACGACGGGGCCGCGTTCTCGGGGTGGGCTCGGCAGCCGGGCCTGCGGACCGTGCAGGGGGCACTCGAGGACGCGCTCGCGACGGTGTTCACCCGGTGGGGCGAGCCGCCGCTCCTGACCGTCGCGGGACGCACCGACGCGGGGGTGCACGCGACCGGACAGGTCGCGCACCTGGACCTGTCGGCGGAGCAGTGGGGCGCGCTGACCCGACCCCGCCGGTCGGCACCGGACGGGCCGCCGCGGACGTCGCTCGACGGGCTCGTCAAGCGGCTGAACGGGCTCGCCGGGCGCACCGGGGACGTCGTGGTGACGCGGGCGTCGGTCGCGCCGGACGGGTTCGACGCCCGGTTCTCCCCGCTCTGGCGGCGCTACGAGTACCGGGTCGCGGACGCCGCGGCCGGTCGCGATCCGCGTCGTCGGGGGCACACGCTCTGGCACCCGACGCGGCTGGACCCGGTGGCGATGGAGCGCGGTGCGCTGACGCTGCTCGGGCTGCACGACTTCGCGACCTTCTGCAAGCCGCGCGAGGGCGCGACCACGATCCGGACGCTGCAGGAGTTCCGCTGGGACCGCGAGCCGGACGGCGTGCTGGTGGCGCGCCTCCAGGCCGACGCCTTCTGTCACTCCATGGTGCGCGCGATGGTCGGCGCGACCATCGCCGTGGGGGAGGGCCGCTTCGGCCCGGACCGGCTCGAGGAACTCCGGGTCGCCGAGCAGCGGACCAGCGCCTTCGCGGTCGCGCCCGCCGTCGGACTCACCCTGACCGAGGTCGGGTACCCGGCCGACGACGAACTCGCGGCCCGCGCGTCGCAGACGCGTGCGCGGCGGACGGACGACGAGCCGGACGCCGGTACCGTCGGGGCATGAGCTCCCGCGAACCCCGGTCCGTCGTCTCCGTCGCCCCCGGGGTCGTCTTCGTCGAGGGGCCGGTCTCGAACTGGGTCGTGCTCGCGGAGGAGGACGGCGTCGCCCTCATCGACGCGGGCTACCCGGCGGACAGCGACCTCGTGCTCGAGACCGTGCGCTGGGCCGGGCACGACCTCGCCGACCTGCGGCGTGTGTACGTCACCCACGGGCACGTCGACCACGTCGGTGGGATCCCGGGCATCCTCGAGCGGCACCCGCACGTCGAGGTCCTGGCGCACGCGGACGAGGTGTCGAACGTGCGTGGACCCTCGCGGCAGCAGGTCACGACGGCGGAGATCGGCGGCCGGCTGGCGTCGCCGCGGGTGCTCCGGTGGCTCGCCCGCGCGATCCGGTCCGACGCGCTCCGGCCGACCACGGTGCCGAGCGTCCGGGCCTTCACGGGAGCGGACTTCGAGGGGCGGGCGATCACGCCGTTCCCCGCGACCGGGCACACCGACGGGTCCACCGCGTACCTCCTGCCGGCCGCGGACGCGATCGTCACGGGGGACGCCGTCGTCTCGCGGCACGACACGCAGCCGGCGTCGTGGACCCCGCGGCCGCGGATGATCACGCCGTTCTTCACGGCGGACCTCGGCGTGGCGCTCGAGTCCGCTCGGGCGCTGCCGATCCCCGAGATCGTGTTGCCGGGGCACGGGCCGGCGGTGCACCGGGTCGGGCGGGAGTGGGTGCCGGTCGGGTCGTGATCGAGACATCGGGCCGACATGTTCCGGTAGGTGAAAGGCCTTCTGGTGTCTGGTATTTCATACTGAAGTACCGATAGGGTGGTTCATGCGGCGACGACGCCGCACAATGATTGGGGAATCACCATGAACAAGATCCGCACTGTGGGGATCGTCGGAGCGATCGTCACCGGGGCGATGCTCAGCACCGTTGGCGCGACCGCAGCCTCTGCGCAGCCCGTCCATGCCTCCTCGGTAAGCGCGGTAGCGTCCTCCGCACCGGCCGCGTCGCTTCCCGTGCCGCGACACGGGGGCGTCATCGCTTCGTCCGGCGGCTCATCGACCGATGGCATCCCGATCAAACCGATCGTCGACTGGCTGAAGAACAACGCCTCATCCGTCATCCCGGCGCTCAAGACGGCGCTGAAGAACGGCTTGAACGCCTTCAAGAACTGGTGGAACGGCCTTGCCGGATGGATCCGAGCCGGGATCAACGCGATCGCCCAGATGAGCATCCAGGAGATGTTCTCGGCGCTGTGGAACTACTTCTTCGGATGATCTGTACATCGCCGGGTGGACCGGTCCACCGCCGGTCCGCCCGGCGACGTCGAGAGGAACCAATGGTGCTCGAACTCCAGAGCGTCTGGCTGCGCGGCCGAGGCCGGGCTCGACCTCGTATCCACGATGCCTCGATCCAACTGGAGGCTGGGCGCGTGTACGGGTTGATCGGACCCAACGGTGCTGGAAAGTCCTCACTCCTCGCGGTCCTCGCGGGGCTCGTGCGGCCAGACCGGGGGACCGTCCGTGATGTTCCGTGGCAGCGTGGCGAGCCGATCGGCGCAGTGTTCGGAGATGTCGACATGCACCGAGGGCGAACGGTCCGGGAGACACTTCTGCTCCGATCTCGACTCGTGGGACGTACTCCGGACGAGGCCGAGTCGATGGCCGTGCGGGTCGGACTCGGGGCCGTCCTGAGACGCCGGGTCGCAGCGCTCTCGCTCGGGATGCGGATGCGACTCTCGATCGGCGTCGCGTTGCTCGGATCGCCGATGCTCGTGCTGCTGGACGAGCCGATGAACGGTCTCGACCCCGACGGCATCGCGTGGATGCGTGGCGTCGTCTCGGATCTCCGACAGGCAGGGGCGACCGTGGTCGTGTCCAGCCACCTGCTCGGCGAGCTCGAGACGATGATCGACGACGCGATCATCGTGAGCCGAGGCGAGATCGTCTGTGTCGAATCGATCGCCGACACGGCGGCCCGGGGATGTGACATCGAGGTCGATGAGCCGGCCCGACTCCTTGCGGCTATGTCGGATCGCGGCGTTCCGGCGACGATGCGCGGTCGTGTGGTGCACGTAGAGGGGACCGCCCCGGACACCGTCCGAGTAGCAGTGTCGATCGGCTTGGACGTGACCAGAGTCGGGGTATCGGGCAGGGTGCTCGAGAGTCTCTACGGCGAAGTCGCTTCGGCAGAGTTCGAATCAGAGGGAGCACGATGACCTCGTTCGTGACGATCACGACCCTCGAGGTGCGGAAGCGACTCGACACGGCCGGTGCAGCGGCGGGCTTCGGCGTACTGGTGGCGCTCGTCGTCGCCTGCTGCGCGTTCAGCGTCTCACTTGTCTCGAGGTCCGCGAACTTCGACGTCGGTGAGGTCATCGTCACCGCAGGTCTTCCTGCGGCGTTGGCGGCCTCGATCGTGGGGGTCGTCGTCGGCGTGGGCGATGCGGCTCGCGGCGGGGAACGGGACGGTATCCTCGCTGGCCTGACGCGTGACTCGATCTTCGCTGCCCGTTCGGCTGCCTGCGCGGTGATCATCTCCGCGGTCGTCCTGTTCACCGTCATGTGCGGCTTCGTCGGCACCGGTGTCGCGATCCTCATCGGGGGCCACGTGGCTTCGTGGGACGTCGGCCAGCCGGTCGTGCAGGTCGCTGCGCTGTCCTATTCGTCGGCGGCGTTCGGTTTCGGACTGGGAGCGTCGCTGCGGTCGCTGGCCCTTGGCCTGGTCAGTGTCCTCGTCGTGATGCTCGTGGTCGACATCGTTCTCGGCTTCCTCGGCACGTGGACGGCGTACGTACGGTTCGGGACGCTGCAGAGCGGGCTGACGGGAGAGGCATCTGTGCTCCCAACGGTCAGTTCGGGCCTGATCTGGGTCGTACTGCCGATCACGGCAGGATGGATCAGGGCGCGGCGGGTAGCGACGTGACGGGCGCACCGTCAGCGGAGAAAGTCGGTCGAGCTCGTCGATCGATCACGGTCCTCCTCGTCGTCGTCGCCACGGTGGCCCTCTTCACAGTCGGGGTGGCCGGGCAGGATCCGGTGATCCGCTGGATCGCACTCGCCGTGGCCGGCGCGGCAGCCACACCGTCGCTGGTACTCGCGAAGAAGCGCGGTAACCTCGCGGGCTGGTACGTGCTGACCACGGGCGTGATGGTGCTGCGCCTCCTCACCGGGAAGTGAGGCCGACGACGATGTTGTCGAGCGCAATCATTTACCTGGGCGCAACCTGAGGGACTCTGCAGGTCTGTACGGTCTGACCATCCACGTCTCCGACCCGAAGGTCAGCATGCCCAAGATCGTCGGCCGCACTCTGCTGTGCGCCACGGTGGCCGCGACACTCCTCGCAGCGCCACTCGCCTCCGTCTCCGTCGCCAGTGCGAACACCGCCGGCACGGGTCTCGTCATCGCCGAGGCCTACCTGAAGGGCGGCAGCGCGAACGCCCTCTTCAACAAGAAGTTCGTCGAGATCGCGAACCCGACCGACGCTCCGGTCTCGGTCGACGGCTGGTCGCTGCAGTACCGCTCGGCGACCGGCTCGGCGGCGTTCAGCACGAGCGGCCTCGAGGGCACCGTCCCCGCGAACGGGACGTTCCTCGTCACGATGGCGGGCAACGGCGCGACGGGTGCTGACCTGCCTGCCGCGGACGACACCGCGACCCTGAACGCCTCGGGCACCACGGGCACGCTGGTCCTGTCCGACCAGTCCAAGGCGCTCACCCTGCCGACCGGCGCGATCGCGGCGGGCACCGCGGGGGTCGTGGACCTCCTCGGCTACGGTGCGTCGAACACCTTCGAGGGGCACGTGCGCACGGTCGACGGCGGAAACACCGTCCCGAACGGATTGGTTCGCCAGGGCACGGTCGACAGCGACGACAACGCGGCGGACTTCTCCGTCACGACGACACTCACGCCGACGAACGCCGCCGATGAGACGGCGCCGACGGACCCGACCGACCCGACCGACCCGACGGACCCCGGTGCTCCTGCCGAGGCCGTCACCATCGCGCAGCTGCAGGGCACGACGGACACCTCGCCGTACGTCGGCAAGTCCGTCGTCACGAAGGGCGTCGTCACCGCCGTGTACGCCACCGGTGGGTTCAACGGCTACACCGTGCAGACCCCCGACACCGGCGGTGCGATCGACTTCGGCACGCACACCGCGTCCGACGGCGTCTTCGTGTTCTCCTCGGCCACCGCGTCCCAGGTCGCAGCGGGCGACTACGTCCAACTCACCGGTTCGGTGAGCGAGTACTACGGCCTCACCGAGCTGAACGTCGCCGCCGGCGGCATGACGAAGCTCACCGAGACCGTGCCGGCACCGCAGGCCGCCACCGTCGCGTTCCCGTCCTCGGACGCGCAGCGCGAGTCGCTCGAGAGCATGCTTGTCGCGCCGCAGGGCGACTACACCGTCGCCGACAACTACACGACGAACCAGTACGGCGAGGTCGTCCTGGCGTCTGGTACGAAGCGGCTGATCCAGCCCACCGAGGTCGCCCGACCGGGCAGCGCAGCGGCCAAGGCGGTGGAGGCCGACAACGCCGCCCGCAAGGTCACCCTCGACGACGGTGGCAGCACGAACTTCCTGACCCAGGCGAACAAGTCGATCCCGGTGTCCTGGCTGACGCAGGGGCCCGTCACCGTCGGAGCAGCGGCGACCTTCACGAAGCCCGTCGTCCTCGACTACCGCAACGACTCGTGGAAGTTCCAGCCGACGTCGCCGATCACCGGGGCTACGGCGAAGACCGACCTGCCCGCGACGTTCTCGAACGTCCGCACGACGAAGCCCCAGGACGTCGGCGGCGACCTCAAGCTCGCCGGTTTCAACGTCCTCAACTACTTCCCGACGACGGGCGACCAGCTCACCGGCTGCTCGTACTACACGGACCGCGACGGCGACCCCGTCACGGTGAACTCCGGCTGCAACGCCCGTGGCGCCGCCGAGCAAGAGGACTTCGAGCGCCAGCAGGTCAAGATCGTCAAGGCGATCAACGGTCTCGGGGCCGACGTCGTCTCGCTCGAGGAGATCGAGAACTCCGCCGAGTTCGGCCAGGACCGTGACGCCGCCGTGGCCACCCTCGTCGGGGCGCTCAACGCCGCGACCGGTGCCGACACCTGGGCGTACGTGAAGTCGCCGAAGACGCTCCCCGCGAGCGAGGACGTCATCCGCCTGGCACTCATCTACAAGAAGGACCGCGTCGCACCCACGGGTGAGTCGACGATCCTCATCGACCCGGCGTTCACGAACGCCCGTCAGCCCGTCGCGGACGCGTTCCGTCCGGTCGGGGGCACGGCGGACGACGAATTCCTCGTGATCGCGAACCACTTCAAGTCGAAGGGGTCCGGCACCGGCGAGAACGCTGACCAGGGCGACGGCCAGGGGGCGTCGAACGCGGACCGCGTGAAGCAGGCGACGGCGCTCGCCGCGTTCTCCGCAAAGATGCAGACGCAGTACGGCACCGACAAGGTGTTCATGCTGGGCGACTTCAACGCCTACAGCCAGGAGGACCCGATGGTCGTCCTCGACGAGGCTGGCTACACCGACCTCGGGCCGGCGCTCGACTCGTCGGAGTGGTCGTACGTGTTCAGCGGCCTGAGCGGGTCGCTCGACCACGTGCTCGCCTCGCCGGCGGCACTCGCGACGGTGACGGGTGTGGACATCTGGAACATCAACTCGGTCGAGTCAGTGGCCCTGGAGTACAGCCGCTACAACTACAACGCGACGAACCTGTACACCGACGACGTCTACCGGGCGAGCGACCACGACCCGATCCTGGTCGGCTTCGACCTGACCGGCGACAGCACCCCGACGGACCCGGGCACGGACCCCACGGACCCGGGCACCGATCCGACCGACCCTGGTACGGCTCCGGGTGCCGGTCAGACGCCCGCGCCGACCCCGGGTGCTGATTCGACGCCGGTCGCTCCGTCGGAGTCGTCCCTGACGGATGCGAACCGCGGAACGGTCACGGCGCCGTCGTCGGCTCGTGCGGGTGAGACGATCACGATCGGTGTCGGCACGCAGTACGCGGGGCAGCGGGTGAACGTGTGGATGTTCTCGACGCCGACGTTGCTGGGCACGGTGACGGTCGCGGCTGACGGGACGGTGCGGGTGACGATTCCCGCGGATGCGCCGGCTGGGCCCCACCGCACCGTGGTCACGGCTGCTGACGGGTCGCTGATCGGCTGGACGACGATCACCATCGACCCGGTGACGGGTGCGCTCGCGTTCACGGGTGCCGACCTGACGGGTGGCATCGCCGCGGCGCTGCTGCTCCTCGCTGCGGGTGCGGGTGTGCTGGTGGCACGCCGCCGCCGCGCCCGCGTCGCGTAACCAGAGGCCGGACGGGAGGCACGGTGCCAGCTGACACCGTGCCTCCCGTCCGCCGTGAACGCGCGTTCCGACCCATGGCGCGTGCGGTGGGAAGCCGAATCGCGCGTAGGTGGTCAGAAGTTCGGGCCTCCTACGCGCGTTTCGACCTCCTACGCGCGAAACGGCCACCCGGACCGAGCCGGTCGCGTTTGACCAGCGGGAGGCCGGTCCGGTAGGCTCTTTCCTTGGTCTGTGCGCCCCGTGCGCCGGACAGTCAGATGGGCCCTCCACCGGGCAGTTCCGCGTGCATCACACGAGGAACACCCACCGGAGCGGGATTCACGGACTCCTCACCTCGACACGAAAGCAGCACTCCTGTGACTCGTACGTTCTCCCCGAAGCCGGCAGACGTCCAGCACGACTGGATCGTCATCGACGCGACCGACGTCGTCCTCGGCCGCCTCGCCACCCACGCCGCGGCGCTCCTGCGCGGCAAGCACAAGGCCACCTTCGCCCAGCACATGGACATGGGTGACTACGTCATCATCATCAACGCGGACAAGGTCGCCCTCACCGGCTCCAAGCTCGCGAAGAAGGTCTACTACCGTCACTCGGGCTACCCGGGCGGCCTCACCGCGACCTCCTACCCGGAGATGCTCGAGAAGCACCCGACCCGCGCCGTCGAGAAGGCGATCCGCGGCATGCTGCCGAAGAACACCCTCGGCCGTGAGCAGCTCAAGAAGCTGAAGGTCTACGCCGGCGCGGAGCACCCGCACGCCGCGCAGCAGCCCAAGGCGTACACCTTCGACCAGGTCGCACAGTAGTTCCGGCCACGACGACTTCAAGGACTGATACAACTCATGGCACAGATCGCTGACTCCCTCGACCAGACCCCGGAGAGCTTCACGACCGAGAGCGCGCCCGTCGCGTCCGAGGCCGCTCCCCGCCAGATCCTCAACGTCTCGGGCGGTGCCGTCGGGCGCCGCAAGGAGGCCATCGCGCGCGTCCGCCTCGTCCCCGGTGGCGGCACCTTCACGGTGAACGGCCGCACGCTCGAGGACTACTTCCCGAACAAGCTGCACCAGCAGCTCATCAACGACCCGTTCAAGGTGCTCGAGCTCCTCGGCGCCTACGACGTCACCGCCCGCATCACCGGTGGTGGCCCCTCGGGTCAGGCCGGTGCGCTCCGCCTCGCCATCGCGCGTGCGCTGAACGAGATCGACCGCGAGAACAACCGCGCCACCCTCAAGAAGGCCGGCTTCCTCACCCGTGACGCCCGCGTCATCGAGCGCAAGAAGGCCGGTCTCAAGAAGGCCCGCAAGGCGTCGCAGTTCTCGAAGCGCTAGTCGCCTGGCGAACCCGATCGCAATGCCGCGTCTGTTCGGTACCGACGGTGTTCGTGGACTCGCCAACGGCGAGCTGACGGCCGCGCTGGCTCTGGGTCTCGCCCAGGCCAGCGCGGCCGTGCTCACGCACGGACACCATGCGGACGCCCGCCGGGCGTCCGGTCGACCGCGCCCGCGCGCGGTCCTGGCGCGCGACCCGCGCGTCTCCGGCGAGTTCCTCGGTGCCGCGGTCGCGGCCGGGCTCGCCTCCGCCGGCGTCGACGTGCTCGACGCCGGGGTCATCCCCACCCCCGCGGCGGCCTTTCTGGTCGCCGACATCGACGCCGACTTCGGCGTGATGATCTCCGCGTCGCACAACCCGGCGCCGGACAACGGGATCAAGTTCTTCGCCACGGGCGGCCGGAAGCTCCCGGACGAGGTCGAGGACCGCATCGAGGCGGCCATGCACGACCAGTCCGCACCGACCCCGACCGGCGGCGACGTCGGCCGGATCACGCGCTTCGCCGACGCCGAGGACCGTTACGTCGTGCACCTGCTCGGCACGCTCCCGCACCGGCTCGACGGCATCCACGTCGTGCTCGACTGCGCGAACGGTGCCGCCGCCGGCGTCTCGCCCGAGGTGTTCGTCAACGCCGGTGCCCGGGTGACGCTCATCGGTGCCGACCCGGACGGCATGAACATCAACGACGGCGTGGGCTCGACGCACATCGACAACCTCGCCGCCGCGGTCCTCGAAGCCGGGGCGGACGTCGGCATCGCGCACGACGGCGACGCCGACCGGTGCCTCGCGGTCGACGCCGCCGGCAACGCGATCGACGGCGACCAGATCATGGCGATCCTCGCGCTGTCCCTGCAGGAGCGGGGGCTGCTGGCGTCCGACACGCTCGTGGCCACCGTCATGTCGAATCTCGGGCTCAAGCGGGCCATGGCGGACGCGGGCATCACGGTGCTCGAGACCGGCGTGGGCGACCGCTACGTGCTCGAGAAGATGACCGAGGGCGGGTTCTCGCTCGGCGGCGAGCAGTCCGGGCACATCATCTTCAGCGACCACGCGACCACCGGGGACGGTGTCCTGACGGGGCTGCACCTCGTCGCGGAGATGGCGCGCACGGGCAAGACCCTGCAGGAGCTCGCGTCGTGCATGACCGTGTTCCCGCAGGTGCTGCTCAACGTCCGCGGGGTCGACCGCCACGGGCTCGACGACCAGGGCGTGCAGGACGCGGTGACCGCCGCCTCTGCCGCGCTCGGGGACGCCGGGCGCGTGCTGCTCCGCCCGTCGGGCACCGAGCCCGTCGTGCGCGTGATGGTCGAGGCCGCCTCGCAGGACGAGGCCCAGCGCGTCGCCGAGGAACTCGCGGCCGTCGTGTCCGACCGGCTGACGATCGCGGCGTAGGCGCCGCGCTCCGGCATCGACGGCTGGCGGCGCGGGCTGCTTCCGCACAACCGAACGCACCCCGAACCACGTGATTGCGTGGCGCGGGGTGCTCTCGGTTGTGCGGAGGACCACGGCGGCGCGCCGACGCACTGCGTCAGATCTTGCGGAGCAACACCGACGACACCTCGTGGTTCGCGCCCTTGCGGAGCACCAGGGTCGCCCGGGAGCGGGTCGGCAGCACGTTCTCGAGCAGGTTCGGCTCGTTGATCGCCCGCCAGACGTCGGTCGCGGTGCGCACGGCGTCCTCGCGGGACAGCGAGGCGAACCGGTGGAAGAACGAGTCCGGGCTCGAGAACGCCTGCTCCTGCAGGGCGAGGAACCGGTCGACGTACCAGGACTCGATGTCCCGGGTCTTCGCATCGACGTAGATCGTGAAGTCGAACAGGTCGGACAGGGCGAGCCGCCCGTGCACCGGCGGTGCGAGCACGTTGAGCCCCTCGACGATGAGGACGTCCGGCTGCCGCACCACGATCTCGGCGTCGGGCACGATGTCGTAGACCAGGTGCGAGTAGTAGGGCGCCCGCACCTCTGCCGCGCCGCTCTTCACCTGGCTCACGAAGCGCAGCAGCGCCCGCCGGTCGTACGACTCGGGGAAGCCCTTGCGGTCCATGATCCCGCGACGCTCCAGCTCGGCGTTCGGGTACAGGAACCCGTCCGTCGTCACGAGTTCCACGCGCGGGGTGTCCGGCCAGCGCTTCGTCAGCTCGCGCAGCAGGCGGGCGACGGTGGACTTGCCGACCGCGACGGACCCCGCGACCCCGATCACGAAGGGCGTGCGTCCGGCGCGTTCGCCCAGGAACCGGCTGGTCTCGGCGTGCAGGTTCCGTGCGCCGGCCGCGTAGAGCGTCAGCAGCCGGGACAGCGGCAGGTACACGTCCTGCACCTCGCGGATGTCGAGCCGGTCCCCGAGGCCGCGCAGCTGCACGATCTCGGTCTCGGTGAGCGACAGGTGCTCCTTCGGCGCGAGCTGCGACCACTCGTCGCGCGGGATCTCCACGAACGGGGTCGGGTGCGCGACGGTGGCTTCCGGGATCGGCATGGGCACGAGCGTACCGACGGGAGGCGCGGATCACGTCAGCCGACCGGCCCACGTGATCCGTGCCTCCCGTCCGGTGTGGCGGTGCGCGTCCGGCGGACGCGCGCCGGTCGGGCGGACCGAGCCCGTCAGGCGGGCAGGGCCGCCTCGATGGCGGCGACGACCTCGGGGGCGTCCGGCTTCGTCGTGGGACGGAACCGGGTGACCGTGCCGTCCGGCGCGACCAGGAACTTCTCGAAGTTCCAGCTGACCCGGCCGGCCTTGCCGGACGCGTCGGGCGTCTCCTTGAGCGCCTGGTAGAGCGGGTGCGCGCCCTTGCCGTTCACCTTGACCTTCTCGGACATCGGGAACGTGACACCCCAGGTCGTGGAGCAGTACTCGTCGATCGCCTCGGACGAGCCGAGCTCCTGCAGGAACTGGTTGCTCGGGAAGCCGAGCACCGTGAAGCCGCGCGGCCCGTACTGCTGCTGCAGGGCCTCGAGCTGCTCGTACTGCGGCGCGAGCCCGCAGCGGGACGCGACGTTGACCACGAGCACGGCCTTGTCCGCGAACTGCCCGAACGTGGTCTGCTCACCGTGCAGCGTCGTGATCGCGATGTCGTCGAAACGTCCCATGGTCCAAACGGTATCCCCAGTCCTGCGAGCGTGCAGGGTTGCTCCCCAGGCAGACCGTAGGATCGATCGCATGTGTGGAATCGTGGGCTACGTCGGCACCAAGAGCAGCCAGGAGGTCCTCCTCGGCGGCCTCCGTCGTCTCGAGTACCGCGGCTACGACTCGGCCGGGATCGCGGTCGTCGACGGGTCGCACGACCTGGCCTCCGCGAAGAAGGCCGGCAAGCTCCAGGCCCTCGTCGACGAGCTCGCCGAGCACCCGATCGCGGACGGCGGCACCGGCATCGGGCACACCCGCTGGGCGACGCACGGCGGCCCGACCGACGGCAACGCGCACCCGCACCTGGCGGACGGCGGCAAGCTCGCGCTCATCCACAACGGCATCATCGAGAACTTCGCCCCGCTGAAGGACGAGCTCCTGGCCGAGGGCGTCACGTTCACGAGCGAGACCGACACCGAGGTCGCTGCGCACCTGGTCGGCCGGGCGTACCGCGAGACCGGTGACCTGACCTCCGCCATGCAGCAGGTCGTGCAGCGGCTCGAGGGCGCGTTCACGCTCCTCGTCGTGCACGCCGACCAGCCCGGCGTCGTCGTCGGTGCCCGCCGGAACTCGCCGCTCGTGGTCGGGCTCGGCGACGGTGAGAACTTCATGGGCTCGGACGTCGCAGCGTTCGTCGCCTACACGCAGCGTGCCCTCGCGATCGGCCAGGACGAGATCGCCACGATCCGTCCGGAGGGCGTCGAGGTCGTGCACTTCGACGGCACCCCGGCCAACCCGGAGGAGTTCGAGGTCAGCTGGGACGCCTCGGCCGCCGACAAGGGCGGCTGGTCGTCCTTCATGGCGAAGGAGATCAGCGAGGAGCCCGAGGCCGTCGCGAAGACGATCCTCGGCCGCGTGCACGACGGCGCGGTGACGCTCACCGACCTCGACCCGATCGCGGACCGCCTGGCCACCGTCGACCGCGTCATCGTCATTGCCTGCGGCACCGCCGCCTACGCCGGCATCCTCGGCAAGTACGCCATCGAGCAGTGGGCCCGCGTCCCGGTCGAGGTCGAGCTCGCCCACGAGTTCCGGTACCGCGACCCGGTCCTCGACGAGCGCACCCTCGTCGTCTCGATCAGCCAGTCCGGCGAGACCATGGACACGCTCATGGCCGTGAAGTACGCGCGGGAGCAGGGCGCGCAGGTCCTGTCGATCTGCAACACCCAGGGCGCCACCATCCCGCGCGAGTCCGACGCGGTGATCTACACGCACGCCGGGCCCGAGGTCGCGGTGGCCTCGACGAAGGCGTTCATCGCCCAGGGCGTCGCGCTCTACCTGCTCGGGCTGCACCTGGCGACCCTGCGCGGGACGCTGACCGCCGAGCAGATCGCGGAGCAGGTCGCCGAGCTCGAAGGGCTCGCGCCGAAGCTGCAGCAGACCATCGACGACGCTGCCGGGGTCAGCGAGCTGGCGAAGTGGATGGCGGACACCCGCAGCGTGCTGTTCCTCGGTCGGCACGTCGGCTACCCGATCGCGCTCGAGGGGGCGCTGAAGCTCAAGGAGCTCGCGTACATCCACGCCGAGGGCTTCGCCGCCGGCGAGCTCAAGCACGGTCCGATCGCCCTGATCGAGCCCGGTCAGATCGTCTTCGTCATCGTGCCGTCCCCCCGTGACCAGCGGTCCCTGCACCCGAAGGTCGTCTCGAACATCCAGGAGATCCGCGCCCGCGGCGCCCGGGTGATCGCGATCGCCGAGGAAGGCGACGCCGCCGTGCTCCCCTTCGCGGACGAGGTCCTGCGGATCCCGCTCGCGACGCCGCTGTTCGAGCCGCTCCTCGCGGTCGCGCCGCTGCACATGTTCGGCATGGAGCTCGCCGCGGCCAAGGGCCTCGACGTCGACCAGCCGCGCAACCTCGCGAAGTCGGTCACCGTCGAGTAGTCGCACGATGATCATCGGCATCGGGGTGGACGTCGTCGACCTGGACCGGTTCGAGCGGGTGCTCGACCGGACCCCGGCGTTGCGCACGCGCCTGTTCACCCCGTCGGAGCTCCTGCGCGACGGCGAACCGCGGCCGAGTGCGTCGCTCGCGGCCCGGTTCGCCGCGAAGGAGGCGCTCATCAAGGCCTTCGGGTCGAGCGCCGGGCTCAGCTGGCAGGACCTCGAGGTCGTCTCCGACGACCAGCGGAACCCGTCGCTGACGCTCCGGAGCGGGGCGCAGGACGTCGCCGACCGGCGCGGGGTGTCGAGCGTGCACCTGTCGCTGTCGCACGATGGTGGGATCGCCACGGCGTTCGTGGTCATCGAAGGGGCAGGGGACAGGGTGTGAGTGCGTTCACCGGCATCACGGTCGACCGCCGGGTGGCGGCGCTGTCGCTGATCGCTGTGGGAGCCGCCGCATGAATGCGTTCACCGGCATCACGGTCGACCGGGAGGCACTGATCGCCAACTACGCGACGGTCGCCGAACGGGTGGCCCCGTCCGGCGTCATCGCGGTCGTCAAGGCGAACGGTTACGGCCACGGCGCCGTCGACGCCGCCCGGGCCTTCGTGGACGCCGGCGCGGAGTGGCTCGGCGTCGCCGACCTCGACGAGGGCATCGCGCTCCGGCAGGCCGGCATCGACGAGGGAGTCCGGATCCTCGCGTGGCTGCACGCCCCGGACGAGGACTTCCGCCGCGCCGCCCGGTACGACGTCACGCCCGCGGTGTCGAGCGTCGACCAGCTCGCCGCGGCCGCCGACGCCGAGGTCCCGGTCGTGCACCTCTGTGTCGACACCGGCCTGAGCCGCAACGGCGCGGTGGAGTCCGAGTGGGCCGAGCTGTTCGCGACGGCCGGTCGGATCGCCCGCGGCGGTGGCCGGACCCGGGTCGAGGGCCTCATGTCGCACCTGTCGAACGCGTCCCGCGCGGACGACCTCGACCAGGACGCCGCGTTCCAGCGGGCGCTCGACGGTCTCGCCGCGAACGGCGTCGTGCCGGAGGTCGTGCACCTCGCCGCGAGCGCGGCGAGCATCGCGGTGCCGGAGACCCGACGGGACGCCGCACGGGTCGGGCTCGCGCTGTACGGGCTGAGCCCCTTCGCCGACCGCTCGTCCGCCGACCTCGGGCTCCGGCCCGCGATGCGCGTGACGGCCTCGGTGCTCCGCACGGTGCCGGTGCGTGCGGGCGAGGGCGTCAGCTACGGCTACACCTGGCGTGCCGAGCACGACACCCGCCTGGCGGTGATCGGACTCGGGTACGCCGACGGCTTCGACCGGGCGTCCGGCGGACACGTCACGGTGCGGATCGGCGACCGGCGGTTCCCGGTCGTCGGACGGGTCGCGATGAACGCGATGCACATCGACGTCGGCGACGCGGACGTCCAGGTGGGCGACGAGGTCGTGCTCTGGGGCGACCCGGCCGACGGCGACCCGGCGATCGAGGAGTGGGCGGACGCGATCGGCACCATCAACTACGAGGTGGCCGCACGGGTCGGCCGCAGCGTGGAACGGAGGACGACGTGAACGCGCCGCTGCGCCGGGCCCGGATCGACCTCGACGCCTACCGGTCGAACCTCGACCTGGTCCGGGAGTGGATGGACCCGGTCGAGGTCATGGCGATCATGAAGGCCGACGCGTACGGCCACGGGCTCGAGCCGATCGCGCTCGCCGCGGTGGACGCCGGGGTCCGGTGGATCGGTGTGCTCACGGTCCCCGCTGCCCTGCGCCTGCGGGCGATCGGCGTCGGCGAGGACGTCCGGCTGTTCACGTGGCAGCACGACCCGGCACTCGACTTCCGCGATGCGATCGACTCCGCGGTGGACCTCGGCGTCTCGAACGCCGCCGAGCTGCAGCGCGTCGTCGACGCCGTCGACCAGCGACCCGCGCGCGTGCACCTCGGGGTCGACACCGGGCTGCACCGCGACGGTGCGACCGCGGAGACCTGGCCCGACCTCGTCGCGCTGGCGGTCGACGCGCAGCGCGCCGGACGCATCGAGGTCGTCGCCGCCTACACGCACCTCGCCGAGTCCTCGGACGACGACGACAGCGCCGCCGTCGCGCTGTTCGACGCCGCGGTCGAGCAGGCCGAGGACCTCGGGCTCGACATCCCGATGGAGCACGTCGCCGCGTCGCTCGCCGGCCTGGAACGCAAGGAGTTCCGGAAGGACATGGTCCGGATGGGTGCCAACCTGTTCGGGATGCCCGGGGCGGACGGCGTCTCCGCGGCGGACCTCGGGCTCGAGCCCGTGATGACCCTGACGGCGTCGGTCGCGAAGACCAAGCGGGTCCCGGTCGACACCGGGGTCTCCTACGACTACACGTACCGCACGACCAGCGAGACGACCCTGGCGCTCGTGCCCGTCGGCTACGCGGACGGTGTGCCGCGCCGGGCGCAGGGGCGCGTCGAGGTGTCGATCGGCGGCCGCCGGTACCCGATCGCCGGCCGGGTCGCGATGGACCAGTTCCTGGTCGACGTCGGCGACGACGATGTCCGGGTCGGTGACCTCGTCGTGCTCTTCGGGACGGGCGAGCACGGTGAGATGACGGTCCTGGAGTTCGGGGCGGCGGTCGACTCCATCGGCGAAGAGGTCACGTGCCGCATCGGCGCCCGCGTGCCCCGCGAGTACGTCGGCCACGAGGTCGAGGGCCGCGTCGGCTCGTGGCTCCGCGGCGACCACCACCACCGCGACCACCATCGCGGTGACCACCAGGCGCGCGGGACGCACGCGTGACCGCCGCACCCTGGGTGCTGCTCGACACGACGGTGTCGACGACCGACGAGATGTCCGCGCTCGGCGCCCGGCTCGCCGGGGTCCTGCGCGCGGGGGACCTCCTGGTCCTGACTGGGCCGCTCGGCGCCGGGAAGACCACGATGACGCGCGGCCTCGGTGCCGCCCTCGGTGCCCGGGGGCAGGTGTCGAGTCCGACGTTCGTGCTCGCCAGGACCCACCCGACGACGGCCGGCCCGGACCTGGTGCACGTCGACGCCTACCGGCTCTCCGACCCGGTCGAGCTCGACGACCTCGACCTCGACTGGGACGGCGCGATCGTCGTCGTCGAGTGGGGTCGCGGGTTCGTCGACGGGATCTCGGACGACGTGCTCGACGTCGAGATCGTCCGGGCGACCGGCGGCGACACCGTCGATCCGGAGCGCGCCGCGTCGGCGGCGCCGCTCGACCCGGACGACGTCACCGACGAGCCGCGTCGGGTCATCGTCACCGCGACCGGCCCGCGCTGGGCCGACGTCGCGCTCTGACCTCGCCGACCGAGCCGTCGAGCGGATCGAAGAAGAAGTCCGCGTCGGTCGGGTCGTCGACCGGCAGCCACCCGAGCCGGGCCTCGACCATCGCAGCCAGTTCCGCCGGCGGCGTGTGCCCCCTCAGACGCCACTGCCCCGGGTCCCCTCGAGCATCCACGACCACGGCCGCCCCCTCCCGTGGTGCTCCGGGACCGGCGTCCGCTGGAACATCACCGGACAGCATCCTCGTCGCTGCGACGACGGGGTGCAACCTCCGGGAGCGCCGCCGGGCTCAGGGCTTCCAGGAGGCGATCGTCACCCAGTCGATGTACAGGTGCCCCTTCTTCCCCCAGTTCCCGGTCTGGAACATGAAGCGGTGCGGGGTGGTCGCCACGTCGCGGGTCACGGTCTGCAGGACCCGGCCGTCCATCGAGTACGTCACCGAGCGTCCCGGGATCCACTGCACCGAGTACGTGTGCCAGTCGCGCCACGACGCCTTGGTCGAGACGGCGACCGCCGACGCCTCCTTGCCGGGCGTCATCGAGTGGTGGAACGCGTACGGCACCTGGTCGAAGTTCCCCTCGGGGAAGTCCATCTCGCCGTCCGCCCACACGTTCGACTTCGGCCAGACGATGAACGCCGCCCCGTTGCCGTCGCCACCCGTCGCCCGGGCCCGCACGGTGAAGGTGCCGCCGACGTAGTCCCAGGCGCCGCGCTGCGTCCCGAACGTGCCGGCGGCACCGCGCTTGCCGTCCAGCGTGACGTCGAGCACCCCGTCGTGCGCGCTGACCTGCGAGCCGGACCAGTACTTGCCGTCGCCCATCCCGTCCGGGTAGGGCTGCCAGGCGTTCGTGTACCGCTTCGCGAACGGACCGTCGGCGGTCGCCGGAGTGCTGAAGTCCTCGCGGAACGTCTGCGTGAACGTCCCGGTCGGCTTGGCCGGTGTCCCTGCCTGGGCGGCGGACCCGGTGGTGAGCGGCGCGGCGACGAGGACCGCGGTGAGGAGGACCGTCGCGACGGACACCCTGGTGGTGCGCTGCATGTGCTGCTCCCTCGGGCGCGGACCGTCCCTGGGCCCGCACCGTGCAGACCGACCCGAACGGCCTGCACCGTGGATTGTCGGCTTCCGAACGTCGGCTGCAAGCGGTCGGGGATGCCCCAGTGCAGGGGCAGAACGCCCGCTGTCCGCACTTCGGGTGACCGGCCGCCGGACGCATACGATGGACGGGTGCTCCTCGCCATCGACACGTCCGCCGGTACCTCCGTCGCCGTCGTCGACCCCGCCACCGGGCGCGCGGTCGCCGAGCGCAGCACCGACGACTCCCGTCGGCACGCCGAGGTGGTCGGCCCGTTCCTGGCCGAGGTCCTCGCTGAGGCGGGCATCACCGGCGCCGACGTGACCGGCGTCGTCGCCGGCACGGGGCCCGGCCCCTTCACCGGCCTCCGGGTCGGCATCGCCGCCGCCCGTACCTTCGCCGCGGCACGCGGCGTCCCCGTCCTCCCCCTCGTCAGCCACGACGCCGTGGCCACCGACCAGGCGGCCGACGTCCCGTTCGTCGTCCTCACGGACGCGCGACGCCGCGAGGTCTACTGGAGCGCCTACGACCAGACCGGCACGCGGGTCGCGGGTCCGGGACTCGCGAAGCCCGCGGACCTGGACGAGGCGATCCGTGCCTCCCGTCCGGACGCGGTGGGCTGGGACCGCGTGACGGTCGCGACCATCCCGGCCTGGAGGCTCGGGGCGCTCGCCGCGGACCGGCTCGCGTCCGGCGCGCCCTTCGCGGACGACACCGCGCTCTACCTGCGCGACCCCGACGTGACGATGCCGGGTGCGCCCAAGCGGGTGGTCCGGTGAGCGAGCTGCCCGACGGGCTGCGGTTGCGCCGGGCGGTCCCGCAGGACCTCGACGACGTGATGTGGCTCGAGCACGCCTCGTTCCCGACCGATGCCTGGTCAGCCGCGCAGATGGCCGGCGAGCTGTGGTCCCCGCACGGGTACTACGTCGTGCTCGAGACCATCGACAGCGGGGCGCCCACCGTCATCGGGGCTCCGTCCGTCGTCGGCTACGCGGGACTGTCGTCGTTGGCGGGGAACCCCGTCGCGGACGTGCAGACCATCGCGGTCGCGGCCGAGTACCGGGGGAGGGGCCTCGGCAAGGTGCTCTTCACCGAACTGCTCGACGAGGCCCGCCGTCGCGGCGTGCACGAGGTCTTCCTCGAGGTCCGCGCCGACAACCCGGTGGCGCAGGCGATGTACGCGGCCGCCGGCTTCGAGCAGATCGCCGTCCGTCCTCGCTACTACCAGCCGGACGGCGTCGACGCGTGGGTGATGCGGGCGACGATCGCGCAGCGCCCGGCGACGACCGCCTCGACCGGCATCGGCCCCATCGGACAGGAGACCCTCGGTGAGCGCGACTGAACCCCTGGTGCTCGGCATCGAGACGAGCTGCGACGAGACCGGCGTGGGCATCGTCCGCGGGACCACCCTGCTCGCGAACGTCATCGCGTCGAGCATGGAGGAGCACGCCCGGTACGGCGGGGTCGTCCCGGAGGTCGCGGCCCGCGCACACCTCGAGGCGATGACCCCGACCCTGCACGAGGCGCTCCGGCGCGCGGACGTCACGCTCGACGAGCTCGACGCCGTCGCGGTCACCGCCGGCCCGGGCCTCGCGGGTGCCCTCATGGTCGGCGTCGGGGCGGCGAAGGCCCTCGCGGTCGCCACCGGCAAGCCGCTGTACGGCGTGAACCACCTCGTCGGGCACGTCGGCGCGGACGTGCTCCGGGCCGACGACTCCGCGATCGAGCTGCCGACCGTCGCGCTCCTGGTCTCCGGCGGGCACACGTCGCTGCTGCTCGTCCGTGACCTGGTCGGCGACGTCGAGCTGCTCGGCGAGACGATCGACGACGCCGCGGGCGAGGCGTTCGACAAGGTCGCACGGCTCCTCGGGCTGCCGTACCCCGGCGGCCCGCAGATCGACCGCGCCGCGGCCGACGGCGACCCGACGGCCATCCGGTTCCCCCGGGGCCTGACGCTGCCGAAGGACATGGCGGCGCACCGCTACGACTTCTCGTTCTCCGGGCTGAAGACCGCCGTCGCACGCTGGGTGGAGAAGTGCCGCGACGAGGGCCGCGAGGTGCCGGTCGCCGACGTCGCCGCGAGCTTCCGGGAGGCCGTGGTCGACGTGCTCCTGACGAAGGCGCTCGCCGCGTGCCGGGACACCGGAGTCGACCGACTGCTGCTCGGCGGTGGCGTCGTCGCGAACGCGCGGCTGCGGGCCGTCGCCGAGGAGCGGTGCGCGGCCGCCGGGGTCGCGCTGCGCATCCCGCCGTTCGATCTGTGCACCGACAACGGCGCGATGATCGCGGCGGTCGGCGCGCGGCTCGTCGCCGAGGGGCACGCGCCGAGCGACCTCGGGTTCGCCGCGGACTCGACGCTGCCGGTGACGACCGTCCAGGTCTGACGCCCGTCCCGGTCCGACGGAGGGCCGGGCAGCCCGGGGCGCTGAACCCGCCGCGGGTCCTTGTGGGAGGATTCAGGTCGGGCGTCGACCGACCAGGCGCCGAGAGGGGTGGACCGGTGTCCGATCAGAACCAGTGGCCGAAGCCGGACGAGTCGTCGAACGCGTCGAACTCGACCGGGTCCTCGGACCCGACGTCGAGCGCGTCCGGGTCCCAGCCGCCGCAGTCCGCGCCCCGGTCGGCTCCGCAGTACCCGTACTCGGCACCCGGCCAGCAGCAGAACCCGTACGGCCAGCCGCAGCAGCAGTCGAACCCGTACGCGGCACCGCACCAGCAGCAGTCGAACCCGTACGCGCAGCCGCAGCAGCAGTCGAACCCCTACCAGCAGCCGTCCGGCGGCCAGTACGGCCAGCAGCAGGGCGGCCAGTACGGTCAGCAGCCGAGCAACCCGTACGCCCAGCCGCAGCAGCAGTCGAACCCGTACGCGGCGTCCTACGCCTCCACCGGGTACCAGCCCTACGCGCAGCGCCCGAAGACGAACACCCTCGCGGTGCTCTCGATCGTGTTCGGCCTCGGTGCGATCCCGCTGTTCTTCATGGCGATCCTGCTCGGCCCCGCCGGCGCGATCCTCGGCCACATCGCCCTCGGCAAGATCAAGCAGAACGGTGAGGGCGGCCGTGCCCTCGCCCTGACCGGCATCATCGCCGGCTGGGTGATGACCGGCTTCTGGATCCTGTGGATCATCGCGCTCGTGGTCTTCGCCGGCTTCAGCAGCTCGTACTCCGACCCCTACGGCTACGACTCCGGCGCCTTCGTCGGCTGACGAACCCGGACGACCACGACGACGGGCCCCGCGCAACCGCGCGGGGCCCGTCCTCGTCCGTGGCGTGCTCAGCCGGCCACGTCGACGAGCCGCTCGCACAGGATCGCCGTGTGTCGTCCCTCCAGGCGGGTGAGCACGAGCGTGACCGCGCGTCGGCCCCGCAGCCGCAGCCGCTTCCGGAACTGCGCCGGGTCGACGTCCACGCCGCGCTTCTTGATCTCGACGGTGCCCACGTCCTCCGCCGCCAGGCGTGCCGCGAGCTGCTTCACGTCGAGCGGCATCGTGTCGAGCACCCGGAAGCCCTGGGCGAACGGCGTGGCCACCGCCCGGTCCGAGGTCACGTACGCGATGCCCTCGGACAGCATCCGCCCGTCGAGCGACCGGGCGAGGTCCCCGATCAGCCGCGCGCGGATCACCGCGCCGTCCGGCTCGTACAGGTAGTCGCCGACGGGGCCGACCTCGACGTCCTCGGTGTCCCCGGGCGCGGTCAGCTCCGCGGTGCCGTGTGCGCCGATGACCGTCGCGGCACGTCGGATGCCCGGGCGGGCGAGGGGTCCGGACCAGAGCACGAGCTCGACGACCTCGCGGTCGACGGAGACCCACTGCGCCTCGAGCGTGTCCGGGATGAGGTCGCGGTCGATCCCCGGCCCGAGCTTGACGCCCGTCGGGGTGGTCGTCGCGGCCGCGAAGACCGTGTCGAGCGACGGCGACCAGTCGTCCGGGTCCGCCAGCCGTCGGGTGTTCGCGTGTCCGGCGGTCCGACGAGCCGGGTCCATCCACACGCCGTCCACCCGACCGAGGTCGAACCCGGCCGCGTCGCCGAGCTCCACCCGGGCGTTCGGCCACGGCGCGAGGTTGTGCGTCGCGACGGCAGCCGTGACCTCGTCACGGTCGACGGCGGTGACGTCGAGGTCGAGCGCGGCCATCGCCAGCGCGTCGCCGCCGATCCCGCAGCCGAGGTCGGCGACCCGCGTGAGTCCGGCGCCGACGAAGCGTCCGGCGTGCAACGCGGCGACCTGCAGCCGGGTCGCCTGCTCGAGTCCGGCCTCGGTGAAGAGCATGCGCCCGGCGAAGTCGCCGAACTTGCCGCGGGCCCGCTGTCGCAGTCGCGCCTGGGTGAGCACGGCGGCGACGAGCCCCGGGTCGTGGCCCTCGGCGCGGAGCCGGGAGACGACGCGGACGATCTCGCCGCCGTCGGAGATGCCGGGGGTACGGTCGAGCAGGGCCATCCCCTCGGGGGTCAGCAGCTGTGCGAGATCGGCGGCGTCCACGCCTCGATCCTCCCAGGTCGCCGAGAGGGCCGGAGCCGCCTGGCACTCGGATTGACCGAGTGCCAGACTGTCCCTAGACTCGCGTTGGCACTCTCCTGTGCGTAGTGCCAACCGGTTCCCATCTGTACCGAGTCAGTACCGAGAAAGAAGAGGTCACCGTGGCCGTCACCATCAAGCCGCTCGAGGATCGCATCGTCATCCGCCAGGTCGAGGCGGAGCAGACCACTGCTTCCGGCCTGGTCATCCCGGACACCGCGAAGGAGAAGCCCCAGGAGGGCGAGGTCGTCGCCGTGGGCCCCGGTCGCATCGACGACAACGGCAACCGCGTGCCGCTCGACGTCGCCGTCGGCGACAAGGTCATCTACTCGAAGTACGGCGGCACCGAGGTCAAGTACTCGGGCGAGGACCTGCTGGTCCTCTCGGCTCGCGACGTCCTCGCGGTCATCGAGCGCTGACACCCAGCTCCTGACGAACGCCCCGCTCGGCTCCGGCCGGCGGGGCGTTCGTGCGTGCGGCACGCGTCCGGCGGGCGTGCGGATCGCGTCCGGCTCGCGTCCGTGCGCCTTCCGGCCGGGAGGCACGGTGCCGGTCCGCCGCGTCGCTCCGGCTTCCTAGGATGGTTCCGTGAGTGAACCGACCCCGACGCGCCCCGCCCGTTCCGAGGCATCCGTCGGTGTCGTCCAGGCGATCGTCGCGTACGGGCTGTGGGGACTCATGCCGTTGCTCTTCGCGGCGATGGCCCCCGCCGGCGCGTTCGAGATCGTCGCGTGGCGGATCGTCTTCGGGCTGGTCTTCTGTGCCGTCGCGATCGCCGTCACCCGCTCGTGGCTCCGCACCCGCTCCCTGCTGGCCCAGCGCCGGGTGATGCTCGTGATGGGCATCGCGGCCGTCCTCATCCTGGTGAACTGGACCGTGTACGTCGCCGCGACGACGACGGGCCACACGGTCGAGGCCGCCCTCGGGTACTTCATCAACCCGCTCGTGACGATCGCCCTCGGGATCGTGGTGCTCCGCGAACGGCTCCGTGCGGCGCAGTGGGCCGCGGTCGGCATCAGCATCGTGGCGGTCGTCGTCATCGCCGTCGGCTACGGCCAGGTCCCGTGGATCTCGCTGACGCTGGCGTTCTCGTTCGGGTTGTACGGGCTGGTGAAGAAGCGCGTCGGCGGGACGATCGACGCGTTGAGCGGGCTGACGATCGAGACGCTCTGGCTCCTGCCGATCGCCGTGGGCGCGCTCGTCGTGCTCGGGGTCACCGGCCTCGACGGTGGGGTGACCTTCACGAGCGAGGGCTGGCCGCACGTCCTCGTCACGGTGCTGACCGGGCCCGCGACGGCCGTGCCACTGCTGCTCTTCGCGTCCTCGGCGCGGCGGGTGAGCCTGTCCACGCTCGGGTTGACGCAGTACCTCGCACCGGTGATGCAGCTGCTCGTCGGGGTCGTCGTGCAGCACGAGGCGATGCCGCCGGCACGCTGGATCGGCTTCGGGATCGTGTGGGTGGCGCTCGTCGTGCTCACGGTCGACAGCTTCGCGGCGGCCCGGGCAGCGCGGCGCCGGACGCTCGCACCCACGGCGGCCGAGCCGGTCTGACGGGCCCGACCCGTGCCTCCAGGCCGGCCGCCTGCGCGCCTGCCGGAGCCGGTGCCGCCCGCCCGCGGCGCCGAGTCTCGCCCATGCGGACACATCCGCGGCGTCGATGCCGCGAAACCGTCCGAGGAAACGAGTCTCGCGCCGACAGGGCGAGCGCGCGACCGTCGGCGGCACACACGTCGGCCCCGGATCTCGATGAGATCCGGGGCCGACGTGTGGTGCGGGGTGGTTCGTGCCTACTTCGAGACCGAGCCCTGGATGGCGCTCTGGTACACGGGCTTGTTGTCACCGTCGAACTTGTAGATGCCGATGTAGGCGCTCGACGGGTCGTTGTTCTCGTCGAACGGACCGATGCCGGACGGGCCGGTGTAATGGATGTCCTTGCCCTCGTCGAGCAGCTTCTTGCAGTCGGCGAAGGTGGTGCACTCGGTCCCGCCGTCGGCGCCGGACACCGCGGCCATGTTCTTCTGGATGGTGCCGGAGTCGGTGCCCTTGCCCTTCACCGCGGCGAGTGCGGCGAGCGTCGTGGCGTCGTAGGACTCGGCCGCGTACGAGTAGTCCGCGAGCGGCTTGCCGGCGGTCTTCTGGTAGTAGTCCGACAGGCGCTGCTTCAGCTCGTCCTTCGGGCTCGCGCCGGGGATGGTGCCCTGTGCGCCCTCGAGGGTGCCCTTGTCGAAGTCCTTCGAGTAGTCCGCGGTGTTGCCGTCGGACATGTAGATCTTCGCCATGTCCGCGTTCTGCGACTTGAGCTCGGGGATGATCGACTTCGTCTCGTCGAAGGCGAGCACGACGATGGCGTCCGGCTTCGTGGCGAGCGCCGCGGTGACCTCGGACGAGAACGTCGTCTGTCCGGGCGGGAACTCCTGGCCCTTGCCCTTGCCGCCGTAGACGACCTGGCCGCCCGAGGCCTCGATGGCCTTCTGGACGGTGTCGCGGAGACCCGTGCCGTACGTGTCGTTGAAGACCAGGAACGCGACCTTGGCGTTGCCGTCACCCGTGACGAGCTGGCCGAGCGCCGAACCCTGCACCGAGTCCGGCGGAGCGGTCCGGTAGTAGTACGACGAGTAGCCGGAGAGCGAGGTCGCCGTGTTCGCGGGCGAGATTTCCACGATGCAGTTGCTCGTCAGCTGGTCGATGACGTTGAGCGTGACGCTCGAGGACTCGGCGCCGATCGCGACCGGGACCTTGGCGTTCACGAGCTTCGTCGCCGCCGAGCTCGACACGGTCATGTCGTTGCTGTCGCCGGAGTCCGTCGCCGGGTCGATGCTGACGTCCTTGTCGAGCACGCCGCCCGCGGCGTTGATGTCCTCGACGGCCAGGCCCACACCGGACTCGGCCGGGGGGTTCAGGTACGACAGGGTGCCGGTGAGGGGCAGGATCGTGCCGATCTTGAGCGCGTCGGTGCCCGGGGTGTCGGGCGCCTTGCAGCTCGCGGCCGGGTCCTTCTTCGCGCCGCTCGCCGAGGCGGAGGAGTCGGTCCCGGCGCTGCCGGTGGTGGAACACGCGGCGAGGAGGAGCGCTGCCGCTCCCGCCACTGCCAGTGCCGTGGTGGCACGGGTGGTTCTGGTCATCCGTGGAGCCCTTTCTCTGCGCGTGAGGCGTCCGACATCGGGTCGAGTGCCGCACCTCCGCGTGGGTTGCCGAGAAAACTAGGGCCGATGTGTTTCGCGTGTGTGTCCGTCGACCTCCCCTGGACGTTTCGTTACAGACCCGTGACTCATCTGAACGGCTGCACCGGAATCCCTGATGAGGAGTCCGTCCGGACGGTTGCGAGCCTGTGGAGCGGTCCTTCCGAGACGCCGCCTTCCCGTCGAGACGCCGCCTTCCCGTCGAGACGCCGCCTTCCCGCCGAGACGCCGCCTTGGGCGCAGGCGTCTCGAGCATCTGGGGGCGTCTCGAGCACCGCGGGGCGTCTCCCGGGCGTCTCCCGGGCGTCACCTGGGCCGCGCCGCCCACCCGCGTCCGAGCGGCACGCCCGCTGCCAGGAGCACGTGGGCGAGGAGGACGGGGTCGCCTGCCTCGCGCATGCCCCACCGCGCGAAGCCGGACACCTGGGGGAGTCGTCGCAGCGCGTCCTCCCGTCGCTTCTCGGCCCACAGCACGTCCCGGTCGTCGTACTTGACGCGACCGTCGAACTCGCCGACGACCCCGACGTCCGGCCACCAGAAGTCGACCCGGAAACGTCCGGCGTCCGTCGCGAACTCCTGCTGCAGGATCGGTGGTGGGACACGGAGGTCCCGCATGGTGACACGGCTGCTCGACTCACCGGGCGACTCCGACGCGGCGTCGGCCAGGTCCAGTGCAGACCTCGCCACGCGGTTGCCGCGCCGACCCGCGCGCTGGTCGAACGCTCGCTGCAGTGCCGGACGGTCCATGTGCCCGGTGTGCAGGACGTGGTCGAGGACGACGACACCGTGCCGGAGCGGAACGGTGTGCGCGATGTCGGTCACGGTCCGCAGCAGGGACGTCACGGGCGTCCCCGAGAGCTCGGCGATCTCGTCCGAGGCGATCTGACCCGCGTGTCGGACGACGCCGCGCCCGACGTGGGTCTTGGCGATGCCCGGGTCGACGACGTGCAGCCGCGAGTCCCACCGACCGAGTTCTGGAAGCCCCCAGAGTGCCCCGGCGGACCGATGGGATGCGACCACGCGGCGTTGCAGGGCAGCGATGCGGGACCGCACGACCAACTGCCGTCGCCCGAGCGCGTCCAGGGCCTCCCACTCCCGGCGCTCGACAGCTGCGCCGTGGAACAGCCGGACCGGGTCTGCCAGGTCAGCGGGACGGCGCACGACCACCGGTCGGCCGGGCCGGAAGGTGGGGATCGATGTCATGGCGACCACACTGACGCGACCACACGTCGGTCGGTGGCGAACGGGACGGACCTGTGGAGCGCCTCCCGTCCAGGTGGGGTGGTGGAGGACGACGCAACACGGCCTGGTGACGATGAGACGCCCCCGAACAGACGAGACGCCCCCGGATTCGGGGGCGTCTCGCGCGTTCGGGGGCGTCTCGTGCAGAAGCGGTCGAGCCGGGTTGAGCCGGGCCGGGGTCAGCCGCGGTAGTTCGGGGCCTCGACGACCATCTTGATGTCGTGGGGGTGCGACTCCTTGAGCCCCGCGGCCGTGATGCGGACGAACTTGCCGCGGGCCTTGAGCTCGGGGACGGTGCGACCGCCGACGTAGAACATCGACTGACGCAGGCCGCCGACGAGCTGGTAGACGGCGTTCGCCACGGAGCCGCGGTAGGGGACCTGGCCCTCGATGCCCTCGGGGATGAGCTTCTCGTCCGAGGGGACGTCGGCCTGGAAGTAGCGGTCCTTCGAGTACGAGGTCTTCTCGCCGCGCGTCTGCAGGGCGCCGAGGGAGCCCATCCCGCGGTAGGCCTTGTACTGCTTGCCGCCGACGAACACCAGGTCGCCGGGGGACTCGTCGGTGCCGGCGAGGAGCGAGCCGAGCATCACGGTGTCCGCACCCGCGACCAGGGCCTTGGCGATGTCGCCCGAGTACTGCAGGCCGCCGTCGGCGATGACCGGCACGCCGGCCTCCCGTGCGGCGAGCGACGCCTCGTACACGGCGGTGACCTGCGGCACGCCGACACCCGCGACGACGCGCGTGGTGCAGATCGAACCGGGGCCGACGCCGACCTTGACCGCGTCGACACCCGCGTCGATGAGCGCCTGCGCACCCTGCCGCGTCGCGACGTTGCCGCCGATCACGTCGATGCCGGCGAACGAGGCGTCCGCCTTCAGGCGACGGACCATGTCGAGGACGCCCTCGCTCTCGCCGTTCGCGGTGTCGACCACGAGCACGTCGACGCCCGCGTCGCGCAGGGCCTCGGCGCGCTGCCAGGCGTCACCGAAGAAGCCGATGGCCGCGCCCACCCGCAGGCGGCCCTCGTCGTCCTTCGTGGCGTCCGGGTACTTCTCGCTCTTGTCGAAGTCCTTGACGGTGATGAGGCCGCGGAGCTTGCCGTCGGCGTCCACCAGCGGGAGCTTCTCGATCTTGTGCTGCGCGAAGATCGCCACGGCGTCCTCGGGGTCGATGCCCTCGAGCGCGGTGACGAGCGGCGCCTTGGTCATGACGTCGCGGACGAGCGTGGAGGCCATCTCGAACGGGGCGACGAAGCGCATGTCCCGGTTCGTGATGATGCCGACGAGCGTGCCGTCCGACTCGACGACCGGGAGGCCGGAGACACGGAACTGGCCGCAGATCGCGTCGACGTCGGCGACGGTCGCGTCCGGGGTCGTGGTGACCGGGTTCGTGATCATGCCGGACTCGGAGCGCTTGACCTTGTCGACGTACGCCGCCTGGTCCTCGATCGACATGTTGCGGTGCAGGATGCCGATGCCGCCCTGACGAGCCATCGCGATCGCCATCCGGGCCTCGGTCACGGTGTCCATCGCTGCGGACAGCAGCGGGACGTTGACCGAGATGCGCTTGGTGAGCCGGGACGTCGTGGACGCCTCGCTCGGGATGACGTCGGTGTGCCCCGGCAGGAGCATGACGTCGTCGTACGTGAGTCCGATGAATCCGAACGGATCCGGCTGGTCCATGGGTCCCCTTCGTGGGCGAGGTGAAGTGGTGGGCACCGGGGCGCGTCGTCGGGTTCCCGATGGGCCATGGTAACGCGCGCGGTACACGTGCCATTCCGACGGCCCACGGCGGGCAGGCCGCACGGCGCCGGCGGGCAGGCCGCACGGTGCCGGTGAGCGGGGCCGCGCCCGGCCGTGTCCGTGACGCGCGAAACGGTTCCTGAGAATCCTGTACCGGCCGGACGGGCGGATTGGTGCGGATCGACAGGGCATCGGTCACGAAAGCAGCACGATTTGTGCAGGAGACGTGACGGAAACACGGGGGACACAAAAAATCCCTAGGGTCCTCGACTATCCGAACGAGAGGCTCATCCGTGGGTTCCATCACTCCCCCGGGGTCAGCGCTCATGCGCCGGCTCCGCCGCGGGGCTCCAGGTCGCAGTCGCCTGGTCCTCGCCGCCGTGCTCTTCCTCGCCTTCCTCGCCACCTTCGCCGTCGACTGGGCAGTGTCGCCCGCGGCGGAGGCGGCGACGAGCACCACCAGCAGCACCAGCAGCGTCACCGCCAGCACCGTCACCGCCGGCAGCGTCACCGCCAGCAGCAGCAGCCCGGCCAGCGCCCCAGCGAGCGCCCCGGCCAGCACCGGGCCCTGCACCGTGAGCCCCACCAACGGCTGCATCCGGGGCACCATCCTCGACTCCGAGCGGAAGCCCGCCAAGGGCATCGACGTCGACGTGTCCGGCCCCGGCGGCTTCGCGCAGACCGCGTCCACCGACGACACCGGCCGCTGGTCCGTGAGCGTCACGACGGCCGGTCAGTACACGGTGAGCGTCGACCAGGGATCGCTGCCGAAGGGCCAGTACCTGACGAACGCCGAGGACGCCGACCGCAAGGTCAACGCCACGCTGAACGCCAACGTCGGGCAGATCTTCCAGCTCTCCGACCAGCAGGGCGCGACGACCGACACCGACTCGTCGAGCCTGACGTTCGCCCGGGCCTGGCAGCAGCTCGCCTCCGGCATCCGGCTCGGCCTGCTCATCGCCCTCGCGTCCGTCGGCCTCTCGCTGATCTACGGCACGACCGGCCTGTCGAGCTTCTCGCACGGCGAGCAGGTGACCCTCGGCGGTCTGCTCGCCTACGTCTTCGCGAACCAGCTCGGGTGGAACATCTGGGTGACCGGGATCGTGGTCACGCTGCTCTGCGCGGCCACCGGCTACCTGCAGGACGCCGCGATCTGGAAGCCACTGCGCCGCAAGCGGATCAGCCTGACGCAGCTCATGATCGTGACGATCGGTCTGTCGATCGCCGCCCAGTACGCGTTCCAGTACTTCTTCGGTGCCTCGACGGTCCGCATCCAGCAGGGCAACCCGGAGACGGTCACGTTCGCCGGACTCACCCTGACGGTGCAGTCCTACGTCGCGATGGCGATCGCGCTCGTCGTGCTCGTCGGCACCGGACTCTTCCTCGCGAAGACCCGCTTCGGCCGGGCCACCCGCGCGGTCTCGGACAACCCGGCGCTCGCCGCGGCGTCCGGCATCGACGTCGACCGGGTGATCCGGTTCGTGTGGACGCTCGCCGCCGGTCTGGCGGGCCTGTCCGGCGTGATGCTCGGCCTCGTGCTGAACGGCGTGAACTGGCAGACCGGTCTCCAGCTGCTCCTGCTCATGTTCGCGTCGGTCACGCTCGGCGGCCTCGGCACCGCGTACGGCGCCCTCGTCGGCTCGATGATCATCGGCGTCGTCGTCGAGCTCACCAACCTCGTGCTCCCCGGCGACTTCAAGTACGCCACGGCGCTCGTCATCCTCATCCTCATCCTGCTGTTCCGGCCGCAGGGCATCTTCGGTCGCGCCGAGCGCATCGGCTAAGGGAGCTGCGACATGGACTACATCCTGAACCTGCTCAGCTCGCTGACGCAGGAGGCCCTCGCCCCCACCACGGCGGCGTTCGCCCTGGCCGCGATCGGCCTGAACGTGCACTTCGGCCTCACCGGCCTGATCAACATGGGCCAGGCGGCGTTCCTGCTGCTCGGCGCCTACGGCTTCGCGATCTCGATCACGAACGGCCTGCCCTTCGTCGTCGCCGTGCTGGTGGCGCTCGCCGTCGCGATCGTCTTCGCGGTGATCCTCGGCATCCCGACCCTGCGGTTGCGCGGCGACTACCTGGCGATCGTGACGATCTCCGGCGCCGAGATCATCCGCATGGTCGGCCGCTCGAGCCTGCTGACCACCACGACCGGCGGCTCGAACGGCATCGCCGGCTCGGCGTACCGCGACCCGTTCAACGCGCTCAGCCCGCTGCCCGACGGCACCACGAGCATCCTGTGGTTCACGTACTCGAACAACGGCGTCAACGGCTGGTGGATCCGCATCGCGGCCTGGGGCCTCGTCGCCCTGTTCACCCTGGTGCTGTTCCTGCTCATGCGCAGCCCGTGGGGCCGTGTCGTGAAGGCCATCCGCGAGGACGAGGACGCCGTCCGCTCCCTCGGCAAGAACGTCTACTCGTACAAGATGCAGGCGCTCGTGTTCGGTGGCGCGCTCGGTGCACTCGCCGGGGTCATCTACGTCCTGCCGAGTTCGGTGCAGCCGGACGCGATGGGTCGGTCGATGACCTTCTTCATCTGGACGGCGCTCATCCTCGGCGGTGCGGCGACGGTCTTCGGTCCGGTCCTCGGGGCCGTGCTCTTCTTCGTGGTCCGCCTGTTCATCCGGACCCTCGCGGGGGACTTCATCCCCGACTCGATCATGAACGCCCAGCAGGCCGAACAGTTCTCCTACGTGCTCGTCGGCGTCGCGCTCATGCTCCTCATCGTGTTCCGTCCACAGGGACTCCTCGGCAACAAGAAGGAGCTGACGTTCAGTGTCTGAGCCGTACGCCCACAGCAAGACCGACCCGATCCTCACGGTCGACACGGTCACCCGCCACTTCGGCGGCATGACCGCGGTCGACGTCGACCACCTCGAGGTGCAGCGCGGCACCATCACGGCGCTGATCGGCCCGAACGGTGCCGGGAAGACGACCTTCTTCAACCTGCTCACCGGGTTCGACAAGCCGAGCCCCGGCGCCCGCACGACGTTCGACGGCGCGACCCTGCAGAAGACCAGCGCGACCCACATCGCGAACAAGGGCATGGTCCGCACGTTCCAGCTGACGAAGGCGCTGAGCCGCCTCACCGTCATGCAGAACATGCTGCTCGGCGCCCGCGACCAGCCCGGCGAGAACTTCTTCGCCGCCCTCGTCAAGCCGCTCTGGTCGAAGCGCGAGCAGGAGATCACCGCCAAGGCCGAGGACCTGCTCGCCCGGTTCAAGCTGCTCGAGAAGAAGGACGACTACGCGGGGTCCCTCTCCGGCGGCCAGCGGAAGCTGCTCGAGATGGCCCGGGCGCTGATGTCCGACCCGACGATGATCATGCTCGACGAGCCGATGGCCGGCGTGAACCCGGCGCTGACCCAGTCGCTGCTCGGGCACATCAAGTCCCTGCGCGACGACGGCATGACCGTGCTGTTCGTGGAGCACGACATGCACATGGTCCGGCACATCTCGGACTGGGTCGTCGTGATGGCCGAGGGCAAGGTCGTCGCCGAGGGGCCGGCCGACACCGTGATGGACGACCGCGCGGTGATCGACGCGTACCTCGGTGCGCACCACGACACGGACCTGGGCGACGACGCGCTCCTCAACGAGGAGACCTACGAGGAACTCGCCGAAGAGGTCAAGGAAGAAGACGAGCAGGAGGCGACCCGATGACCGACGCAACGAACGCAGCCGACGCGAGCCGCGCCTCCGGTCCGTCTCCGGTGGCCACCCTGGACCGCGAGCCGGTCCTCAGCGCGAAGAACCTCGTCGCGGGCTACCTGCCCGGGGTGAACATCCTGAACGGCTGCGACCTGGACTGCTACCCGGGCGAGCTCATCGGCATCATCGGCCCGAACGGCGCCGGGAAGTCGACGCTCCTCAAGGCGCTGTTCGGTCTCGTGTCCATCCGCGAGGGATCGGTCACGCTGCAGGGCGAGGACATCACGAACCTCCGGGCGAACAAGCTCGTGCAGGCCGGCGTCGGCTTCGTCCCCCAGACGAACAACGTCTTCCCCTCGCTCTCCATCGAGGAGAACCTGCAGATGGGCCTGTACCTGCGCCCGAAGAAGTTCGCGGAGCGGCTCGAGGTCATCTACGACCTGTTCCCCGTCCTCGGCCAGCGTCGTACGCAGCGGGCGGGGTCCCTGTCCGGTGGTGAGCGGCAGTCCGTCGCGATGGCGCGGGCCCTGATGATGGACCCGAAGGTGCTGCTGCTCGACGAGCCCTCCGCGGGACTGTCGCCGGTGCGCCAGGACGAGACCTTCATCCGCACCCGCAGGATCAACAAGGCCGGGGTGTCGATCATCATGGTCGAGCAGAACGCGCGACGCTGTCTGCAGATCTGCGATCGTGGGTACGTGCTCGACCAGGGGCGGAACGCGTACTCGGGCACCGGGCGGGAGCTCGCCGACGACCCGAAGGTCATCGAGCTCTACCTGGGGACGCTCGCCAAGGACGTCGACGAGGCGCGCTAGCGTCACGTCGACACACGGGTACCGCTGTGGGGGTGGTACCCGTCCCGGACGGGGTCGCGCTGGCTGCTGTCGCGCCGCGCGGCCCCGTTCCACGAACCGGTCCGGTCACACGCGCCGTCCCGCCGGGCGCGTGGTGCGGAACCGGCCTGGAGGCACGACCCGCCCCCGCCACTCGGCTAGCGTGACGCGGGTGCGCACCTCCGGCCCCCTCGTGCTCGACGCCCTCGTCTGGGTGGTCTTCGCCGCGCTCTTCGTCGGCGCCGCCCTGCTCGTGAAGGTCGCCGCGGTGCTCCTCGTCGTGCTCGTCGTGCTCGCGCTCCTGCTCGGGCTCGTCCTGCGGGTGCTGCGGAACCGGCGGGCCCGACGCACCCGCCCGCGGGACGGGACCGCCCGCTAGGCTTGCCCGGTGACTGAAGTCGAGATCGGTGCAGGCAAGCGCGGCCATCGGGCGTACGCGTTCGACGACATCGCGGTGGTCCCCTCGCGGCGCACCCGCGACCCGCACGACGTGAGCGTGCAGTGGTCGATCGACGCGTTCACGTTCGCGTCGCCGATCCTGTCCGCGCCGATGGACTCCGTGTCCTCGCCGGCGACGGTCATCCAGATGGGCAAGCTCGGGATCCTCGGCGTGCTCGACCTCGAGGGTCTCTGGACCCGCTACGAGGACCCGACGCCGTTCTACGAGGAGATCAAGACCCTCACCGACGGCAACGTCACCCGTCGCATGCAGGAGATCTACTCGGAGCCGGTCAAGGCCGAGCTGATCACCGCGCGCCTGGCCGAGATCCGCGCCGCCGGGGTCCCGGTCGCCGGGTCGCTCAGCCCGCAGCGCACGCAGGAGTTCTCGCAGACCGTCGTCGACGCCGGGGTCGATCTGTTCGTCATCCGCGGCACCACGGTCTCCGCCGAGCACGTCTCCCAGAACCAGGAGCCGCTCAACCTCAAGAAGTTCATCTACGAGCTCGACGTCCCGGTGATCGTCGGCGGTGCCTCGACGTACACGTCGGCGCTGCACCTGATGCGCACCGGCGCCGCGGGCGTCCTCGTCGGCTTCGGCGGCGGTGCGGCGTCGACCACCCGTGCGGCGCTCGGCATCCACGCGCCGATGGCCACCGCGGTCGCGGACGTCGCCGGCGCCCGTCGCGACTACATGGACGAGTCCGGCGGCCGGTACGTGCACGTCATCGCGGACGGCGGCCTCGACACGGCCGGCGACATCGTCAAGGCCATCGCGGTCGGCGCCGACGCGGTCATGCTCGGCACCGCCCTGGCCCGCGCGACCGAGGCCCCCGGCGGCGGCTTCCACTGGGGTGCCGAGGCGCACCACCCCGAGCTGCCCCGCGGCCGCCGGGTCGAGGTCGGCCAGATAGCCCCGCTCGAGAACGTCCTGAACGGCCCGACCCCGTCGTGGGACGGCCGCGCCAACCTGGTCGGCGCCCTGCGTCGGTCGATGGCCACCACCGGATACTCCGACGTCAAGGAGTTCCAGCGAGTAGAAGTGGTCGTGGCGCCGTACCACCGACAGTGACGGCGGTTCCCGTGCCCCTGCACGGGTGACGTCCCGGCGCCGACCGTGCCGGGCCTGGTCCGGCGCAGCACGCGCGCGGAGGCCGGCTCCGGGCGTGGACCCGCACGGAGGCGACGATGGCGAAGGCACCCACCAGCACGAGCACCGGCACCAGCACGGGCCCCGGACCGGACGGGACGAACGCCGCTCCCGGGCGGGGCGTGCCGTCGAGCGGCGGCGTCGGGTTCGACCCGACCGCGAAGCTCGGGCCGGACGAACGCGCGGCGACGATCGAGGCGCTGAAGACGAAGGAGCTCGACGTCCTGGTCGTCGGCGGCGGCATCGTCGGTGGCGGTAGCGCGCTCGACGCGGTGACCCGCGGGCTGAGCGTCGGGATCGTCGAGGCCCGCGACTGGGGATCCGGCACGTCGAGCCGCTCGTCGAAGCTCGTGCACGGTGGCATCCGCTACCTCGAGCAACTCAACTTCGCGCTCGTCCGCGAGGCCCTGATCGAGCGCGGCCTGCTCCTGCAGCGCATCGCCCCGCACCTGGTGAAGCCGGTCCGCTTCCTGTACCCGCTCAACCACCGCGTGTGGGAACGCTTCTACATCGGCATCGGCATGGCGATGTACGACGTCTTCAGCTGGTCCGGCGGCCGTCCCCCGGGGGTCCCGCACCACCGGCACCTCAGCCGCAAGCAGGTCCTCCGGAACATGCCCGGCCTGAAGAAGGACGCCTTCATCGGCGGCATGACCTACTACGACGCGCAGGTCGACGACGCCCGCTACGTCGCGTCGCTCGTCCGGACCGCCGCCTCGTACGGGGCGCTCGCGGCCAGCCGGGTCCGGATCGAGGGGTTCATCAAGGTCGGGGAGCGGGTCGTCGGGGCGCACGCGCACGACATCCAGACGGGCGAGAAGTTCGACATCCGGGCGAAGCAGGTCGTCAACGCCACGGGCGTCTGGACCGACGACACCCAGGCGATGATCGGTACGCGCGGGCAGTTCAAGGTGCGGGCGTCGAAGGGTGTGCACCTGGTGATCCCGCGGGACCGCTTCCAGTCGAACACCGGCATGATCCTGCGCACCGAGAAGAGCGTGCTGTTCGTCATCCCGTGGGGCCGGCACTGGCTCGTCGGCACGACGGACACCGACTGGAACCTCGACAAGGCGCACCCCGCTGCCACCGCGGCGGACATCGACTACATCCTCGAGCACGTCAACAAGGTGCTCGCGGTCCCGCTCACCCGCGAGGACGTCGAGGGCGTCTACGCCGGGCTCCGGCCGCTCCTGGCGGGGGAGTCCGACCAGACCTCGCAGCTCAGCCGCGAGCACGTCGTCGCGCACACCGTCCCCGGGCTCGTCGTCGTGGCCGGCGGCAAGTGGACGACCTACCGCGTGATGGGCAAGGACGCCATCGACGAGGCCGTCGCCGCGATGGACGGCAAGATCCCGGCGTCGACGACCGAGGACATCCCGCTCGTCGGTGCCGAGGGCTACCCGGCGGCCTGGAACCGCCGCGGCCGCACCGCCCGGTCGTACGGGCTGCACAAGGTCCGCATCGAGCACCTGCTCAACCGGTACGGCACGCTCGCGACCGAGGTCCTGGCGCTCGTGAAGCAAGACCCGTCCCTCGGCGAGCCGCTGCCCCAGGCCGACGACTACATCGGCGCCGAGGTGGTCTACGCGGCCTCGCACGAGGGTGCCCTGCACCTGGAGGACGTCCTCGCCCGCCGCACCCGCATCTCGATCGAGGCGTGGGACCGCGGCGAGTCGGCGGCCCCGGTCGCGGCGAAGCTCATGGCCGACGTGCTCGGTTGGGACCAGGAGACGACCGAGAACGAGGTCGCGAACTACCTGAAGCGCGTCGCCGCGGAGCGCGAGTCGCAGCTGCAGCCCGACGACGAGTCCGCGGACCGCGTGCGGCTCGAGGCGCCGGACATCGCGTTCGGGTTCGACGAGGACGACGTGGTCGTGGGCGGCGGCCGGTCGAGCGGCGCCGAGGGCGCGAAGGCGTCGGACGAGCAGGTCGTCGGCGAGAAGACGAGCGAACCGAAGTAAGCACGAGACGGACGGGAGGCACGTGGCGGGCCCGCCACGCGCCTCCCGTCCGTCGTCAGCCTGCGGTCCGCGACCGGCGCGCGGTCCGCACCGCCGTCGCGACGAGCACCACCGGGATGCCCGCCAGCGCGACCAGGCTGACGGTGAAGAGCACCTGCCCGGACCACGCGTGCACCGCGCCGGAGACCCCGAACGCGTCGGCGACGTCCATCCCGAGGAAGAACCCGCTCTGGAACACGGCCGCTGCACCGAACGCGAGCAGCGCGAGGTGGCAGACCGCGACGACCGGGAGCGGCATGCGCTGCCGGAGCCCCACGACCGCGACGCCGACCGCCATCGCAACCCCGGTGCCCGCGCTCACGAGCACGCCCACGACGTCCTGGGTCGTGCTGAGCCCGATCGCGTCGACGCCCGCGTAGATCGAGCGGAGCGACCGACCCGGGACGGCGGCGAGCGGATCGAGCACCAGGGCGTGCACCGCGAGCAGTGCCGCGTACCCGATCACGAGCACCATCCCACCAACGGCCGTCACCCGCGTCCACGCCGTCCGAGTCCACCCCATCCCCGCACCCTACGGCCGGAATGCCGGGAACCAGCCGGTGGTTATCATCGGGGTACTCACCAAGGGAGCCATCATGGTCGACGTCCATCGCGTCAAACTCCCCGGAGTCGGCGTGCTGCACAGCTTCTACACCGACGACGGTGGCAAGTGCGGGGTCATCACGCACCGGTCGGGGCACTCCGACCTCATCTCGTTCGCCGACGTCTCGGACGGCGCGGACAAGTCCGAGAAGGTCTCGCTGCGCCTGAGCGAGGACGAGGCGCACACCCTCGCCGAACTGCTCGGCGGCACCCGCATCACCGAGGGCCTCGACAAGCTCGACGAGATCCCCGGCCTGTCCATCGACTGGTTCAGCGTGGACTACGACGACGCGATCGCCGGCAAGCCCCTCGGCGACCTGCACGACTCCGGCTTCATCGGCCTCACCGTCGTCGCGGTCGTCCGCGGTGACAGCGCGAACCCCGCGCCCTCCTCCGACTTCGTCGTGTTCCCCGGTGACACCATCGTCGTCGCGGGTGCTCCCGAGAAGGTCGCGAAGGCGTTCTCCTTCTACCGCAGCGGACAGCTGGCGGCCGCGGCCGCCGAGGCGCCGCCCGGGAGCTAGCCGGTGCACCTGGGTGGTGAGCTGCTGACCATCGGCGGCCTGTTCATCATCGCCTACGTCCTCGGACGCCTGGGCAAGACCATCGGTCTGCCCGCCATCCCGATCTACATGGTCGTCGGGCTCATCGCGAGCCCGCACACCCCGTGGATCGGGCTGAGCGTCGAGTCCCACACGATCGAGCTGATCGCGACGTTCGGACTCGTGCTCCTGCTCTTCAACCTGGGGTTGGAGTTCGACCAGGAAGAGTTCTACGGCAACGCCGGGAAGCTCCTGGTCTCCGGCGGCACGTACGTCGCCATCAACATGGGCATCGGGTTCGCCTTCGGGTTCTCGCTCGGCTGGGGCACCCGAGAAGCCCTGATCATCGCGGGCATGACGGCGACGTCGTCGAGTGCGATCGTGACGAAGCTCCTCATCGAGCTGCGGCGCCTGGCGAACGACGAGACGCCGATGATCCTCGGCGTCACCGTGATCGAGGACGTCTTCATCGCCATCTACCTGGCGATCGTCTCCGTGGTGCTCTCCGGCGACACGAACGTCTGGGGCGTGGTCGGCAAGCTCGGACTCGCGTTCGGGTTCCTCGTCGTGATGTTCACGCTCGCCCGGTTCGCCGGCAAGTGGGTGTCGAAGATCTTCGCGACCCGCGACGACGAGCTGTTCACCGTGCTGTTCTTCGGCCTCGCCGTGATGTTCGGCGGCATCGGCGACCTGCTCGGCGTGACGGACGCGATCGGTGCGTTCGTGATCGGCCTGCTCTGCGGCGCGACCCGCTACCGGGACCGCATCGAGCAGCTCGCCCTGCCGATGCGCGACGTGTTCGCGGCCTTCTTCTTCGTGAACTTCGGGCTCGGCCTCGACGTGTCCACCTTCGGTGAGGTGCTCTGGCCCGTCCTCGGCGCGATCGGCATGACGGTCGTGCTCAACGCGGTCGCGGGGCAGATCGTCGCCCGGATGAACGGGTTCAACGTCCAGCAGGGGATCAACACCGCGGTCATCCTGGTGAACCGTGGCGAGTTCGCGCTGATCCTCGCGACGCTCTCGGCTGCCGCCGGCCTGGAGGAGCGGATCACCGCGTTCGCGGGCCTCTACGTCCTCGTCATGGCCGTCCTGGGACCGCTGCTCGCCGTGAACTCGGACCGGATCGGCCGCCTCGTGGTGCGCCCCGCCCGCGTGGCGCGGCTGCGCCAGCGCCTGCGCGCGCGGCTCGGCGGCTCCGGGGCCCGCGGCTCGGGTGCCGGGATCCCGGCGGGGCCGTCGCTCGACGCGGCGATCGACACCGCGGCCGAGGCCGGCGTCGCCGACCAGGACGCGGCCGCCGCCGCTCGTCGTGCCGAACGCGACCGGCAGTTCGCGGAGGAGTTCGCCCTCGTGGAGGCGGCTGGTAGGGAAGAGCGCGACAATGGAGCGTCCGACCCGGCCACGAGCGACCCCGTCACGTCGCCGGTCGACGTCCCCACCGAGCGCCCGAAGCGCCCGGCCCGCCAGCGTGACCCGGAGTACTGATACAGATGTGGGCCGTTGCCCGACGACCGAAGTGGATCGCGCTGCTCGTGCTGGCGCTCGTGCTCGCGGGGGTGTTCGCCGGGCTGGGCAAGTGGCAGCTCGAGCGGAGCATCGCGAACGGCACCCCGCTGCCGGAGACCACCGAGACGCAGAAGCCGCTGCAGGACGTGACCCAGCCGGGGCAGGCCGCATCGGAGACGATCGCCGGGCAGAAGGTCAGCGTCACCGGTCGCTTCGTCGCCGGTGACACCACGCTGCTGACCGGCCGCTCCGGCGGCGGGACGTACCAGACCGTCGGCCACCTGGTCGACGCGGCGAGCGGCGCGAGCGTGCCCGTCGTGATCGGGTGGGCGGACGAGCGTCGCGCGGCCGAGGCCGGCGGGGAGCGCGTAGCCGACGGCGCCGAGCTCACGGTCGAGGGCCGCTACTACCCGGCCGAGTCGCCCGACCAGGACGCGTACACCAAGGGTGAGTTCTCGGCGGTGGCGCCGGCACGGTTCGTGAACACGTGGAAGGCGTTCGACGACCGGATGTACATCGGCTACGTCGTCGCCGACGGCAGCACCGCGAAGGCGGCCGACCTCGGCACCATCGCCGACCGGGCCCCGACGCGCGAGGTCCAGTTCGACTGGCTCAACCTGTTCTACGCGATCGAGTGGGTCGTCTTCGCCGGCTTCGCCGTGTTCCTCTGGTACCGCTTCGTGAAGGACGCCTGGGAACGTGAGCAGGAGGACGCTCAGGACGCCGCAGCGGCCACCGAGCCCGCTCCGGCGCACCGGTAGGATCGAGGCCATGGCTCTGACCGTCCGAACCCGCGACATCCCGAAGATCCCGGGAGCCGTCAAGTGGTACCGCGTCTCGGCGTACATCACCGGTGTGCTGCTGCTGGCCCTCGTCATCGAGGTGATCATCAAGTACACGCCGCTGCAGCTCGAGATGCAGCTCGGCAACGGGCCGTTCTTCGTGCCGAACGGCACGGCCGGCGAAGCACCGGGCACGTTCAACCTGTCGATCGCGATCCTCATCGCGCACGGCTGGCTGTACGTCCTCTACCTGTTCACGGACTTCCGCCTCTGGAGCATCATGCGCTGGAAGCCGTCGCGCTTCCTGCTCATCGCCCTCGGCGGCATCATCCCGTTCATGTCCTTCGTGGTGGAGCACCGCATGCAGCAGAAGGCCATGGACACCTACCACGAGCTGACCGCTGCCCAGCAGCGTGAGAAGGAGGCCGCTCGGTGAGCGAGACCGACCAGCGACCCGTCCTCGTCGTCGACTTCGGTGCGCAGTACGCGCAGCTGATCGCCCGACGCGTGCGCGAGGCGAACGTCTACAGCGAGATCGTCCCGCACTCCATCACCGCGGACGAGGTCAAGGCGAAGGACCCGGCGGCCATCGTGCTCTCCGGCGGCCCCTCGTCCGTCTACGAGGAAGGCGCCCCGGCGCTCGACGGCGAGATCCTGGACCTCGGTGTCCCCGTGCTCGGCATCTGCTACGGCTTCCAGGCGATGGCGAAGTCGCTCGGTGGCGAGGTCGCCCAGACCGGCCAGCGCGAGTACGGCGCGACCGACGTCACCGTGACCGGGACCGACAGCGTCCTGCTCGGCGACCAGCCGGCGTCCCAGGTCACGTGGATGTCGCACGGCGACTCCGTGGCGAAGGCGCCGGAGGGCTTCGAGGTCCTCGCGTCGAGCGCCTCGACCCCGGTCGCCGCCTTCGCGTCAGACGAGCGCAAGCTCTACGGCGTGCAGTGGCACCCCGAGGTCAAGCACTCCGCGTTCGGCCAGGCCGTCCTCGAGAACTTCCTGCACCGTGCCGCCGGGCTCCCCGGCGACTGGAACTCGAACAACGTCATCGAGGAGCAGGTCGCCCGCATCCGGGAGCAGGTCGGCTCCGCACGGGTCATCGCCGGGCTCTCCGGCGGCGTCGACTCCGCCGTGGCCGCTGCCCTGGTGCACAAGGCCGTCGGCGACCAGCTCACGTGCGTCTTCGTCGACCACGGGCTCCTGCGCGCCGACGAGCGCAAGCAGGTGGAAGAGGACTACGTCGCCTCGACCGGTGTCCGGCTCGTCACGGTCGACGCGGAGCAGCAGTTCCTCGACGCCCTGGCCGGTGTGAGCGACCCGGAGCAGAAGCGCAAGATCATCGGCCGCGAGTTCATCCGCACGTTCGAGGCGGCCGCCGAGGCCCTCGTGCTCGAGGCGCGCGGAGACGACGAGGCCGGCGAGGTCAAGTTCCTCGTGCAGGGCACGCTCTACCCCGACGTCGTCGAGTCCGGCGGCGGTTCGGGCACGGCGAACATCAAGTCGCACCACAACGTCGGTGGGCTGCCGGAGGACATGACCTTCGAGCTCGTCGAGCCGCTGCGCACCCTGTTCAAGGACGAGGTCCGTGCGGTCGGTCGCGAGCTCGGGCTCCCCGAGGTCATCGTCGGCCGCCAGCCGTTCCCCGGCCCGGGGCTCGGCATCCGCATCGTGGGCGAGGTCACCGCGGAGCGGCTGGACCTGCTCCGTGCCGCGGACAAGATCGCGCGCGAGGAACTCACCGCGGCCGGCCTCGACGAGGAGATCTGGCAGTGCCCGGTCGTCCTGCTCGCCGACGTCCGCTCCGTGGGCGTCCAGGGCGACGGCCGTACCTACGGCCACCCGATCGTGCTCCGTCCGGTCTCGTCCGAGGACGCCATGACCGCGGACTGGACGCGCCTGCCGTACGACACCCTCGCGAAGATCTCGAACCGCATCACGAACGAGGTGCCCGACGTCAACCGGGTCGTGCTCGACGTCACGTCGAAGCCGCCGGGGACGATCGAGTGGGAGTGACCCCTCCCTGACCTGCCGAGGGCCCGGTGCGCGCTGCGTGCCGGGCCCTCGTGCGTGCGGGTGGGCCGCCGACCGTGCCACTTCTGTCACGCTCGAGGCGCGCCGGCGACCGGAAGCGCACACACGACGACACGCGCGCGGCATGTCTTGCACGCTCGCGGGGCGCGCTGGGCCACCCGGCGCCCGCGCTGGCAGAATCCGCCCCCGGGAACGCCGAAGGGCCCCGGCGGTGCCGGGGCCCTTCGGTCGAGGTCGAGCGGAGCGCTAGTTGCGCTGGCTGCTCGCGATGATGGCGAGGATGCGCAGGATCTCGAGGTACAGCCACACCAGGGTGACGATGAGCCCGAACGCCGCCGTCCACGCGTAGATCTTCGGGGCGCCGCGCTGGACACCGGTCTTGATCTGGTCGAAGTCGAGGATCAGCGAGTACGCCGCCATGAGCACCACGAACACGCCGATCAGGACGCCGAGCGGAATGCCGAAGATCGTCGTTCCCATGAGCCCGAAGGCGGTCTGCGTGACACCGGTCCACATCAGGACGAGGTTCACGAGCGAGAACGCCATGTACCCGACCATCGCGATGAGGAAGAAACGGGTCAGCTTGGGCGTCGCACGGACCTTGCCCGAGAGGAACAAGAGCAGCGTAACGGCGAAGACACCGAGGGTGCCGAAGACCGCCTGCGCAACGATGCCGTCGGCCTGCGGGAACGCCGTCTGGAAGTAGTTCGAGATACCACCGACGAACAGCCCCTCGAAGAACGCGTACGTCAGGACCAGTCCCGGCGAAGGCTTCTTCTTGAAGGTGTTCACGAGCGCGAGCACGAAGCCCACGATCGCGCCGACGATCCAGACGATCGGGGGCAGGTTCCACCCGGCGACCGCGCCGACGAGGAGCACGCCGAACGCCAGGAGCGTCTTGACGATGGTGTCCTCGTACGACATCCGGTCCGTGTCGACGGTGTTCGCCGACGGGCGGTCGTACATGTACTGCAGCTGCTCGGGCGTCATGCCGCCCTGCTGCGGGTACTGCCCCTGCTTCGGGGTCTGTCCCCAGCCCGCCTGCTGCTGACCAGCGCCGCTGACGCCCCAGGCGCCACGCCCCTGGTCGTTGAAGGCGGGGGACTGGTCGAAACCGGGCTTGAAGGCCATGGTGTCCTCTTCCTTGGAGATTCGAGTCCTCTCAGCCTAGAGGTGCTGCGCCGCGGAAGGCTGAGGATTCGCGGCGAGCGGAAGCGGGTCCTGACGGGCCCGACACCCGAAGACTATGGGGGTGGTCTGCGAGCGCACCCCGAGCCGGCCGAGTGATCGCCGATCACCTGCGACGGCTCGCAGCAGTGTCCCGTCGCGCGACACCGCCCGGTCACGGCGGGGCGGTACGGTTCGGCGCATGACCCGTGTGATCGCCCACCGCGGTGCGTCCGGCCACCGGCCCGAGCACTCCCGGAGCGCCTACGAGCTCGCCGTCGAACTCGGTGCCGACGCCATCGAGCCGGACCTCGTGCCGACGCGGGACGGCGTGCTCGTGCTGCGCCACGAGAACGAGGTGTCCGGCACGACCGACGTCGCGGACCGTCCCGAGTTCGCGCACCTGCGGACGTCGAAGACCGTCGACGGACAGGTCGTCACCGGGTGGTTCACCGAGGACTTCACGTGGGACGAGCTCCGCACGCTCCGGGTCCGCGAGCGCCTCCCGGCCCTGCGGCCCGCGTCCGCGGCGTACGACGGGCAGGAGGGCGTGCTCCGGCTCGAGGACCTGCTCGGCATCCTCGACGCGGCACCGCGGCCGGTCGGGCTCGTCGCCGAGGTGAAGCACGCCACCTTCTTCGAGCAGGCCGGCCTCCCGATGGCGCAGCTGCTCGACGACGCACTCGGGGCCGCCGGCTGGCGCGGCGACGACCGCCTGACGGTCGAGTCGTTCGAGAAGACGGTGCTCCGGCAGCTCGGCGCGCGGAGGACGGGTGGCCGGCTCGTGTACCTCCAGGAGGCTCGTGGCAGCGCCGCGGACGAGGTCGCCGCCCACGGGTCGGTGGCTCCGTCGTGGGCGTCCGAGCGGACCGACGAGGCCCTGGCCGGCTTCGCCGCGGAGTTCCACGGGATCAGCGTCGACCTGAAGACCCTGATGGCGGGGACCGACACCGCGGCCGTGGACGACCCCCGACCGGTGCGGAGCGCGATCGTCGACCGGGCGCACGCGGCGGGGCTCGCGGTCTACACCTGGACCCTGCGGCCGGAGAACCGGTTCCTGCCGGCGCCGCTCCGTCGGGGCGGGGACGTCGCCGCCCACGGGGACTGGGAGCGCTGGTTCACCTCGGTGCTGCGGACCGGCGTCGACGGCGTGTTCGCGGACCACCCGGACCTCGCGGTGCGGGCCCGGTCACTCGTCGGCGGCAGCGCGGACTGAGACGTCGGGCTCCGCTGCGGGCTCGATGTCGGCCGGAAGCCCAGTGCGCCGCGCGGCGATCGCGGCTGCGGTACTCGCTGCGACCCCGACGACCGCGGCGAAGGCCGGGAGCGGAGCCCACAGCGGCGAGCCCCAGGACGCGCTCGGCACGACGACGCAGAGCGTCCCGAGGGCACCGGCGAGCACGGCGTGTGCGACGACGTGCACGCCTCGGGGGAGCGCGCGCCGGGTGAGCGCCCAGCCGAGCAACCACGTGCACGGCAGTGCCACGATCCCGCCGCCGACCGACACCACCCCCGACGCCACGGCGACGATCAGGCCGAGGAGCCCGGCGGCGGCCACCTGCTCCGGTCCGAGGGGGCGGCCGTCGACCAGCAGGGAAGCGGCCAGCGCGACGACGATCGTCACCGGCATGGTGACGAAGACCATCCAGCACCAGCTCCGCTCGACGAGCGCCACGGCGTCCCACACGGTCCACGTCCTCATGCCCCACAGCCTGGACGTGCGCGCGGCACGCCCGGCTCCTCGCGGACCGAGCTGTGTCCCGCGGCCCACAGCTCGTGGTCGCGGCCCGCTGCGGCTGTCGGAGGGCGCGCCTAGACTGACCCGGTCATGACGATCGTGCTCGAGCCCTTCGACCAGTCCCCCGAGCCGGACGCGGGCCACCGCGCCGGCGGGTACGACGACCCCTTCACCGCGGGTCTCAACCCCCAGCAGAAGGAAGCCGTCGAGTACCGCGGCGAGTCCCTGCTCATCGTGGCGGGCGCCGGCTCCGGCAAGACCAGTGTGCTCACGCGGCGCATCGCCCTGCTCCTGGCGAACCGCGAGGCGTGGCCGTCGCAGATCCTCGCGATCACGTTCACGAACAAGGCCGCGGCCGAGATGCGCGAGCGCGTGCAGGCCCTCGTCGGGCAGGCTGCCGAGGGCATGTGGATCTCGACGTTCCACTCGGCGTGCGTGCGGATCCTCCGTCGCGAAGCGGAGCGGTTCGGGTTCCCGCAGTCGTTCACCATCTACGACTCCGCTGACTCCCGCGCGCTCCTCAAGCGGATCATCAAGGAGCTCGAGGCGGACTCGCTCGGGCTGACCGTCGGGGCTGCGGCGTCGAAGATCTCAAAGCTCAAGAACGAGCTGCAGGACATCGACACGTACGCGCGCAACATCAACGCGAACGACCCGCAAGAGGTCATGTTCACCGAGGTGTTCCGCCGGTACACGAACGAGCTGCGGCGGGCGAACGCGTTCGACTTCGACGACCTCATCGGGCAGACGGTGTTCCTGTTCCGGGCGTTCCCCGAGGTCGCCGCGCTGTACCAGCGACGCTTCCGGTTCGTGCTCGTCGACGAGTACCAGGACACGAACCACGCGCAGTACGCCCTCATCCGTGAGCTCACGCGTCCGGTGCCCGTCGAGCAGGTGGACAAGCTCGAGGACGCCGGCCAGCACGTCGAGCGCATGCGGGAGGCCGACGGGTCGATCGCCCCGGCGTCCCTGACGGTCGTCGGCGACTCGGACCAGTCGATCTACGCGTTCCGCGGGGCCGACATCCGCAACATCGTCGAGTTCGAGCGGGACTTCCCGAACTCGAAGGTCATCCTGCTCGAGCAGAACTACCGGTCGACACAGACCATCCTCGACGCCGCGAACGCCGTCATCGCGAACAACTTCGACCGGCAGGCCAAGAACCTGTTCACCGACGTCGGCGCCGGCGACAAGATCATCGGGTTCACGGGCTACACCGGTCACGACGAGGCCCAGTTCGTCGCGGACGAGATCCAGCGGCTGCACGACGACGGCACGTCCTACCGCGACATGGCCGTGTTCTACCGCACGAACTCGCAGACCCGTGCGCTCGAGGAGATCTTCATCCGCGCGGCGATCCCGTACCGGGTGCTCGGCGGCACCAAGTTCTACGAGCGCGCCGAGATCAAGGACGCGATGGCGTACCTGATCACCGTTGCCAACCCGGCCGACCCGCTCTCGCTCCGCCGCATCCTCAACGTGCCGAAGCGCGGCATCGGTGCGGTGACCGAGACGGCGCTGCAGCGGTACGCCGACGAGCACGAGACCTCGATGCGCGACGCCCTGCGGCACGCGGACGAGCTCGGGTTCGGCCCGAAGGTGCGGACCGCGATCACGTCCTTCGCGGCGCTGCTGGACGACGTGGCCTCGCGCGCGGCGACGCAGCCGGTCGTGGACACCCTGACGCAGCTGCTCGACGGCTCCGGGCTGCTCGAGAACCTGCGGAAGTCGCCCGACGCCCAGGACGCCGCGCGCGCCGACAACATCGACGAGCTCGTGGCCGTGACGCGGGAGTTCCAGAAGAACAACCCCGAGGGCACGCTGTCCGACTTCCTGACCGAGGTGTCCCTCGTCGCGGCGGCGGACGAGCTCGACGACTCGTCGGGCACCGTGTCGCTCATGACGCTGCACACGGCGAAGGGCTTGGAGTACGACGCGGTGTTCCTCACCGGCGTCGAGGAAGACCTGCTCCCGCACCGGATGTCGGCGAACGAACCGGGTGGTCCGAGCGAGGAACGCCGACTGTTCTACGTCGGGATCACCCGGGCCAAGAAGTCCCTCTTCCTGTCCCTGGCGATGACCCGCGCGCAGTTCGGCGACGTCAACGTGGCGATGCCGTCTCGCTTCCTGCAGGAGATCCCCGAGGGGCTCATCGAGTGGAAGCAGTCGCCCGGCATGGCGAACAGCCGCGGTGGCACCGAGCCCCGGGCCCTCAACGCCCGGCGCGGCGGTGGGCTCGGCGGCGGTCCGTCCGGCGGGGGTGGCTACCGCGGTGGTGGCGGCTTCGGCGGCGGGTCGTACGACCGTGCGGCGGCTGCGGCGAAGACCCGTCCCAAGACGGAGTGGGCGAACCGGGTGTCCGGGCAGGTCCGGGACAACGGCGACATGGAGCTCGCCCCTGGCGACCGGATCTCGCACGTCGACTTCGGTCAGGGCACGGTGTCCGCGGTCACGGGCCAGGGCGCGAAGCGCATCGCGGAGATCGCGTTCGACTCCGCGGGGCGCAAGAAGCTCCTGATCAAGATCGCGCCCATCGAGAAGCTCTGACGCCGAGGCGCACCGCCCCGGGGAGCTCGACCCGAGGCGCTCGGTCCGGACGAAGCGAGCGCTGACCGCACGGACTGCGCGGACCGCGCGGACCGCGCGGACCGCGCGTCAGCGCACCATCCGGACCGCGTCCATGCCGCTCGGTCCGATCGGCACGTGCTTCGCGGCACCGTCCCGCTCGAAGCCGTTCCGGCGGGAGAAGGCCTCGGCGCGCGGGTTGCCCTCCGCGACCCAGAGGAACGCCGGCTCGGCACCGATCGCGGCGTCGAGCAACGCCTGCCCGGCGCCGGTCGCGTGGTGGGCGGCGAGGACGTAGATGCCCTCGAGCTCTCGGTCCCGCACCGCGGGCTCCTCGCGCCCGGGGCCGGCGGACGCCCATCCGACGACGGCGCCGTCGCACTCGGCGACCACGACGGTCAGGCCCGGCTCGACCACCAGTCCCTCCCAGCGGGCCGCCCGGGCGTCGACGTCGAGCGCGGCGAGGTACGCCGCGGGCAGCAGGTGCGCGTACGCCTCCTGCCAGGCCCGCACGTGCACCTCGGCGATCGCCCGGGCGTCCCCTGCCCCGGCCGGTCGGACGGTCACTGCGCCTGCGTTCCCCATCCGCCGACGCTACCGCGCTCTGCGGACGGCAACAGGCAGAGCACGAGCGCCCCCGCTACGGCTGCAGCCGCACCGCGTCCCAGCCCTCGCCCGCGCGGACGTACTGCAGCCGCCGGTGCATCCGGTCGCGGCTGCCGTGCCAGAACTCCACGACCTCGGGCTCGAGCCGCCACGCAACCCACCCCTCCGGGCGCGGGACGGCGTCGTCGGTCTCGGACAGGAGCACGTTCGCGTCGTCGATCAGGTCCTGCAGGGTCCGGGGCTCGAGCACGGCGGACTGGTCGGCGATCGCGGTCGCGGCGCGGGACTTCGGCGAGCGGTCGGCGAACAGTGCGTCGGACTCGTCGTCGGAGAGCTGCACCGCCCGGCCCTCGAACCGGAGCTGCTGCATCGTCTCGCGCCAGTACACCTGGAGCGCGGCGTGCGGGTTCTCGGCGAGCTGCCGCCCCTTGGGGCTGAGCGTCGAGGTGCCGAACACGAGCCCGCGGTCCTCCAGCCGCTTCACGTCGACCGTGCGGGCACTCACCCGGCCGTCCGCCCCCGCCGTCGCGAGGGTCATCGACATCGGCTCGGACACGTCGCGCGATGTGGCGTCGTCCAGCCACCGCCGGGCCAGGTCGATCGGGGACGACGGCGGCGCGTCGAACTCGGGCAGGTGCAGGGAGTCGTCACCGGACAGCGAAGCGGACATGGCACCAGCCAACCGCGCTCAGTCCGCCCACGTCCAGGTCGCCGGGGGACGTCCGCCCCGCGTGCCCGTCGTCGCGGGTGCGGTGGCCCGCACGAGCGCCGGGTTCGTCCGCAGGGAGCGGTTGAGGTTGCCGGCGTCTGGTGCGCTGCCGTGCAGCGCCGCGTGCAGCTGCGCCGCCGCGGACGTCGGGAACACCTCGCCGAGCAGGGCGCGCGTCAGCGGGACGTCGCGCCACAGCCGGGTCCGCACCTGGTCGACGGCCGTCCGGACGATCGCGTCGTGGTCGAACGGGAGGCGCGGGTCACCCTGGTCGGGTCGCCGCCAGACCGCGGGCGGTGCGTCCACCCCCGGGTCGACGACCGCCAGGAACGCGATGCTGATGGCGGTGTCCCGCGGGTCGCGGGACGGTCCGTCGAACGCACCGACCTGCGCGAGGTGCCGGACCGCAGCCGCGTCGATCCCGGTCTTGGTCCGCAGTGCGCGTCGCGCGCCGTCCTCGAGGCGTTCCGCAGCGTCCAGGAGCACGCCGGGGAGTGCCTCCAGGCCGGCGAACGGGTCGTGTGCCCGCCGCGCGGTGGCGACCCGCAGACCGTCCGCCGTCGTGAACGACACCGGGACGACGTCGATCGCGATGAGCGGTTGGTCGCGGGCCACCGTGGCGGCGTCGGTCACACCGTCGCCCGGCGGGCGGCCCGGGCCGCCCGCTCGGTGCGGAGCACCTGTCGGACGTCCGCGAAGGACTGGTGGACCTGGAAGCGGCCGTCGACCCAGACCGGCTGGAGGAGGCTCGTGGCCTCGTCCTCGGGCGTGGCCTGGTCGGTCTGGCGGATCTCGCCGTCCGCGTCGCGGTGCAGCGCGATGCGGCCCTTCGCGCTCTTCTTGCCGCTGCCGGTCTTCGGGTCCTTCTGGATGTCGACCGGCTGGCCGTCGACGAGCGCCCACGTCGCCTTCACCGCGCTGCCGAGGTTGTCGCGGGTCATGTACTGGTACGTGTACGAGCCGATGCCGAGCACGATGTTGTCGCTCGCGTAGCCCTTGGCGGCCAGGCGCTCGTAGATGCGGTGCGCACGGTCGAGCGTGATGCTGTCGCCGTAGATCACGCCGATGTGCTGGTTGAGGACCTTGTAGCCCTCCGCGTTGACGGTGTGACCGAACAGCTCGTCGAGGAGCTCGACGACGCCCTTCTCCTCGTGGCTGCGGCCGTCGCGGAGGAGTTCGTCCTGCGGGACGCCGTGCACCGTGCCGGTGACGATGTCGACCGGGTCGCCCGAGTCCGGACGGATGACGAGCTTGCCGTCGCGGGCCGTGATGCGGTCCTTGAGCTGCGGGAGTGTCTCGGTGATGACCTTGAACAGGTCGAAGCCGTCGCTCACCGCCGAGACGATGCCCGTCGGGTAGACGTCAAGGATCTGCTCGAAGGTCTCGAGCTCGCCGTCGGCGCCCCGGACGCACATCACGCTGTGCTCGGTGGCGGGGACGCTCGCCGCGACCCAGCCGTTGTCGCCGGGGTAGTAGCGGTCGATGAAGTCGAGCGAGGGCATCGAGTCGGTGCCGAGGAACGAGAGCAGGTGCCCCGCGCCGCCGGCCGCCGCGGACTCGATGCTCGACTGCCCGCGGAACGAGAAGTCGTGCGCGGCGAAGTCGATGCTCGCCGGGTCGGCGCCCGTGCGCTCGGCCCAGTCCTCCATGAGGTCGCGGTACTCGAGCGCCTTCGTCGCGACGGTGGACGGGTGCCAGATCGACGCCGACAGTGCGGTCTCGATGTAGTTCGGCAGCCAGAAGAACTCGTCGACGGTGTTCTCGACCGTCAGGGTGGCGACGCCGATCGGGGCGAGGGTGCCCTCTGGGAGTGCGCGGATCTCGAGCGGCAGGTACCCGAGGCGGTGCAGGGCGCGGACGTGGTCGACCCCGATGTGGTTCGGGCCGAAGTAGCCCTGCAGCGCCTGCTCGAACAGGTCGGCGACGGTGTCCTCGTCCGCGGCGAAGAACGGCTCCCACGCCTCGACGAGGTGCCGCTGCACGAAGGCCTGCAGCCCGAAGACCACGGCGTGCGTCGACTCGGGCATGTGCGCGTTCGAGCGGTTCGTCCAGTTGATCAGGATCCGGGTCGTGCCCTGCGGGTAGACCTGCCGGTGCGAGTGCTTGTAGCCGTCGACGGCGAGCAGTGGGGCGATCGGGCTCGCGGTGGTGGTGCGGGGCTCGAGGCCCGTCGTCGTGGTGGTCATCGGATCTCCTTCGTGAGGTAGGGGCTGAGCGGGACGGTCCGGAGACCGGGGACGGCGTTCTGGGCCGGGTAGCTGTCGGTCGTGACGATCTCGCCGAAGTGCTCGGCGAGCTGCGGGGCCCGGCCGGAGAACACCCCGTGCGAGACCCAGAGGCTCAGGCGCTCCCTCGGCAGGCCGGTCGAGCCGGCGAGGCCCGTGAACGTGCCGCCGCCGTCGCAGATGTCGTCGACGACCAGGAACCGGCCGTCCGCCGGGAGCGGCTCGCACGTGAAGCCGTCGAGCTTGCCGGTGTCCGGGTTGCGGTGCTTCTCGGCGCGGTACAGCGGCAGCCCGCAGGACTCGGCGACCGCGGTGGCACGGGCGACCGCACCCTTGTCCGGCGCGATGATCCCCGTGTACGCGTCCCCTTTTGCGTCGAGCACGGCGTCGCGGACGACCTGCTCGCTCGTGACCACCGTGAGGTTGTCGACGAGGCCGACGATCACGGGGGAGTGCGGGTCGAAGGCGATCACCTGGTCGATGTGGAAGCCGTTGAGGACGTCCGCGTAGACCTTCGCGCCGAAGGGGAGCCCGCGGTCCTGGCGGGCGCCGGGCAGGTACGGGACGAGGGCGACGGACCTGCTGCCGCGCTGCCGGACCGCGTCCGCCCACATGCCGAGCATGAGGAGGTCGTCGCCGTTGGTGCCGCGCAGGGTCGCGATCTCGGTGGCCGCCCCCGCGTCGGCGTCGTCCACGACCTTGACGTGGGCTTCACCGGCGGGGAACTGCATGGTGGAGAACGTCGGTGTCGTCGGTGTGCCCTGGGCGTCCCAGGTGCTGAGTTCGACTGCCATGACCCGACCGTACCACGGTAATTGTCGCTAGGACAAGAACTGGTCCGGCCGTACCGCGAGGTACCGGGCGGCCGTCCGGTGCATCGCGCGCAGCAGCAGGGGCCCCGGGAGCCGCAGGAGTGCCGCCGGCACCATGCGGCGCACACCCCGGACGAGCCGGACGGCCCGTCGGAAGCGCCGCTGTTCGCGCGGCCCCCAGGGGAACCCGTACGCGGCGCGGAGAGCATCGGGCAGCATCCCGACCGTGACGGTCCGCACGAGCGGCATCGCGGCCCGCACCCACGCCGGGGCGAAGCGCGGGTGGAGGAGGTCCCGGACGATGCCCCTGGCGTCGTCGGTGACGGTGAGCGTCGGCAGCGTCGCGGCCCAGTACCGGTCGAAGTCGGCGACGTCGCGGAACCAATCCGTTGCTGGCACCCGCAACGCGGTCGCGATCGGCGCGTAGGCCGCGAGCACGTCCTCGGCCCGGTCCGGACCGGGCGGGTCGCCGAACAGCTCGTGGGCGCGACGTGCGGAGTCGAAGAGCGTCGCCGCGACCCACAGCTGGCGCTCGACGTCGTCCGCGCCGGCGACGGGCCGGTGCGCGTGCTCGACGAAGGCGGTCGCCACGGCGGCGTCGGCGTCCGTGCCGATCACGACGGCGGAGACGAACATCAGGGTGTGGGCGAGCCGCTGCTGCGGTCGCCGCGCGAAGTCCGAGTGCCGTCGGACCCCCGCTGCGACGACCGGGTCCGCGATCTGCAGCAGGATGGCGCGGCCGCCGGCCGCGACGGGCGTGCTGTCGGCCAGCCAGTCCCGCAGGGCACGGTCCGCGACCCGGCCGGGTGTCGGACGGGAGGCACGCCACCGGTCGTGTGCCGTGCCTCCAGGCCGTCCACCGGTCACGTCGCGGACCCGCGCCCGCGCGCCCGCAGCACCGGGACCACGTCCAGGAGGACGGCGGCGACGAGACCGACGCCACCGGCGACCGCCGCCGCGGCGACGCGGGCGGCGACGGCGTCGCCGGTGGCGGAAGCAGACGCGAGCAGGGCAGCGACGAGCCAGATGGCGGGGAGCGGCCAGGTGCGGGTCGGGCAGCCGGTCAGGAGGGCGATCGCAATCCCGGCGACGGTGAGCGGTACCCACGTGGCCGGGCCGTCCCCGCGGACGAGCATGTGCGCGCCCGCGGCCACCAGCAGGAGCGCGGCGAGGGTGAGCAGCCTCGCGACCGCAGGGACGCGGCGGACGGCGGCACGGACACGGCGGAGCACGGGCGGCAACCTACCGTCCCGTGCTCCGTCGGTGCCGTGCTGCGTCAGAGCGGCTTCGTGCCGAGGTCGCCGCCGAGGTCAGGACGGTCCTCGTCCCCGTCGTGCTCCCAGAGGTCCGGGGAGCCCTCGCGCGGGGCGCCGCCCGTGGGGCCGTCGTCCGAGCCGTCGCCGACCTGCGGCTCGACGGTCTCGCCCGCGACGGCGTCGTTCGTGACGGTCTCCAGGGACTCCTCGGACTCGTCGACCTCGTACGGCCCGACGTGCTCGCGGTCCACGTCGTCGGCGCGGCGCTCCTGGGCGTCGAAGTCGTCGACGGGGCTGATGCCGGGGTCGCTCATGGTGGCTCCTTGTCGTTCGCCCGATCGGGCGCGTTCGGTGGTCCTCCTGTGTACGCCGGACGCCTGACGGGGCGTCCGGGATGCGCACTCGGGGCCCGGCTTCGCGTCGCGTTCACCCGGCGGACACCTCCGGGACACGGACGCGGGGCACACTCGCCGTGCTCGGGGGAGTGGAGCGCGGTCGCCGACGGGTGGTCGAGCGACCGCGCCTTCCCCCTGTGCTCGGCGTCCCGGGTTCAGACCCGCTCGAGCAGGTGCCGCTCCTCGACGTCGGCCAGGGCCAGCGTCTTGTACCCGGCCGACTCGAAGAAGACGGTAACCCGGTCGTCCTCGGTGCTCATGACGGTGCCGTGGCCCCACTGCGCGTGCTCGACCGCCGACTCCGGCGGCCAGACGTCGTCGTGCGCACCGTCGGCGCCGTGCGCCCCCTGCTCGTAGGCGCTGCCCGACGTGCAGGTGTCGCAGTTCCCGCAGGGCTCGGCGAGCTCGCCGCCGAAGTAGCCGAGCAGGAACTGGCGGCGGCAGCCGGTGGTCTCGGCGAACCGTCGCATCATCGCGATCCGGGACTGCTCGACCTGCTCGCGCTCCTCGGCGCGGGTGGACGCGCGCTTCGCGGCCTCGGCGGCCGAGTGCGGTGCGTCGGCAGCGCGGACGATCCCGTCCGCGCCGTCGTCGAGCACGCCCGCCTCGACGAGGGTGTTCACCGCACGGCCCGCGGTCCGGGTCGACAGGCCGGACGCGTCGGCGAGTGCCGACCGGGCGATCGACCCGTCCTCGGGGACCGCGTCGAACACGGCGCGGAGCGACGCGGGCTTCGGGGTGCCGGTCGCGAAGAACCGGCGGAGGCCCAGGTCCTCGGCGCGGTAGTGCAGGGTCGCGGTCGCCGGGGCGCCGTCCCGGCCCGCACGGCCGATCTCCTGGTAGTGCGCGTCCACGGACTCGGCGACGTCGGCGTGCAGCACGAAGCGGACGTCCGGCTTGTCGATGCCCATGCCGAAGGCGCTCGTCGCGACGACCACGTCCACCTCGCCGTCGTGGAAGGCGTGCAGGACAGCGTCGCGGTCCCGGACCCGCATGCCCGCGTGGTACGGCCGGGCGTCCTTGCCGCGGGCGCGGAGGGCGTCGGCGTACTCGTCGGTCTCCTTCCGGGTCGCGACGTAGACGATGCCGGTGCCGGTCGCGGCTGCGGCCTGCTCGACCACGGCCGCGCGCTTCTCGTCGGCGTCGGCGTAGCGTTCGACCTCGATGCGGATGCCCGGGCGGTCGAACCCCGCGGACAGCACGAGCGGGTCGCGCATGCCGAGGCGCGCGACGACGTCCTCGCGGACCGGGGCCGAGCCCGTCGCGGTGAGGGCGAGGACCGGCGGACGGCCGAGGCGCTCCGCAGCCTCGCCGAGGGCCAGGTACGCGGGGCGGAAGTCGTGCCCCCACGAGGACACGCAGTGCGCCTCGTCGACGGCGAGCAAGGACACGCCCGCCGCGGCCAGTCGCTCGACCACGTCGTCCTTCGCGAGCTGCTCCGGCGCGAGGAACACGTAGCGGACGTCCCCGGCGGCGATCGCGTCCCACGCGTCCTCGACCTCGGCGGCCCGCTTCGTCGCGTTCACGGCCACGGCACGCGGGGCGTCCGGGTGCCGCTGCAGTCCGACGACCTGGTCCTCCTGCAGGGCCACGAGCGGGGAGACCACGACGACGAGCCCGTCGAGTGCGAGCCCGGCGACCTGGTAGATCGCGGACTTCCCCGACCCGGTCGGCATCAGGGCGAGGGCGTCGCGGCCGGCCAGGACGGCGTCGATGACCGTGGCCTGGGCGTCACGGAGGTCCCAGCCGAAGACGTCGGCGGCGCGGGTACGGAGTGCGGTGTCCATCGGAGCCACCGTGCCCGGGGGCGGCTGGAGGTCCTCCCCGCGTGGCGCGTCGCGGCCATCCGGATCCGCGCACCGGGTGTCCACGCTGCGGCAGTAGGGTGGTCGCGGCCGTTGTCTCGACATCGAGCGACCCTCGACGTTGAGTGCGCGACCCGATGACCGATGCCGATCGCACGAACCGTGCGGGAAGAAGAACAGCGTGGATCTTTTCGAGTACCAGGCCAGGGACCTCTTCGAGTCCTACGGCGTCCCTGTGCTGCAGGGCATCATCGCCGACACCCCTGAGGAGGCGAAGGCAGCGGCCGAGAAGATCGGCGGCGTGGTCGTCGTCAAGGCCCAGGTGAAGGTCGGCGGCCGCGGCAAGGCCGGCGGCGTCAAGGTCGCGAAGACCCCGGACCAGGCCTACGAGCACGCGCAGGCGATCCTCGGCCTCGACATCAAGGGCCACACCGTCCAGCGGGTGATGGTCGCCCAGGGCGCCGACATCGCCGAGGAGTTCTACTTCTCCGTGCTGCTCGACCGGGCGAACCGCTCGTACCTGTCCCTCGTCAGCGTCGAGGGCGGCATGGAGATCGAGCAGCTCGCGGTCGAGAAGCCCGAGGCGCTCGCCCGGGTCGAGGTCAACCCGTTGACCGGGATCAACAAGGAAGCCGCGCTCGACATCGCCCGTCAGGCGAACTTCCCGGCGGAGCTGCAGGACCAGGTCGCCGACGTCTTCGTGAAGCTCTACGACGTCTTCGCCGGCGAGGACGCCACCCTGGTCGAGGTCAACCCCCTCGTCCGCACGGGCGACGGCCAGATCCTGGCGCTCGACGGCAAGGTCTCGCTCGACGAGAACGCCGACTTCCGGCACCAGGAGCACGCGCAGCTCGAGGACACCGCGAGCGAGGACCCGCTCGAGGCCAAGGCGAAGGCCCACGGCCTGAACTACGTCAAGCTCGACGGCCAGGTCGGCGTGATCGGCAACGGCGCGGGGCTCGTCATGTCGACCCTCGACGTCGTCGCCTACGCCGGTGAGCGCCACGGCGGCGTGAAGCCCGCCAACTTCCTCGACATCGGCGGCGGCGCTTCGGCCGAGGTCATGGCGAACGGCCTCGACGTCATCCTCGGCGACCCGCAGGTCAAGAGCGTGTTCGTGAACGTCTTCGGCGGCATCACCGCCTGCGACGCCGTCGCGAACGGCATCGTCGCCGCGCTCGGCATCCTCGGCGACGCGGCCACGAAGCCGCTCGTCGTGCGCCTGGACGGCAACAACGTGGACGAGGGCCGTCGGATCCTGGCGGAGGCCGCGCACCCGCTGGTCACCGTCGCCGCGACCATGGACGATGCGGCCGAGCAGGCCGCCGAGCTCGCCGCGGCCGCGGCGTAAGGAGCACCAGAGCAATGTCGATCTTCCTCAACAAGGACTCGAAGGTCATCGTCCAGGGCATCACCGGCGGCGAGGGCACGAAGCACACCGCGCTGATGCTCAAGGCCGGCACGAACGTCGTCGGCGGCGTGAACGCCCGCAAGGCCGGCACGACCGTCACGCACGGCGACGTCGAGCTGCCCGTGTTCGGCTCGGTGCGCGAGGCCATCGACACCACCGGTGCCGACGTCTCGATCGTGTTCGTCCCGCCGGCGTTCGCGAAGGACGCCGTGATGGAGGCCATCGACGCCGAGATCCCGCTCGTCGTCGTCATCACCGAGGGCATCCCGGTGCAGGACTCCGCCGCGTTCTGGGCGCACGCCAAGGCCCTCGGCGGCAAGACCCGCATCATCGGCCCGAACTGCCCCGGCATCATCACCCCCGGGGAGTCGCTCGTCGGCATCACGCCGGCCACGATCACCGGCAAGGGTCCGATCGGGCTCGTGTCGAAGTCCGGCACCCTGACCTACCAGATGATGTACGAGCTGCGTGACCTGGGCTTCTCGACCGCCATCGGCATCGGCGGCGACCCGGTCATCGGGACGACGCACATCGACGCGCTCGCCGCGTTCGAGGCCGACCCGGAGACCACCGCGATCGTCATGATCGGCGAGATCGGCGGCGACGCCGAGGAGCGTGCGGCCGACTACATCAAGGCGCACGTCACGAAGCCGGTCGTCGGCTACGTCGCGGGCTTCACCGCGCCCGAGGGCAAGACGATGGGCCACGCGGGCGCCATCGTGTCCGGTTCCGCGGGCACGGCCGAGGCGAAGAAGCAGGCCCTCGAGGCCGCGGGCGTGAAGGTCGGCAAGACCCCGTCCGAGACGGCCGCGCTGCTGCGCGAGGTGGTCGCCGCCTCGTAGGCGGTCCGGTCACCCGACCCCAGGACGGACGGGAGGCACGGTGCGGGCCCGCACCGTGCCTCCCGTTGCGTCCGTGGTCGCGTGGATGTCCACCGGCACCGCGCGGCTCGCCCGCGCCGGCCCGGGCGGCACGTACCCTGGCCCGGATGAACCGCCTGGGAACCGCACTGCTGGCCGCCGTCGAGGCGATCGTGACGGTCGGCGTGGGCATCGGCATCGCGCTCGTCCCGCTGACGCTCCTCTGGGGTTTCGAGTACGGCCTGCAGGTCGACTGGGACGTCTTCTGGAAGGCGACCGGCAGCGTCTGGCTCGTCGGCCACGGTGTCGACGTGACCTTCCGGCTCGGTTCCGCGGTGGCCGGCGCGTCCGGGGTGGACGGCGCCGCCGCCCCCATCCACGTGACCCTCGCGGCGCTCGGGTTCGCGGTCGTGACCGCCTGGCTCGGCGGTCGGGCCGGACGACGGTTCGCCGAGACCGAGCACCGGACGACGGGCCTGCTCGTCGGCACCGGGGTCGTCGCGGCCCTCGGGCTCGCTGTCGCACTGTCCTCCCGCTCCGCGGCCACCGACCCCACCGTCTGGCAGGCCGTCGTGCTGCCCGCGCTGTGGTTCGCCGTCCCCGCCCTCGTGACGTCCGAGGTCTGCCGCGTGCGCCGCGGGCTGCCGGCGGACCCCCTGGCCCGTCGGGTGCTCGCGCTCGTCGACCGCATCCCCGGGCGGTGGCGCATGCTCGCCGGGTTCGGGCTCCGCGCGGGCACGGCCGCCACCGCCGTGGTCGTCGCCGTCGCGGCGCTCGTGGTCGGGCTGGTCCTGCTCGCCTCGTTCGCCGACGTCATCGCCCTGTACGAGCGCTCGCACGCGGGGGTCGTCGGCGGCATCGCGCTCACCGTCGGGCAGCTCGCGTTCGTGCCCGACCTGGTCGGCTGGGCCACCGCGTGGCTCGTCGGACCCGGCTTCGCGATCGGCACCGGCTCGAGCGTCTCCCCGATCGGCACCGTGCTCGGCCCGATCCCGGGCCTGCCCGTGTTCGGCGCGCTCCCCGCGGCCGGCCACACCTTCGGTCTGCTCTGGGTGCTCGTGCCCGTCGTGGCCGGGTTCGTCGTCGGCGGTCTGCTCCGGCCGCGGCTCGTGCGGGCGCTCGGCGCCGACGACTCCGCGCTGCACCGGGCGCTCGCCGGGGTGGCGACCGGCGTGGTCGCCGGGCTGCTGACCGGAGTGGCCACCGGGCTGACCGCCGGGTCGTTCGGGCCGGGTCGTCTCGCACAGGCGGGTCCGGACGGACTCGTCGTCGGGCTGTTCGCGGCCCTCGAGGTCGGCGTGCCCGCGGTCGTCGCGCTCGCGATCGGCAGCGACCTCGTCCGGCTGCCCGAGCGCGGCTGGGGCCGGGAGCGCTGGCACGAGGCGGACGACGACGTCCCGACCGACGGGACCGGTGCCGACGCCGCTGACGATGCGCGTGCCGGCTCGCTCCTCGCGGCCCTCGACGACGCCGGCGGCGGACGGTCCACGCAGTCGCACCGGTTCGTGGTGCACGAGGCGCACGACGCCGCCACCCGTGCCGCGGCGGACGACCACCCGACCGAGCCGATCCACGACGACCCGGCACCGGCGGACGAGCCGACGCCGGTACCGGCTCCGTCTCCGGCACCGGCACCGGCACCGGCACCGGCACCGTCTCCGTCACGGGAGCCGTCGCCGGGGCCCGAGCCGGAGTCCGACGCGGTGCCGCTCCCGGCCTGGGCGCGCACGGACGCCGTCGCGGCGGAGCGCATCGAGCCCGCTCCGTCGTCGCAGGGGGCGACCGTGCCGTCCCGCGGCGGTGTGAGCAGCCTGCGCGACCGACTCCGGGGCGCCGCCGACGGCGTCCGGAGCCGTGCCGGGGACCTGCGTGACCGCGTCACGGGTTCGGACGCCGACCGCCCCGGGGGCCCCGGGGACGAACCGCTCCCGCACGCGCCGGGCACCGAGCAGCAGCCCGCGTTCCCGTGGAGCACCGAGGAGTTCGTCGCCAGCCGGCACGACGACACCGGCACCGACCTGACCGGCACCGACGTCACGGGCACCGACGTGGGCGCCACGGGATCGGCCGACACCGCGGAGCCTGCGCGGTCGGCCCGCCCTCCGCGCTGGGACACGACCGACCAGATCGCCGAGGACGAGCTGCCCTGGTGGCGCCGTCCGAAGCACGACGCGTAGTCCGCCGCGCACCGCCGCTAGGCTGGTCCCCGTGCTCGAACTGGTCGTCCTGATCTCCGGTACCGGGTCGAACCTGCGGGCACTGCTCCAGGCGACCACCGATGCCGAGTACCCCGCACGCGTCGTCGCGATCGGGGCCGACCGCGACGCCGAGGGCCTGGGGCTCGGCGAGGAGTTCGGCATCCCGACCTTCACGGTCCCGTTCTCCCGCTTCGCCACGCGCCAGGACTGGGGCGCCGAACTGGCCGCCCAGATCCGCCCGTGGTCGCCCGACCTGCTCGTGCTGTCCGGCCTCATGCGCCTGCTCCCGCACCAGGTCGTGTCGGAGTTCGCCCCCGCCATCATCAACACCCACCCGGCGTACCTGCCCGAGTTCCCCGGGGCGCACGGCGTCCGGGACGCGCTCGCGGCCGGGGTCGACCAGACCGGCGCGAGCGTGATCCAGGTCGACGACGGCGTCGACACCGGGCCGATCCTCGCCCAGGAGCGCATCCCGGTGCTGCCGGGCGACACCGAGTCGACGCTGCACGACCGCATCAAGCCGGTCGAACGCCGACTCCTCATCCAGACGATCCTCGACATCGCCAACGGCACCACCGACCTGAAGGGCACCCCGAGCGCATGAGCGTGCACGCCGCCGACCCCAGCCTCTACCGCCACCGCGACGTCGTCCCCGTGCGGCGCGCGCTCGTCTCGGTGAGCGACAAGAGCGGCCTGCTCGAGCTCGCCGAGGCCCTCGCCGACGCCGGTGTGGAGCTCGTCTCGACGGGCAGCACCGCGCAGACGATCCGCGACGCCGGGTACGCCGTGACCGACGTGTCGAGCGTGACCGGGTTCCCGGAGTCGCTCGACGGCCGCGTCAAGACCCTGCACCCGGCCGTGCACGCGGGACTCCTCGCCGACCTGCGCCTCGCGTCGCACGAGCAGCAGCTCGGGGACCTCGGCATCGCGCCGTTCGAGCTCGTCGTCGTGAACCTGTACCCCTTCGTCGAGACGGTGGCCTCCGGCGCCGACGCGGCCACGGTCGTCGAGAACGTCGACATCGGCGGCCCCGCGATGGTCCGGGCGTCCGCGAAGAACCACCCGAACGTGGCGATCGTCGTCTCGCCGTCCTCGTACGCCGAGGTCGTCGAGGCCGTCCGCGCCGGCGGGACGACGCTCGAGCTCCGGAAGCGCCTCGCCGCGCAGGCCTTCGCCCACACCGCCGCCTACGACACCGCCGTGGCGTCGTACTTCGCGACCGACGTGGTCGAGCAGGCCGCGGCACCGACGGTCGACGGCGACGTCGTGACCCCCGGCACGTTCGACGACGAGCTCCGGCTGCAGGCCGAGCTCCGTGCGACCCTCCGCTACGGCGAGAACGCCCACCAGGCGGCCGCGCTGTACACGACCCCCGACGGCACGGGCATCGCCCAGGCGACCCAGCTGCACGGCAAGGAGATGTCGTACAACAACTACGTCGACGCCGACGCCGCCGTCCGGGCCGCGTACGACTTCGACACCCCCGCCGTCGCGATCATCAAGCACGCGAACCCGTGCGGCATCGCGATCGCCCCGGCCGACGCCCTCGACCCGATCGCCTCGGCGCACGCGGCGGCCCACGCGTGCGACCCGCTGTCGGCGTTCGGCGGTGTGATCGCGGCGAACCGCCCGGTGACGAAGCAGATGGCCGAGACGGTCAAGGACATCTTCACCGAGGTCGTCGTGGCCCCCGGCTTCGACCCCGAGGCCCTCGAGATCCTGTCGCAGAAGAAGAACATCCGCCTGCTCACGCTGCCGGCGGACTTCGCGCTCGCCGAGCACGAGGTGAAGCAGATCTCCGGCGGCTTCCTCGTGCAGGACGCCGACCGCTTCGCCGGCTTCGACCAGTCCACGTGGGACCTCGTCGCGGGGGAGCCGGCGGACGACGCGACCCTCGCCGACCTGGCCTTCGCGTGGAAGGCCAGCCGTGCGGTGAAGTCGAACGGCATCCTGCTGGCCGACCGCGGCGCGAGCGTCGGCGTCGGGATGGGCCAGGTCAACCGGGTCGACTCCTGCCACCTCGCCGTCACGCGTGCGGGCGAGCGGGCCGCGGGGAGCGTCGCCGCGTCCGACGCCTTCTTCCCGTTCGCCGACGGCCTGCAGGTGCTGCTCGACGCCGGGGTCCGCGCGGTCGCCCAGCCGGGCGGCAGCGTCCGCGACGCCGAGGTGATCGCGGCGGCGCAGGCGGCCGGCGTGACCATGTACTTCACGGGCGAGCGCCACTTCTTCCACTGACCGACGCGGACCGACGCCGACGCGGACCGACGCCGACGAGGACCGACGCCGACCGACGCGCTCGGACGGAATCGACACCGCGTCCAACAACAGGAATCTTCCTCGGATCCGTTGCGCAACACGCCCGCCCCGGAATAGTCTGCAAGGCTCCGCAACAGGTGCTGACGATCCCCGTCGGATCGGCGGCAGCGCGGACACAACGGTGACGAAGACGACGACTGGAGTGACGATGGACACGACGACCGGCACAGTGGCGACGGCTGCCCGGACGGGTCTCGTGTCCCTCGTGGGGACCACTCCCGCTCCGCGACCCCGGTACCGCGCGCGCATGCCGCGACGGACCCCGGCCGCGGCCGCCGTCTAGCCAGGCCCCTCCCACGGCCCCGTGCCAGACGACCGCCGTCGGCGAGCACGGACCACCCGCTGAGAATCCGGGGGACCACTGCGTCCCCCGGTGCCCTCCGGCCCGGTCGACGTCACGCGACGTGACGGCGACGGCGCGCGACCACGCGCCCGGCCGACGACCATCACGCAACGCCCACCGTGCCTCCCGGCCGGACCGCCACCCACCGACGTGACCCGTCGGCGGCAGCGGCGACCAGACCGGGCGGACGCGGCACGACGCACGAGGACGCAACCCATGTCCAAGACGCCAGACCAGGCGCGCCCGTCCACCGACCGTCCCTCCACGCTGCGCGCGCTCGCGCGCATCTGGCCCTACGTCCGACCGCACAGCGGTCGCCTGCTCGGCGGCATGGCCGTCGCGATGGGCGCCTCGCTCGTGGCCCTCGCCATCCCCTACGTCCTGCAGGGGCTCGTCGACGGTCCGCTCTCGAGCGGCGACCGGAACCTCATCCTGCCCGCCGGGCTCGCCGTCCTGGCGCTCGGTGTGCTCGAGGCGTTCTTCATCGCCGCCCGTCGGCGGATGGTGATGCGCCCCTCGACGCGGATCGAGTCGAGCATGCGCAACGCGCTCTACAACAAGTTGCAGGACCTACCGGTCGCGTTCCACGACCGCTGGGAGTCCGGGCAGCTGCTGTCCCGCTCGGTGTCCGACCTGTCGCTCATCCGACGCTGGCTGGCGTTCGGCGTGGTGCTGCTCGTCGTGAACACCGTCACGATCGTGGTCGGCTTCGTCGTGCTGTTCAGCTTCGGCTGGCTGCTCGGCCTGGTCTTCCTCGTCGCGTGCGTGCCGATCTGGGTCACCGCGATCCTGTTCGAGCGCCGCTACTCGATCATCACGCGCCGCTCCCAGGACCAGGTCGGCGACCTCGCGACGAGCGTCGAGCAGTCGGTGCACGGCATCCGCGTGCTCAAGGCGTTCGGTCGCGGCCGGTCGAAGCTCGACGAGTTCACCGAGCAGGCCGAGGCGCTGCGCGGTACCGAGATCGAGAAGTCCCGGGCGATCGCGGGCCTGTGGCTCTGGCTGCTCCTCGTGCCGGACGTCGCCTTCGCGCTCTGCCTGCTCGCCGGCATCTGGCTGGCGTCGCAGGGCGAGCTCACCGTCGGGCAGCTCTTCGCGTTCTTCGCGACCGCGACCGTGCTGCGGTTCCCGATCGAGTCGATCGGCTTCCTGCTCTCGATGACGTTCGACACCCGCACGGCGGTCGACCGGTTCTTCGAGGTGATGGACTCCGAGAACACGATCCAGGACCCGGAACACCCGCGGACGATCGCCGAGCCGCACGGTGCGCTGTCGTTCAACGACGTGCACTTCCGCTACCAGGACTCGCCGGCGCAGTTCCCGGACCTGGTGAACGGCGTCCAGCTGGAGCTCCAGCCGGGCGAGACCATGGCGCTCGTCGGCCTGACCGGGTGCGGCAAGACAACGCTGCTCTCGCTCGTGCCGCGGCTCTACGACGTGACCGGCGGCTCGATCACGATCGACGGCGTCGACATCCGCGACCTCACCCGGGAGGAACTCCGTCGGCACGTCGGCGTCGCGTTCGAGGACGCCACGCTCTTCTCGACGAGCGTGCGTGACAACGTGCTGCTCGGTCGCCCGGACCTGTCCGGCGACGAGGCGGAGCGGATCATGCGTGAGGCCCTCGAGATCGCGCAGGCGTCCTTCGTCGACGAGCTCCCGGAGGGCGTCGACACCCGCGTCGGGGAGGAGGGCCTGTCGCTCTCCGGCGGCCAGCGGCAGCGTCTGGCGCTGGCCCGGGCGATCGCGGCGCGGCCGTCGGTGCTCGTGCTCGACGACCCGCTGTCGGCGCTCGACGTCGACACCGAGGCGCGGGTCGAGGCCGGGCTCCGCCGGGTCCTCGCGGACACCACGTCGCTCATCGTCGCCCACCGCCCGTCCACCGTGACCCTCGCCGACCGCGTGGCCCTCATGGAGAACGGCCGGATCACCGCCGTCGGCACCCACTCGGAGCTGATGGCCACCAACGAGCACTACCGCTACGTCATCTCCTCGCTCGACGAGGACGATGCGCCCGCCCGAGAGGAGGCGATGGCATGAGCCAGCAGACGGATCCCACGCAGGGTGCGACCCCGCAGGTGGTCGACCCCCAGCCGGGAGGCACGGTGCCGGTCGCGCACGCCGGCACCGGCACGCAGGCGGCCGAGGCAGCAGCCCCCGTCACCGCGTCGATCACCGTGCACGGGGTGCGCGGCGAGGAGCGCAACGACTTCACGAAGGCGGAGAGCGCGCGGTTGCGCCGACGCTCGCTCGCGCTCCTCGGGTCGCTCGCCGCGCCCCTGAAGGCGCGGCTCTGGGGCATCGCGGTCGTCGTGGTCGTCTCGACCGCGGGGCAGGTGGCCGGCCCGGCGCTCGTCGCGTGGGGCATCGACAACGCCCTGCCCGCCGTGCTCGACCGGTCCGACTGGACCCCGGCGTTCGTGGTCGTCGCGCTGTACGTCACGATCGCGGTCGTCGGCGCGGTGCTCACCGCCTGGTACACGGTGCTCGCGGCGCGGATCAGCCAGGCGATCCTGCTCGACCTGCGGAAGCGGGTGTTCCTGCACACGCAGCGGCTCTCGCTCGAGTTCCACGAGACGTACACGTCCGGCCGGATCATCTCCCGCCAGACGAGTGACCTCGACTCGATCCGCGAGCTGCTCGACTCCGGGCTGAACCAGCTCATCCAGGGCGTGTTGTACATGGTGTTCACGGCGATCGCGCTCGTCGTGCTCGACCCGACGTCCGGGATCGTGCTCGCCGTGTCGCTCGTGCCGCTGTGGTTCCTGACCCGGTGGTTCCAGAAGCGGTCGCAGACGCTGTTCCGGGCCACCCGCACGACCTCGGCGCGGGTCATCGTGCACTTCGTCGAGACGATGACCGGCATCCGGGCCGTCCAGGCGTTCCGGAAGGAGTCGCGGAACAAGGACGAGTACGGCGGCTACGTCGAGACGTACCGGCAGGCGAACTCGAAGGTGTTCAACCTGTTCGGGACGTTCGACCCCGGACTGGTGCTCATCGGCAACGCGTGCCTCGCGGCGGTCGTCATCGTCGGCGGCTACCGGGTCGTCGGCGGGTCGCTCGAGATCGGTGCGCTGCTCGCCGTCGCGCTCTACGCCAAGCGGTTCTTCGACCCGGCCGAGGAACTGGCGATGTTCTACAACGGGTACCAGTCGGCCTCGGCGGCGATGGAGAAGATCTCCGGCGTCCTCGAGGAGCAGCCGTCCGTGCCGGACCCGGTGAAGCCGACGAAGCTGCCGGACGCTTCCGGGCGGATGGACTTCGACGGCGTCGAGTTCGCGTACAACGCCGACAAGGTCGTGCTGCCCGAGTTCACGCTGCACATCCCGGCGGGGCAGACCATCGCCCTCGTCGGGTCCACCGGTGCCGGGAAGTCGACGCTCGCCAAGCTCATGGCGCGCTTCTACGACCCGTCCACCGGCGCGGTGCGGCTCGACGGCGTCGACCTGCGCGACCTCGACCCGAAGGACATGCGCCGCGCCATCGTCATGGTCACGCAGGAGGCGTACCTGTTCTCCGGCTCGGTGGCGGACAACATCGCGCTCGGCAAGCCCGGTGCGACCCGTGCCGAGGTGGAGCGGGCGGCGAAGGCCGTCGGCGCGCACGAGTTCGTGATGGCGCTGCCGGACGGGTACGACACCGACGTGAACAAGCGCGGCGGTCGGGTGTCGGCCGGGCAGCGCCAGCTGCTCTCCTTCGCCCGGGCGTTCATCGCCGACCCGAAGGTGCTCATCCTCGACGAGGCCACCGCGTCGCTCGACATCCCGTCCGAGCGGCTCGTGCAGGAGGGGCTCGAGACGCTGCTCGCCGACCGGACCGCGGTGATCATCGCGCACCGGCTGTCGACCGTGGCGATCGCGCACCGGGTGCTCGTGATGGAGCACGGCCGGATCGTCGAGGACGGCACCCCGGCGGACCTCATCGCGGGGACCGGCCGGTTCGCCCAGCTGCACGCGGCCTGGCGCGACTCGCTCGTGTGACGCCCGCCGGGCTGCACGCACGTGGTTGTCTTGGGGGATGAGCAACGACAGCGTGCAGCCCGGCGGCGTCGCCCTGCGCGACCCCTTCTACGGGGCACCCTTCACCGAGGCGGTCCGGCGGTTCTGGCGGAAGTACACCGTGTTCACCGGCCGGGCGTCCCGCTCGGAGTTCTGGTGGTGGTGGGTCACGTCGTTCGTGGTCGGCCTGGTGCTGCAGCTCGTGCCGCAGGCGTTCACCCCGGGATCCCCGGTGCTCGAGAACCCGGTCGGCTCGTACCTGTTCGTGCTGTGGGGACTCGTCACGCTGATCGGCTCGCTCGCCCTCGGCGCCCGGCGCCTGCACGACGCGAACCGGTCCGGCTTCTGGCAGTTCCTGCTCCTGCTGCCCGTCGTGGGCGCGCTCGTCCTGCTCGTCCTGTTCCTGCTGCCGTCGAAGGCGGAGGGCACCCGCTTCGACGCCTGATCGACCCCGCGTCCCGTCCGTCGTGCGTGCGGGGGCGACGGACCACCCGGACGACGGCGACGGCCGGCGCCGCGGTCCGCGGGACCGCGGTGCCGGCCGTCGGTTCAGCCGTCCGGGCGGGTCCGGTCGTCTCAGACGGTGATGGTCGTCGAGGCTCCGGAGGCGTCCGTGACCGTCACGACGGTGCCGGCCTTCGGTCCGTAGACGTACCGGCCCCAGCCGCTCTCGTTGCCGGACGCGGTGGTCGTCTGGCCGTCGTAGGAGATCGTGACGGAGCCGGTCGCGCCCGCGAACCAGATCTGCGATTCGTAGCCCTTCGAGACGGCGGTCGCGACCAGGGTGCCCTGGTCGGCGCGCGGGCCGGTGCCCACCTCGACGGTGCGCTCGGCCGTGGCACCGTCGTGCTCGGCCGTCACCTGCACGCTCCAGCGGAACTGCGACGGCAGGTGCAGCTGCAGGCGTGCGGAGCCCGAGCCGTCCAGGCGGCCGCGGACGGTGTCGCCCGTCGGGGTGGTCGCCGTGACCGAGGTGCCCGGTTCCCCGCGGACCTGCAGCGAGGTGTAGCCAGCACCGTCATCCGTCGGGATGATCCACTGGATCGGGTCGACCGGTGCGGGGGTCTCGCCCTCGCCGCCGTCGCCGGGGTCGGGGGTCTCGCCGCCGTCGCCGGGCTGCGGGGTGAAGCCGGGGTCGACGTCGGTCGGGGGCGTGACGACGTCGCTGGGGCCGCCGGTGCCGGGGTCAGGGGTCTCGCCCTCGCCGCCGTCACCGGGGGTCTCGCCCTCGCCGCCGTCGCCGGGGTCGGGGGTCTCGCCGCCGTCGCCGGGCTGCGGGGTGAAGCCGGGGTCGACGTCGGTCGGGGGCGTGACGACGTCGCTGGGGCCGCCGGTGCCGGGGTCGGGGGTCCCGCCCTGGTCGTCGACGTCGACCTGGGTCCACGCACTGGTGCCGAGCGAGTCCTCGGGGTCGCCCTGCTGGTCGGCGGGCAGGTCGACCGTGGCGCGGACGCGGAAGGCGTCGTCCTCGTCGGCGTTGCCCGGTCGCACCGGTGCTTCCACGCGGAACGTGCCGTCGTTCGCGTCGGCCTCGGCCACCGTGGCGTCGTCGGAGGGGGTCGCGACGGTGATGTGCGCGCCGGGGGTCGCGGTGCCCTCGATCACGGCGACGTCACCGTGGCGGGTGGCGGAGGTGACGTTGGGCTTCTCGACGCGGGCGCGCAGGAGCACGACGTCCTCGGCGGTGCGGCTGCCGTCGGGAGTCGTGACGAAGGCGTGCAGCTCGCGTTCCCCCGGCGCGAGGTCCGGGATCTCGCAGACGAAGGCCAGCCCCTGCGTGGCGACGCTGCAGAGCTCACGGTCACCGTCCGACAGGTGGAAGGTGCCGGCGGCGGAGGCGACTCCCGAGACGACGACCGAGCGCGACGACGCAAGGGCGAGTCGCGAGTCGCCGAGGTCGAGCACGGGCACGCCGCCGAAGTAGCGCAGTTCGGTCGAGCTGCCGGGGATCGTCGACGAGGCACGGGCGGACGCGCTGGCGGTCGCAGCGGTTCCGAAGGCGTTCGTCGCTGCCGATGCCGGAGCTGCCGCGGCGCAGAGGAGACCGACCGTGACGGCGGTCGTGGCGATGACGTGGTTCTTCCTGAGCATGGTGTCCTTTCGAGACGAGGTCGCTCAGTTGTACATCTGAAATGTCGTATGCAGTTAATCTCGCAGCTGCTCGAAGAAGCCGGACCAGCGCGCACGGCGCATGTCGATCCTCCAGGCCGAGGAGCCCTGCACGAGCGGCGTCCCCTCCGCCCGGTAGTGCTCGAACGCGCGGGTCTCGTGCCGGACCGGCGGCAGCCCGCCGGAGCGGACCACCCGCCACCACGGCAGGTCCGAGCCCTCGTGCGCCATCACCTTGCCGACCGCCCGGGGTGCACGTGACCCGAGTTCAGCGGCGACGTCTCCGTAGGTCATCACCCGACCGGGTGGGATCGACCGCACCACCAGCGCGACCGCGGCACCGAAGTCCGTCGGGTCGGGCTCGGAGGGCACTACAGGGACAGCGCGGCGAAGTGGTCGCCGTACTGCGTCTCGCGCACGACCGAGAAGCCGAGCGCGCGGAAGAACGCCTCGGGACCGACCTCGCCGCCGGGCTCGTACACGACGGTCAGGCGTTCGAACCCTCGGCTCCGCGCCTCGTCTGCCAGGCCGTGCACCGCGAAGCGTCCGACGCCCCGGCCCTGGGCGTCACCGGCGACGTGCACGCGCCAGATCGCGCTCCGGAGCTCCTCGTCCGCGTTGTCCTCGTCGAAGGTGCCGACGATCACGCCGACGACCCGGTCCCCGTCGAGGACGACGCGGGTCCAGGCGGAGCTGGGCTTCACGTCGGACTCCGCGACCGCGTAGGTCTGCGGCTGCACGAACTCCTCCTGCCCCGGCTTGAGCGTCAGGGAGTTCGCTGCGGCGGCGGTGGACGCGGAGAGTTCTTCGAGGCGCAGGTCGGACATGGGGTCAGGCTAGCGGTGCTCCCCGACCGGGGGCCAGGACGGTGACACGACCGTTGCACGTCCGTTGCAGCGCCGTCCGGACCGCGCGGTATGGTCGCGGGATGGTGGAGCACCGGCGTGGGGCGAACCTGCCGTCGATCGGCGGGTTCAACCGCACCGTCGTGCTCGACGCGGTCCGCCGGTCGCCGGACGGCCTGAGCCGCGTGGAGCTCGCCGCCCGCACGGGCCTGAGCGCGCAGACGGTCTCGAACGTCACCCGGTTCCTCATCGAGGCGGGGATGATCGTCGAGTCCGGCACGGTCGTCGCCGGGCGGGGGAAGCCGCGGACGATCCTGCGGCTCGAGGCCTCGAGCCGGTACGCCGTCGGGGTGCACGTCGACCCGGCGGTGGTCACGTACGTGCTGCTCGACCTGGCCGGCACGGTGCTCGCCGAGACGACGACCTCGACGCCGTCCGCCGAGGACCCGGACGAGGTCGTCCGCACCATCGCGACCGCCATCGACGGCCTGGTCGCGGGTGCGGGCATCGCGGTCGAGGCGGTGCTCGGCGTCGGCATCGCGAGCCCGGGCCCCATCGACGTGGACGCGGGCGTCGTGCTCGACCCGCCCTTCCTGCCCCGGTGGCGCGACGTCCCGCTGCGCGACGCGCTCGCCGAGGCCACCGGGTTCCCGGTGCTCCTCGAGAAGGACGTCACCGCCGCGGTCGTCGGCGAGATGTTCCTGGCGGGGGAGTCGTCCGCCCGGAACTTCGCGTTCGTGTACTTCGGCACGGGCTTCGGCGTCGGACTCGTCGTCGACCACGAACCGGTGCGCGGGGTCGGCTCGAACGCCGGGGACGCCGGGCACATCATGGTCGACCAGGGCGGCCTCGCGGGCACCCCGGACGGATCGGGCGCCCGGGGTGAGGTCGGGGCCGCCGTCGCCCCCGACCGGCTCGTGCAGGTCGCGCGGGAGCGCGGACTCGCGCTCGGCGGGACCGGCTCCGAGGACGACGCCGCCGCGGTCCAGCGGGCGTGGGCCGCGCTCGGCGAGGCGATCGACGCCGACGACCCGGTCGCGGTGACGCTCGCGGCCGAGGCCGGCACCGTGATGGGGAACGCCGTCGTGCTCATCGTGAACCTGCTCGACATCGACCGGGTCGTGTTCGGCGGTCCGTTCTGGTCGCGGATCGCGCCCGTCGCCCTGCCGGCCGCCCGGCAGGCGGTCGTCGGGTCGCCGCTGCTGGTGCCGAAGCACCCGGTGGTGGTGCAGGACAGCGGTCGGGGCGCGGACGTGGCGGCCGTCGGCGCGGCTTGCCTGGTCCTCGACGCGGCGCTGTCACCGCGCGCGAGCGCGCTGCTGATCCGGCGCTGACGCCTGAACCGGCGCTGACGCCTGGTCGGCGCTGACACCTGGTCGGCGCTGACGCGGACGGGAGGCACGGTGCCGGTCCGGCGCGCGCCTTCCGCTGGTCAGGGTGTGGGTCAGGCGGCGCCGAGAACCTTCCGCCAGGTCGCGGTCAGGGTGTCGTACTCGTCGTCCGACAGGAGGTCGCGCACCCCGGTGGCGAGGACCGCGGACCGGACGGCCTCCTCGGCCCCGGCGCGGTCGCGGAGGTGCGCGTCGGAGTGCTTCACCGCGCGTCCGGCCGCCTGCGCGGCCTCGATCTCGTCGACCCGGCCGGCGGCACCGGCGGCGTCGAGCGCGTGCTGCCACGCGGCGAGCAGGTCGGCGTTCGTCACCATGCGGCCGTCCGCGCCGCCCTGGATCGCGAGCGACGCGCTCGCCTCCGGCACCACGATCTGCTCGTCGGCCTTCCAGGCGACGTCGAGGGCCTCGGCCTCCTCGGCGGTGATGCGTCCTGCGCGGTCGATCATCGACTGCAGTGCGGTGTTGGTGGTGTCGTCCGTCACGGTTCCCTCTCCGACCGAGCGCGCTCGCGGGGTCCGCTCCATCCTGTCGGCGTCCCCTGAGAAGCCGCACCGGTCACCGCCCGTGGCGCGACACCTGTCGTTCACCTGGTCGCCACCGGACGGACGCCGAGATGCTGAACAGTCGTGCAGGTCCCCCGACCTCCCTGAGAAGGACCCTGCATGCGCACCCCTGCCCTGCGGCTCGGCGCCGGCCTCGCGACGGGCATCGCCCTCGCCGCCGGAGTGCTGACCGCGACCCCCGCCGTCGCCGCGGTCGGTGACGACGACCCCACCGTCGGCGCCCGCGTCGCCACCGGCCCCGTCGCCGGACTCGCGATCAACGAGGTGGAGTCCAACGCCGACGACACCGACTGGGTCGAGCTGGTGAACACCTCGTCGGCTTCGATCGACCTGAGCGGCTGGCGCTTCCTGGACTCCGACTCGTCGCACGCCGCGTACGTGCTGCCGCAGGGGTCGACGATCGCCGCCGGCGGGTACCTCGTCGTCGACCAGGAGACCACCACCCGCCCCGGCTTCGACTTCGGGCTCGGCGGTGCCGACGCGGTCCGGCTCTACGACCCCTCAGGCGCCCTGACGCTGCGGTACGCGTGGAGCACGCACGCGGCCGTCACGTACGGCAGCTGCCCGGACGGCTCCGGCAGGCTCGTCGACACGACCGCGTCGACCAAGGGGAAGCCGAACGACTGCTCCTCGCCGGTCCGCATCAACGAGGTCGAGTCGCAGGACGGCACCCCGGGCGACTGGGTCGAGCTGACGAACGTCGGGACGACCACGGTCGACCTCGGCGGGTACGTGCTCCGGGACAGCGAGGACGACCACGAGTGGACGATCCCGGCGGGCCCCACCGTCGCGCCGGGTGGCTTCACGGTGCTCGACGAGGCCCGGTTCGGCTTCGGGCTCGGCAAGGCGGACGCCGTCCGGCTGTCCGACCCCCGGGGCGTCCCGGTGGACTCGTACTCCTGGACGGCGCACGCCGCGACGACGTACGGACGGAACCCGGACGGCACCGGCGCCTTCGCCGAGACCGCCGAGCCGACGAAGGGCGCGGCGAACCGCTTCGCCGGGTCCGTGACCGCCGAGGCGTGGCCCGGCGGCCCGGACGAGACCGTCCTGGACGCCGAGGACACCTTCACCGGAGACCTGAGCGGCCTCGACTGGGCACCCTCCGCCACGACGGCGGACGGTCGACTCTGGGCCGTGCAGAACGGTGACGGACTGCTCTACCACCTGGCCCCGGACGGCCGGGGCGGCTGGGCACCGACGAACGCCGCCGGCGTCGACCTGCGGTACGCCGACGGCACCGGGACGCCCGACGCCGAGGGCGTCACCGTCACGGCCGACGACCCCGGCGCGGTCTACGTGTCGACCGAGCGCGACAACGACGTGTCGAAGGTGAGCCGCCCCGCGGTGCTGCGCTTCGCGAGCGCCGACGGCTCCGAGTCGGTGCTGCGCGCGACGGACGAGTGGAACCTCGCCGCGGACTTCCCGGGTCTCGGCGCGAACGCCGGGCTCGAGGGCGTGACCTGGGTGCCGGACGCGTGGCTGACGTCACACGGGTTCGTCGACCAGCACACCGGTGCGGCCTACGCGCCCACCTCGTACCCCAGGCACGGCGAGGGCCTCTTCCTGGTCGGGGTCGAGGGCACCGCGAGCGTCTACGCCTACGCGCTGATGGACGACGGGGCGTTCCAGCGCGTCGCCACGATCGCGACGCCGTTCTCCCTAGTCGCCGAGGTGCAGTTCGACCCCACGCTCGACGCGCTCTGGGTCGTCTGCGACGAGGCCTGCTCCGGGCGCACCGCGCTGTTCGACGTGCAGGACGGGGCGTTCACGCTCGCGACGCTGTACGAGGCGCCGGCGAACGCCGACCGAGGGCTCGCCAACGAGGGCTTCGCGATCTCGGGGCGCTGTGTGGACGGCGCCCGGGCGACCTTCACCGCCGACGACAACGACACGGACGGGTCTTCGCTGCGGACCGGGACGTACCCGTGCGACGCGTCGACGGAGCCGGGCGACGGCGGGACGCCCGCGCCTGGTGACGGCGGCACGCCCGCTCCGGGTGACGGCGGCACGCCTTCGCCGGGAGCGGGTGACGGAACCCCGACGCCGACCCAGACCGCCCCTGGCCCGACCAACCCGACCACCCCGACGACCCCGGCGGCCCCGGTCGCGCCGGACGCCTCGTCGCTCACGGAGGGGAACCGCGGCTCGGTGTCGGCGCCGTCGGTGGTCCGAGCCGGGTCCTCGGCGACGATCTCCGTCGGGGCGCAGTACGCCGGTGAGCGTGTCGCGGTCTGGCTGTTCTCCGAGCCTCGACTCCTCGGGACGCCGGTCGTCGCCGCGGACGGCACCGTGACGGTGGTCGTCCCCGCCGACGTCCCGGCCGGGCAGCACCGCATCGTGGTCACGGCGTCCGACGGCACGGTGCTCGGGTGGACGGCCGTGACGATCGACCCCGCGACGGGTGCGCTCGCGTTCACCGGTGCCGAGCTGGGCGGTGGGATCGCTGCGGCGCTCCTGCTCCTGGCGGCCGGGACCGGTGTCCTCGTGGCCCGTCGTCGTCACCGGTCGGCCGTCGCGCAGGCCTGACCCGCGGGACCGCTCGTCGATGCCCCGTCGTCCCTCCGGACGGCGGGGGCGTCGGCGTCCGGGTGCGCCGGGGTCGCGCGGTAGCGTCGGAGGATGCGCACCGAGGTCCTCCGCTACACCGCCTTCGCCGCCGAGCCCGGGGGCGGCAACCCCGCGGGCATCGTGCTCGACGCCGAGGAGATGACCGACGACGAGATGCTCGCCGTCGCACAGCGGGTGGGGTACCCCGAGACCGCCTTCGTCGTCGCGCGGACCCCGGACGGCGCCCGCGTGCGCTACTTCTCGCCGGCCGCCGAGGTCCCGTTCTGCGGGCACGCCACCGTCGCCACCGCCGTCGTGCTCGCCGAGCGCGACGGGACCGGAGCCCGGGTGTTCTCCACCGCTGCCGGGGACGTCGCGGTCGACGCCACGACCGCACCCGACGGCAGCGTGCAGGTCGCGATGACGAGCGTCGAACCCGACACCCGGCCGATCGACCCCGTGCGGTGGGAGCGGCTCGCCGCCGTGCTCGGACTCGTCGACGGTGACGTCGCCGAGGGCTTCCCCGTGCTCGAGGCCTTCGCCGGCAACTGGCACCCGGTCGTCGTCCTGGCCGACGAGGACCTGTTCCACCAGTTCCGGTTCGACCCCGCGGCGCTCGCCGCCCTGAAGCACGAGTACGGGTGGGCGGGCACCGTGACCGTCCTGCACCGCACCGGCCCGCTCGCGTTCGAGGCACGCAACCTGTTCCCCGCCGGCCGCATCACCGAGGACCCGGCGACCGGTTCCGCGGCGGCGTCCACGGGCGCCTACCTGCGTGCGATCGGCGCGGTGTCGCCCGGGAGCCGCGTCGTGATCCGGCAGGGTCGACACGTCGGGCGTCCGAGCGTGCTGCTCGTCGACGTGCCCGAGTCCGGCGGCATCACGGTGATCGGCGGCGCCACGCCCGTCGCCTGACCCGGCTCCGAGTGCACGTTCCTTCCCATCGCAGGCGCAATGGGAGGCACTTCCGCGCGCAGGAGGTCGTTCCACCCGCCCTCCGACGCGCGGATCGGCCTCCCACGCGCGGATCGGCCTCCCACGCGCGGATCGGCCTCCACCTCGCGCGCGCCCATGCCGTGACCGAGCCGTGACGAAAAGTGCTTGACACGATTAAGTCCACACGCTGTACTAATCCTGCGCGCGGGTGACGGAGCCCGCGGACATCCCGTGCAAAGGAGCACCGATGAAACGCCGCACCCGAATCATCGCCGGCCTCGCAGCCGTGGCAGTCGCCGCGGTCGGGCTGGCGGGCTGTTCCAGCTCGGGCTCTGCCTCGAGCGACACCATCAAGATCGCGTACCAGAAGTTCGGTGCCTTCCAGCAGCTCGATGCGCAGATGAAGGAGGTCAAGACCGAGTACGAGAAGGCGAACCCGGGCAAGAAGGTCACCCTCGTCCCGATCCAGGCCCAGGGCAACGACTACTACACGAAGCTCGCGCTCATGAACAAGGCGCCCGCGACGGCCCCGGACGTCATGTACGAGGACACCTTCCTCATCAAGTCCGACGCCGAGGCCGGCTACCTGCTGCCCCTCGACGACTACGTGGCGAAGTGGAAGGACTGGGACCAGTTCTACGACAACGCCAAGCAGGCCGGCCAGGGTGACGACGGCAAGATCTACGGCGTCTCGATGGGCACCGACACCCGGGCGCTCTGGTACAACAAGGACATCTTCAAGAAGGTCGGCCTGCCCGTCCCGTGGGAGCCCAAGACCTGGGACGACGTGCTCGCCGCCGCGAAGACGATCAAGGAGAAGGACTCGGGCGTCATCCCGTTCAACATCTACTCCGGCAAGGCGCAGGGCGAAGCGTCCACCATGCAGGGCTTCGAGATGCTCCTGTACGGCGCCGAGGGCGACGGCAACACCCTCTACAAGGACAAGAAGTGGGTCGTCGGCTCGAAGCAGTTCGAGGACTCCCTGAAGTTCGTGAAGGACGTCTACCAGGGCGGCCTCGGCCCGACCCCGCAGCAGGCGCTCGACACCAACGTCGGCACGACGATCGCGCAGACGTGGCTGCCGCAGGGCAAGCTCGCGATCGACCTCGACGGCTCGTGGCAGTCCGGCACGTGGCTCGAGTCCGGCACCGCTCCGTGGAAGGAGTGGAACGACGTGATGGGTCAGGCGGCCTTCCCGACGCAGAACGGTCAGGAGCCCGGCTACAACTCGATGTCCGGTGGCTGGACGCTCGCGGTCGGCAAGAACTCCAAGAACCCGCAGGCGGCGTTCGACTTCATCTCGACCTTCCTGAGCAAGGACGGCTCGCTGAAGTACGACACCGAGAACAGCCAGATCGCGGTCCGCAAGGACGTCGCCGAGGACCCGGAGTACACCGGCGCCAACCCGACGTTCAAGTTCTTCTCGGGACTGGTGCAGCACACCAACTTCCGCCCCGCGACGAGCGACTACTCGCAGGTCTCGAACGCCATCCAGGTCGCGATGGAGTCCGTCATGACCGGGCAGCAGACACCCGCCGAAGCCGCCAAGGCCTACGACCAGTCGGTCGAACAGGTGGTCGGCCAGAAGAACACCGTCGACGTCGGGTAGTCACCCGGCCGCACGGCGGACTGGAGGCGCGGCGCCACACCGCCCCGTGCCTCCAGTGCGCCCCTCCCCACCTTCGGAACCCTCTGGCGCACCCGAAAGGCAACCACCCGTGTCCAGCACCCCCCTCGCGCCGACGCTGTCGGCACCCGGTGCGCCGAAGCGCACCGATCCGCCGACGCCGCGTCGGCGGCGCTCCCTGCGGAGAGCGAGCCGAGCGGTCCCGCTCCTGCCGGCCGTCGTCCTGCTCGTCATCTTCCTGCTCGGCCCCGTCATCTCGTCGTTCTACGGGTCCTTCACCAACTCCGCGCTGACCGGCGCGAGCGCCGCGAACCAGCAGTTCGTCGGGCTGCAGAACTACGTCGAGCTCTTCCAGGACCCGGACTTCCCGAAGTCCGTCGTCCTGACGATCGTGTTCCTGCTCGCCTCGGCGGTCGTGGGCCAGAACGTCCTCGGGCTCGGCCTGGCGCTCCTCATGCGCAGCGCGAACAAGGTGGTCCGCGCGATCGTCGGCACGTTCGTCGTCGCGGCGTGGGTCCTGCCGGAGATCGTCGCCTCGTTCGCGGCGTACGCGTTCTTCAACGACACCGGCACGCTCAACACGTTCCTGGCCTCGATCGGGATCAGCGGGCCGAACTGGCTCTACACGTACCCGATGCTCGCCGTGATCCTCGCGAACATCTGGCGCGGCACCGCGTTCTCGATGCTCGTCTACTCCGCCGCCGTGCAGGAGGTCCCCGAGGAGATCACCGAGTCCGCCGAGATGGACGGCGCGGCCGGCTGGCAGCGACTCGTCTACATCACCCTGCCGGTCATCCGCCGGTCGATCTCGACGAACCTCATGCTCACGACGCTGCAGACGCTGTCGGTCTTCACGCTCATCTTCGTGATGACGGGCGGCGGCCCCGGTACGAACTCGTCGACGCTGCCGATCCTGGCGTACCAGGAGGCGTTCAAGTTCTCGCAGCTCGGCTTCGGGACCGCGATCGCGACGATCCTGCTCGTGGTCGGCGCGGTCTTCTCGATCATCTACATCAAGGCACTGAAGCCGGAGGTGGACTGACCATGGCACTCACCGCCGACCGTCCCGTGTCCGATGTCACCCGCTCGGTGACGGCCCCCGGTGCGCTGCACATGACCTCGCCGCGCGGCCGCACCATGCGCTGGGTGTCGAACGTCGTGCTGCTCGTCATCGCGGTCTGCTTCGCGGTGCCGCTGCTGTGGCTCGTGCTCGCCTCGTTCGACACGCAGGCGTCGCTGTCCGTGAAGCTCCCGACGCAGTTCACGCTCGACAACTTCACGAAGGTGCTCACGCCCGAGCTGTCGTTCATCCCGCTCGGCAACAGCCTGCTGCTCTCCGGTGGGACCGCGGTCGTCACGGTCGTCGTCGCGATCCTCGCCGCGTACCCGCTGTCCCGCTACAAGATGCGGGTCAACAAGCCGTTCCTGTACAGCATCCTGTTCGGCACCGGCCTGCCCATCACCGCGATGATGGTGCCGGTCTACGCGCTGTTCGTGTCGCTCAACCTGATCGACAACGTGTGGGGCTGCATCTTCTTCCTCGCCGCCACGAGCCTGCCGATGGCGATCTGGATGGCGAAGAACTTCATGGACTCGGTGCCGATCTCCCTCGAGGAGGCCGCCTGGACCGACGGCGCCTCGATGTTCACCACGCTGTGGCGGATCGTCATCCCGCTCATGCGCCCGGGCATCGCCGTCGTGTTCATCTTCGTGTTCATCCAGGCGTGGGGGAACTTCTTCGTCCCGTTCGTCCTGCTGCTCTCGCCCGACAAGGTGCCCGCCGCGGTGAGCATCTTCAACTTCTTCGGGCAGAACGGAGCCGTCGCGTACGGGCAGCTCGCCGCGTTCTCGATCGTCTACTCCGTGCCCGTCATCGCCCTCTACGTCCTCGTCTCGCGCGGCCTCGGCGGGGCGAACGCCCTCGCCGGCGGCATCAAGGGCTGACCGCGCCCACGCACTCCGGGCCCCGCGCCCGACCGTCCCTGCTGGAAAGGAACCACCTCCATGCACCACGACGAACCGCTCGTCGAAGCTCGCATCGCCCGTCTCGTCCGGGACCGCATCGACCCCGCGGTGCTCCGCCGCTCGGCCCCGGTCACGATCGAGGCCTGGCAGGTGCCGGACGAGCCCGTGCCCTTCGCCGAGGCCGTCGCCGCCGAGTACACGCCGTTCCACGTCGGTGACGCCTGGGGCGGCCGGCCGTGGGGGACGACCTGGTTCCGGGTCCGCGGCACCGTGCCGTCGGACTTCGGGGCCGACCCCGGCACGACGGTCGAGCTCCGCGTCGACCTCGGCTTCTCGAAGCGCCAGCCGGGCTTCCAGGCCGAGGGCCTCGCGTGGCGACCGGACGGCACGACGATCAAGGGCATCGAGCCGCTGAACGACACCCTGCCGGTCGAGCCCGGCCCGGACGGCTCGTTCGAGCTGTACGTCGAAGCCGCCGCGAACCCGGACATCGGCGGCGACGACTTCCAGGGCGCGACCCCGCTCGGATCGCGGTCGACGGCCGGAACGGAACCGATCTACCGCCTGCGGGCACTCGAGCTCGTCGAACGCGACGACACCGTGTGGGAGCTGCAGCAGGACTTCTGGGTCCTCCGGGGCCTGATGGCCGAACTGCCCACGGACGGCACCCGCGGCGCGGACGTCCTGCGCGGACTCGAACGCGCGGCGGACACCCTCGACCCCGACGACGTCGCCGGCACCGCAGCCGCCACCCGCGAGGTCCTCGCACCGCTCCTGGCCGTCGGCGCCGCGGGATCGGCCGGGCGCGCGATCGCCGTCGGGCACGCGCACATCGACTCCGCCTGGCTCTGGCCGGTGCGCGAGACGATCCGGAAGTGCGCGCGCACCTTCTCGAACGTGCTCGACCTGATGGACCGCGACCCGGACTTCACGTTCGCGTGCTCCTCGGCGCAGCAGTACGCCTGGATCCGCGACGGTTACCCGTCGATCTGGGAGCGCATCAAGCAGCGCGTCGCCGAGGGCCGGTGGATCCCGGTCGGCGGCATGTGGGTCGAGTCGGACACGAACCTGCCCGGCGGCGAGGCCCTCGCCCGGCAGTTCGTCGCCGGCAAGCGCCTGTTCCTCGAGGAGTTCGGCGTCGACACCCCCGAGGCCTGGCTGCCCGACTCGTTCGGCTACTCGGGTGCGCTTCCGCAGATCGTCCGCGCCGCCGGCTCGAAGTGGTTCGTCACGCAGAAGCCCTCGTGGAACGAGACGAACGTCATCCCGCACACCTCGTTCCACTGGGAGGGCATCGACGGCTCGCGCGTCCTGACGCACTTGCCCCCGGCCGACACCTACAACTCGGACGTCTCGCCCGAGGACCTGCACCGCGGGGAGCGCCAGAACAAGGAGCGGGGCGTCGCGAACACCTCGATGCTCCTCTACGGCTTCGGCGACGGCGGCGGTGGTCCCACGCGCGAGATGGTCGCCGCGGCCCGCCGGCAGCACGACCTGGACGGCTCGCCCCGGGTCGACCTCGGCACCCCGGCGCAGGTGTTCGAGGAGCTCGAGCGCGTGCTGCCGGAGCCCGCGGTGTGGTCGGGCGAGATGTACCTCGAGTTCCACCGCGGCACGTACACGTCGCAGATCCGCACGAAGCAGGGCAACCGCCGCTCCGAGCACCTGCTGCGCGAGGCCGAGCTCTGGGCCGCGACCGCCGCGGTCCGGCACGGCGCCGAGTACCCGTACGACGAGCTCGAGTCGGTCTGGCACACCGTGCTCCTGCAGCAGTTCCACGACATCCTGCCTGGTTCCTCGATCGCCTGGGTCTACGAGAACGCCGAGGCCGAGTACGTTCGGGTCGCCGAGGTGCTCGAGGAGCTCATCGGCACGGCGACGACCGCGCTCGCGAGCGGCGGGGTGACGGCGCTCGCCGGGGTCGGCGCAGCGCGGGCCGGTGCGGGCGTGGGCGCGCTGCTCGACGCTCCCACCGAGGCCGGAACGGCCGGCGGCGCTTCCGGTGGCGGCGCTGACGGTGTCGTGCGCTTCAACGCCTCGCCCGTCACCGCGGGCGGGGTGACCGCCCTGGGTGGTTCCCCGTCGTCCGCGGCGGAGGCCGTGCCTCCCGTCCGGAGCGGTGACCGTTTCGTCTTCGACACCGGCGTCGTCACGGCGACCATCGACGCAGACGGCCACGTCGTCTCGCTCGTCGAGCGTGCGACCGGACGCGACGCCGTCGCGCCGGGCGCCATCGCCGCGCAGTACACGGTGTTCCGGGACACCCCGAACCAGTGGGAGGCGTGGGACATCGACCGCGCCTACCAGCGGAACGGGACGGTCCTGTCCGCGACGGGCGTCGAGGTCGACGGGACCACACTCGTGGTGACGCGGCCGTTCGGCTCGTCGTCGATCACCACCCGCTACTCGGCGGTGGCGGGCCAGCCCGAGCTGCACATCGAGACCGAGGTCGAGTGGCACGAGCGGCAGAAGCTCCTCAAGCTCGCGTTCCCGCTCGACGTGCGCGCGGCCTCGGCGTCGAGCGAGATCCAATTCGGGCACATCGACCGGCCGACCCACCAGAACACGTCGTGGGACATGGCGCGGTTCGAGACGTCTGCGCACCGGTGGGTGCACGTCGCGGAGCCGGGCTTCGGCGTCGCGGTCGCGAACGACTCGACGTACGGACACGACATCACCCGCTCCACCCGTGCCGACGGCGGCACGACGACGCTCGTGCGCGAGTCCCTGCTCCGCGCGCCGACGTTCCCGGACCCGCACGCCGACCAGGGACACCACGTGTTCCGCACGGTGCTGCGCGTCGGGGCCTCGGTGCTCGACGCGGCGGACTCCGGCTACCGGCTCAACCTGCCGGTGCGGTCGGTGCCGGGGTCGGCGACCGTCGACCCGCTCGTGACGGTGTCGTCGCCGCAGGTGTTCGTCGAGGCGGTCAAGCTCGCCGAGGACCGCTCCGGGGACGTCGTCGTGCGGCTGTACGAGGCGACCGGCGGACGCGCTGCGGACGTCGGGGTGTCGTTCGGGTTCGACGTCGACGCCGTCGAGGCGGTGGACCTGCTCGAGCGGCCGCTCGGGTCGGGGACGTGGGAGGCGGGGGAGCCCGTCGTGCTCACGCTGCGCCCGTTCGAGATCGTCACGCTGCGGGTGCGGCGGGGCTGATCGGCGGGCCGGCCGCGCAGGACCGCGGCGCCGGGCGGGGTCGGGTGCCCCCGCCCGGCGCCGTGTTGCGTGGGGGTGCTCCCGATCCTGCTCCCGGTGGGCTCTGCTCCCGATCCGCTCTGCTCCCGATCCGCGCGTAGGAGGCCGATCCGCTCGTCGGGAGACGATCCGCGCAAAGGAGGTCAGAAGTTCCTGCCTGTCATGCGCGGATCGGCATCCCAGGTCGGTTGCGATGGGCTCGATCGTCACTCCTCCACACGGGCAACGGCCTGGAGGCGCGTCCACAGCCCGCCCCGTCGCTCACCGACGAGCGTCGTCAGACCGTGATCGTGGTCGGTATGGAGACACCACTCGCGATCTTCCGGGCGAGCCCGCTGCAGGACGCTGGCCGGTCCGGCGCCACGTTGCGGCGCCGGGCCGCGTCCGACGGCCCCGACCGTCTCGTCCGCGTCGGACCGAACGCGTTCGTCCGTGGGGCGGACTGGGAGGCCGCCGGTCCGCGCCGGCGGTACGTCACCCGCATCTTCGCCCGCCTGGGACGACGGAGCGTCGCCGCTGTCGGCTCCCATGCTTCGGCCGTCGCCGTGCACGGACTGCCCCTGCCGGGTCCGTGGCCGGACGACGTGCACCTCACCGTCCCGAAGTCGCACTACCGGAGCGGCACCAGGGGGCTGGTCCTGCACACCAGACCGGTCCCGTCCGCGCACCTCGTCGAGCACGGCGGCGTGCGCTTCACCTCCGCCGCGAGGACCGTGGCGGACATCGCCCTGCTCGGCGACGTCCGGGCGGCGGTGGTGGTCGCCGACGCTGCACTGCGCGCCGGAGTCGAGCGGGCGAGCATCGTGCAGGCGCTCGGGGGCACTGCGAAGGACCCGGGTCGTGCCGTCGCCACTCGTGCCGTCGGGCTCGCCGACCCGCGGTCGGGTTCGGCCGCCGAGTCACTGGCACGGGTCGTGTTCCGCGAGATGGGCCTGCCGAAGCCGGTACTCCAGCAACCCTTCGTCGTCGGAGGGCGCCGGTACGAGGTCGACTTCTGGTTCCCCGAGCAGGGCGTCATCGTCGAGGTGGACGGCCGAGCGAAGTACACGCAGGAGCGATTCCTCGCGGGCCGGACCGCCGACCAGGTGTTCATCGACGAGAAGCGCCGACACGAGGCACTGCTGACGGTGCCGGGCGTCCGACGCATCGTCCGGATCGAATGGCGCGACCTGTGGGACCTCGACGCGCTGACGAGACGGTTCCGTGCAGCGGGCCTCCCCTGCGCGGTCCGGCCGGTGCGCAGCGCACGAGGTGTCGCCTGACGCAGCATCGGTGGGCGGAGTGAGCCCGGAGCGGTGAGGGAGCACAGCGGCGCCTGGCTAGCGTGACGCCATGGCTGTCAGCGAGATCTGGCTCGTGCGCCACGGGGAGTCGGAGGCGAACGTCGCCGCCGCCCGCGCCGAGGCCGACGGAGCAGACGTGATCGACGCGGGCCACCGGGACGCCGACGTCCCGCTGAGCCCCCTGGGGCGGGAGCAGTCACGTGCTCTCGGGCGCGAGCTCGCGGACCGCGGCGTGGACGACGTCCCGGTACGCCTCTGGGTCTCGCCGTACCTGCGCGCTCAGCAGACGATCGACCTCGCACTCCAGGCCGGCGGGTTGGACGAGCCCGGTCGGCGGGTCGACGAGCGGCTCCGCGACCGAGAGCTCGGCGTGCTCGACCTGCTCACCGCGCAGGGCGTCCGCAATCGCTACCCGGACGAGGAACACCGTCGCCAGTGGCTCGGCAAGTACTACCACCGCCCATCCGGGGGCGAATCGTGGATCGACGTCATGCTGCGCTTGCGTTCGCTGCTGCACGACGTCGACCGGCTCGACGAACCCGAACGACTGCTCGTCGCCGCGCACGACGCCGTCGTCATGCTCACCGTGGCCGTCTGTCTCGACCTGGACGAACCCGCGCTGATGTCGTTCGCGGCCGATCACACCGTGGCGAACGCCTCGCTCACACGACTCCGGCGGGACTCCCCCGGGGCCCCGTGGACGCTCGAGGAGTTCTCGGCCGTCGGGCACCTCGACGACGACGAGGTCACCGAGCACAGCGGGAGGAAGGACGACACCCGTGTCTCCTGAGCCGATCACCCCGAACGCCCTGCGTGACTGGCCGCTGCCTGAGCCCGGTGCGGGCAAGTACGGCCGTGGCCAGGTCCTGGTCATCGGCGGCGCGGCTCGGACCCCCGGGGCAGCGATGCTCTCGGCGCTCGCCGCGCTGCGTGTCGGAGCGGGACGGCTCACCCTGGCGGTGGCGGCGAGCGTGGCCGCCGAGGTGTCCGTCGCAGTCCCGGAGTCCGGGGTGCAACCACTCGACGAGGACGACGCCGGCCACATCGCCGTCGGAGCGCTGACCGCCGCCGAGGACGACGCCGGCAGCGCGGACGCGGTCCTGGTCGGCCCAGGGCTCGACGAACCGGACGGAGCCCGCGACCTCGTGGGGCGGATCGCCGCCGCGGTGGGGCCCGAGACGAACGTCGTGCTCGACGCCTTCGCGCTCGGTGTCGCAGCGGACGTCGCCGACCAGCTCGCGCCACTGCGTGGCCGCCTCGTGATGACGCCGAACAGCGGCGAGGCCGAGCGCCTCCTCGGCCGGGAGTGCGGGGACGACGACGCCGCGGACGCCCGTGCGATCGCCGAGCGGTTCGGGGCCGTCGTCGCGCTGTCCGACGTGATCGCGGCACCGGACGGCCGGGTCTGGGCGAAGGGCACCGGTGCCGGTGGCCTCGGGACGAGCGGCAGCGGCGACGTGTTGTCGGGCGTGGTGGTCGGTCTGCTGGCTCGTGGGGCGGAACCCGAGCAGGCAGCGGCATGGGCGTCGTACGTGCACGCAGCTGCCGGTGACCGTCTCGCCGTGCAGGTCGGGCCGCTCGGCTACCTGGCGAGCGAGCTGCTCACCGAGATCCCGCGCGTGCTGGTCGAACTCGGCGGCTGACCCGTCAGAACCGCCGGGCGTTCGAGCCCATCGCACCCGACATCGGAGGACGTTCCGCGCACAGGGGGCAGGAACGAACGACACCCTACGAGCGATTCGGTCTCCTACGCGCGGATCGGCCGACCTCGCGCGGATCGGTGCGGCAGCCCGGCGACCACGCACCCGGCCCCGCTCAGCCGCGCAGGGACTCGACGGCCCTGTCGATGCGGCGCTGGCGGGTCTCGGGGGCCTTCGCCTGCACGACCGGGTCGACGAGCGCCCGCTGCCGTGAGTTCGACAGGGTCTCGAAGGCGGCACGGACGCCGGCCTCCTCGAACGCCGAGGCCAGGTCGTCCGGCACCTCGACCGAGCGCGGGAGCGTGTCGACCTCGAGCGTGACCTCGACGGTGTCCCCGGCAGCCACCCCCGCGGCGGTGCGGTGCTCGGCCGACAGCGGGACGAGCGACTGGCCGCCCATGACCCCGATCGTCGACCGGTAGGTGTAGCCCCCGTCGATCGTGACCACCACGGCCGGTCGACCCCCGGCGCCGAGCGCTGCGACGACCTCCGGCGGGACGGGCAATCCGGTGGCGGTCTTCCGCGCCTGCAGGACCGTCGTCGTGAACTGCATCCGTGCCTCCAGACCGAGGACGCGCCATCAGCGCGGACGCGCCACCGGAGCGAACAAGGGAACGAGCGAACAAGCGAAACCGTACAGCCGCACCCGCTGTTCCGCCACCGTTCACCACCGCAGCACTGCTCGGAAACCGGCCCCGTCCACGATCGTCCAGAACGCGGTGCCGCCCCCACCGGCCCGCCCGAACCGCACCCGCAGCACCCCACCCCACAGCACCCGAAAGGCGCACCCCGTGCAGCACACCCGCACCCTGGCCGGCCTCGCCCTGGCCGCCGCCGCAGTCGTCACCCTCGCCGGCTGCTCGGCGACGAGCAGCGCGTCGACGTCGAGCGACACCGACTGGAAGACCGCGACGAGCGCCCAGTCCGCCGGCGGCATGGGCGCCCTCGTCAAGGCCGCGAAGGCCGAGGGCAAGCTCAACGTCATCGCCCTCCCGCCGACCTGGGCGAACTACGGCAAGATCATCGACGGCTTCGAGAAGAAGTACCCCGGGATCACGATCAACTCGGCGAACCCCAACGGGTCGAGCGCCGACGAGATCGCTGCCGTGAAGTCGCAGAAGGGCCAGTCCACCGCCCCCGACGTGCTCGACCTCGGCAACGCGGTGATGCAGCAGAACCTCGGGCTGCTCACCGACTACAAGGTCGCGAACTGGTCGGACATCCCCGACACCCTCAAGGACAAGGACGGCAAGTGGACCCGTGACTACACGGGCCTGATGTCGATCGGCTACGACTCCTCGAAGATCAAGCAGGCGCCGAAGGACCTGAACGACCTGCTCGGCAGCGAGTACAAGGGGAAGGTCTCGATCGCGGGGGACCCCACGCAGGCGAACCAGGCCGCCTCCGCGGTCTACCTCGCAGCGCTCGAGAACGGCGGCTCCGCGGACGACATCACCAAGGGTGTCGAGTTCTTCGGCAAGCTCAAGCAGGCCGGCAACTTCCAGAACGTGCTGCCCTCGCAGGCGACGGTGGCCTCGGGTGAGACCCCGGTCGTCGTCCAGTGGTCGTACAACAACCTCGCGTGGGGCCCGGCGGCCGGTGCATCGGGGAACAAGAACTGGAAGACGGTCGTCCCCGAGGGCCAGGCCCTCGGCTCGTACTACTCGCAGGCGATCAACAAGGACGCCCCGCACCCGGCGGCCGCGCGCCTCTGGCAGGAGTACATCGCCAGCCCCGAGGCACAGAACCTGTACCTGCAGGCCGGTGCCTTCCCGTCGACCCTCGCCGCCATGGAGCGGTCCGGCAAGGTCGACAAGGACGCCCTCGAGCAGGCCGGCGGCATGCCGAAGGACTACGTCGAGCTGACGGACGCGCAGGTCACCGAGGCCGCGAAGGTCCTGGCGGCCAAGTGGTCCGCCACGATGGGGTCCTAGTCCCGTGACCACGGCACCAGCGGCGGGAGCGCGCAGCACCGGGACGCCCGGCCCGGGACCGGGGACGGTGGGCACGGCCCCCGTCACCGCGGGCCCGGCCGCCACGAGCACCGCCCCCGCCGCCGGTGCCGACGTCGGAACCCGCAGGACCACGACGACCGCGGCGGGCCTCCGCGCCCGCCGCGGCCCCGGCCTCGCCTGGCTCGGACTCACCCCCTTCGCCGTCTACGTCCTGCTGTTCCTCGCCGTGCCGGCCGTCATCGCGGTCAGCAGCGGGTTCTTCACGGGTGACGGTGCGTTCACCCTCGCGAACCTCGCCGCGTTCGCGGACCCCTCCGTCCTCCGCGCGTTCGGCGGCTCGTTCGGCCTGTCCGCCGTCTCCGCGGTGCTCGGCGCCGTGATCGGGGCCCTGGTCTGCTGGGCGCTCGCCGCGCTCCGCCCGGACGGCCTGGTCCGTTCGATGATCGACGCCGCCGCGAGCGTCCTCGCCCAGTTCGGCGGCGTGATGCTCGCGTTCGCCTTCATCGCCACGATCGGCGTCCAGGGCCTGGTCACCACGTGGTTGGTGTCCGCGACGGGCGTCGACCTCAACGCGAACGGCGCGTTCCTGTACACGGTCCCCGGACTCGTCCTGCCGTACGTCTACTTCCAGGTGCCCCTCATGGTCCTCACGTTCATGCCCGCCCTCGAGGGCGTCAAGGCCCAGTGGGGCGAGGCCGCGGCCACGCTCGGCGCCTCCCGCGCCACGTACTGGCGTCGCATCGCCCTGCCCGTGCTCGCGCCGGCCTTCTGGGGATCGCTGCTGCTCCTGTTCGCGAACGCGTTCTCGTCGTTCGCGACGGCCGCGGCGCTCATCTCGCAGGGCGGCATCGTCCCGCTGACGATCCGCGCGCAGCTCACGAGCGAGACGATCATCGGCCTGCAGAACGTCGCCGGGGTGCTCGCGCTCGGCATGGTGGTCGTGATGGCGGTCGTGATGGGCGCCTACTCGCTGCTCCAGCGACGGGCTGCGCGGTGGCAGCGGTGACCGCCGTCGGCACGCGTCCGTCCCGTGGTCGGGTGACCCGGCCGGGAGGCACGCCCCGCGTCCGCCGCTTCGGCGTCGCCCCGTCACGGGTCACCGCCGCGATCGTGCTCGGCGTGGTCGGCCTCGTGTTCGCCGTCCCGCTCCTCGCGCTCCTGCAGTTCACGTTCCGGCAGGGCACCGACGGGTCGCTGACGCTCGCGCACTACGCAGCGATCCTCGACCCGGCGAACGCGGGCACCTACCAGCCGGTGTTCGACGGCCTGTCCGCGTCCCTGCTCATCGCCGTCATCACGGTGGCGATCGTGCTGTTCGTCCTCCTGCCCGCGCAGGTCGTCACGGCGCTGCGGTACCCGCGGCTGCGGCGGGTGCTCGAGTTCGTCTGCCTCGTCCCGATCACGGTGCCCCTGGTCGTGCTCGTCGTCGGGTTCATCCCCGTGTACCAGGTGGTCGCGCAGCTCCTCGGCTCGGACGCGTGGACGCTGTCCTTCGCGATCGGGATCGTGGCCCTGCCGTTCGCGTTCCGCCCGATCGCGACCGCGCTGACCGCCGTCGACGTCACCACCCTGTCCGAGGCGGCCCGCTCGCTCGGTGCCTCGTGGTGGACCGTGACGTGGCGGATCCTGCTGCCGAACCTCCGCCGCGGCATCACGGCCGCGTGCTTCCTCACGATCACCGTCGTCCTCGGCGAGTACACGCTCGCCTCGTTCCTGTCCCGGACGACCTTCCAGACCGCGCTGCTGCTCGTCCAGGGGACCGACCCGTACGTCGCCGCGGTGTTCTCGCTCGCCGCACTGCTGTTCGGGTTCGTGCTGCTCGTCCTCATCGGCCGCGTCGGGACGTCCCGCCGGTCCCGCTCCAAGGAGTCCGCATGACCGTCACCGCGCCCGCCGCCCCGTCGTCCCTCGTCACCGAGGGCGCGACCGTGGAGCTCGAGGCCGTCGAGAAGCACTACGGCACGCACCGCGCCCTCGCCGGGCTGTCCCTCCGCATCGAGCCGGGGGAGTTCGTCTCGCTCCTCGGCCCGTCCGGCTGCGGCAAGACCACGGCGCTCCGGGCCCTCGCCGGGCTCGAGGCGATCGACGCCGGCGCGATCCGCATCGACGGCGTCGACGTCGCGCAGACCCCGGTGAACAAGCGCGACATCGGGATGGTGTTCCAGCAGTACTCGCTGTTCCCGCACATGACCGTGCGCCAGAACGTCGCGTTCGGCCTCGAGATGCGGAAGGTCCCCGCTGCCGAGCGTCGCGCCCAGGTCGTCGACGCGCTCGACATGGTGCACCTCGGCGAGTTCGCGGACCGGTACCCGCACCAGCTCTCCGGCGGTCAGCAGCAGCGCGTCGCCCTGGCCCGGGCGCTCGTCACCCGCCCCCGGGTCCTGCTGCTCGACGAGCCGCTCTCCGCCCTCGACGCCAAGGTCCGGGTGTCCCTGCGCGACGAGATCCGCCGCATCCAGAGCGACCTCGGCATCACGACCGTGTTCGTCACCCACGACCAAGAGGAGGCGCTCGCCGTCTCCGACCGGATCGCGGTGATGCACGCCGGGGACGTCGAGCAGGTCGGGACGCCGGAGGAGCTGTACCGCACCCCGACCTCGGCGTTCACGGCGGACTTCGTCGGGCAGTCGAACCGGCTCCGCGGGGACCTGCGCGGCGGCGACGTGTTCGTGTACGGCTTCCGCGTGCCGGCGCTCGACACCGGGGCGGTGGACGGCCCGGTGCTCGCCTACGTCCGGCCGGAGGACGTCGCCTTCGCGTCCGACGGGGTCACCGGCACCGTCGTCGCGTCGAGCTTCCTCGGGTCGATCCGGCGCACCACGGTCCGGCTCGACGACGACACCGTCGTGACCGTCCAGCACGAGGTCGGCGACCGCCGCACCGCCGGGGACGCCGTCGCGCTCCGGCTGCTCGGCGCCCCGGTCGCGACCGCCCCGATCGCGTAGCCCTCGAGGGCGCGACCCGCGCCGTCGTCCACGGGAGGCGCGTGGCGGGCCCACACCGTGCCTCCCGTCCGGTGCGCGTCAGCGCTCGAAGCGCGCCGCCTGCTCGCCGGACAGCGCCGCGGCGACCCGCGCCCGCATGTCCGCGCTCATCGCGGGCAGCGCGTCGAGCGGTGCCCAGAACGCCTCGGTGTTCTCGCCGTCGGCCGGGGCCGGCGTGCCGGACACGTACCGGCACGTGAAGACCAGGTCGAGGTACTGCGCACGGTCCCCGTTCGGGTACGTCATCTCGGGCAGGACCTGCACCCACGCCAGGCGTTCGGCGACCGCGACGACGTCGGCCTCCTCGAGGACCTCGCGCTCGGCCGCCACCGCGGGTTCCTCGCCCGGGTCGACGATCCCGGTGACCGGTGTGTACGCCCCGGTGTCGGCACGTCGGACGACCAGGAGTTCGCGGTCGGCGCCCTCGCCGCGGGTGACCACGGCGGTCACGCCGGTCAGCCAGAGCAGGTCGGTGCCGATCTTCTCGCGCAGGGACAGGACGTACTCGGGGGTGGGCATGCCCCCACGCTACCGACGAACCCTGTCGCGAACTGGTCATGACCAGTAGGGTGGGCGCGTGGAGATCATCATCCTGTCCTCGCCGGCCGAGGTCGGTCGCGTCGCCGCCGCCAAGATCGCCTCGGTCGTCGCCGAGAAGCCGTCCGCCGTCGTCGGGCTCGCCACCGGGTCGAGCCCCCAGGGGATCTACGCCGACCTGCGCCGTCGCGTGCAGGCCGGGCAGGTCTCGTTCGCCCAGGCCCGCGGGTTCGCCCTCGACGAGTACGTCGGCATCCCGCTCGACCACCCCGAGTCGTACGCGTCCGTGATCGCCCGCGACGTCGTCGAGCCGCTCGGCTTCGACCCCGCGCGCGTCCGCGTGCCCGACGGCCGGGCCACCGACCTGGCCTTCGCCGCGAAGGAGTACGACGCCGCCATCCGGGCTGCCGGCGGGGTCGACGTGCAGATCCTGGGCATCGGCGCGAACGGGCACATCGGGTTCAACGAGCCGACCTCGTCGTTCGCGTCCCGCACGCGGATCAAGACGCTCGCGCCGTCCACGCGCGAGGCCAACGCCCGCTTCTTCGACTCGCTCGACGACGTCCCGACGCACTGCATGACGCAGGGGCTCGGCACCATCCTCGCGGCGCGCGAGCTCGTGCTCGTCGCGCAGGGGGCGGCGAAGGCGGACGCGGTCGCCGCGGCGGTCGAGGGGCCGCTGTCGTCGTTCGTGCCGGGGTCGGCGCTGCAGCTGCACGAGCACGCCACCGTGGTGGTCGACGAGGAAGCGGCGGCCGGCCTGCAGCTCGCCGATTACTACCGGTACACGTACGACCACAAGCCGGAGTGGCAGCGGTTCGAGTGACGCCCCGGCACGGGCACGGGCACGGGCTCCAGGCCCGGGCTCGGGTCAGCGGGCGGCGGACAGGCGCGCGAGGCCCTCGCGCAGCGTCTCCTCGGAGCAGCCGAAGTTGAGCCGGGCGTGCCCGGTGCCCTGGCGTCCGAAGTCGCGCCCGTTCGACAGCGCCACCTTCGCCCGGTCGACCAGGAGCCGAGCGGGCTCGTCGCCCCACGGCAGCGCCCGCAGGTCGAGCCACGCCAGGTAGGACGCCTGCGGCTGCCGGTACCCGGCACCGGGCAGCGCCGTCCCGAGCTCCTCGGCGAGGACCCGTCGGTTCGCGGCGAGCTCGGCCAGCAGCGACGCCAGCCAGGGTTCACCGTCGCGGAACGCCGCCACGCTCGCGGTGTAGCCGAGGATGCCGGTCCGCTCGACGACCTCGACCGGCAGGCCGTCGAACCACCCGCGGGCACGGTCCGATGCACCGACCATGAGCGCGCACTTCGTCCCGGCGAGGTTCCAGGCCTTGCTCGCGCTCGTCAGGGCGACCCCGTGCTCGACCGCCTCGGGCCCGCAGGTCAGGAAGGGCGTGAACACCGCGTCGGCGTGGGTGAGCGGCGCGTGGATCTCGTCGGACACCACCACGGCGTCCCACGCCGCCGCGAGCCGGGCCAGCGCGACGAGTGACTCCCGGGCGTGCACGAGGCCGAGGGGGTTGTGCGGGTTGCAGAGCAGGACCGTCCGGGCACCCGCCGCGAGGGCCGCGGCGATGCCGTCCAGGTCCATCCGCCAGCCGGCCGTCGTGTCGTACGGGTCCGGGTCGCCGGCCGGCGGGAGCAGCGGGACCTCGGTGACGGTGCCGCCGGCCTCGCGCACGTAGTCCCAGAACGGCGGGTAGACGGGCGGCATCACGACGACCTGGTCACCGGGGGCGATGACCCGGCGGAGCACCTCGACCGCCGCGACCGAGACGTCCGTCGTCGTGCGGACCAGGTCCGGGTCGACCTCCCACCCCCACCGGCGCCCGGCGAAGTCGGCGAACACCTCGGGGAGCACCCGCGTGTGCCCGACGTACCCGGTGTCCCCGTTCGTGACGGCCCGCACGAGGGCGTCCCGGATCGGCTCGGCGGGCACCGAGTCCATCTCCGCGACGAACATCGGCAGCACGTCGGCGGGGTACGCGGTGTACTTCTCGCTCGTGCGGTCGCGGTGGGCATCGAACGGCGAGACCATGACGCTCATGTGCCCAGCCTGGCACCGCGGGCACCGGTCAGGCGAACGTCGCGCCGGTCAGCTCCTCGGACAGGTCCCACACGCGCGCCGCGTCCGCCTCGCTCCGCAGCGGTCGCCAGAGCGCGTGCCGGCCCGGTGCGCCGCCGACGTTCCCGGGGCCGAGCGGACCGTACAGTGCGCCGTCCCGGCCGGCCGGGTCGGTCGCCGCGAGCAGCGCCGGCAGACCCGCCGTGTGCGCGGTCCCGACCAGGAGGCCCCGCCCCGACAGCCACCGGATCGCCCGGACCGACGCGGTGTCCCCGGAGCGGCCGAGCTCCGGACGGGCGGCGAGCAGGCTCGTCGGCGCGACGCCGGGGTGCGCGAGGGTGCTCGTCACACCCCAGCCGTGCCGGCGGCTGCGTCGGGCGAGTTCGAGCCCGAAGAGCCCGAAGGCGACCTTCGACTGCTGGTAGGCACGCATGCCGTGGTAGCTGCGCTCCCAGTTCGGGTCGTCCCAGTGCACCGAGCCGCTCCGCGCCGCGACGCTGATCTGGGAGACGACGTGGCCGCGCGCCGCGCGCAGCAGGGGGAGGAGCCCGGCGACCAGGGCGACGTGCCCGAGGTGGTTCGTGCCGAACTGCAGCTCGAAGCCGTCCTGCGTGGTCTGCCGCTCGGGCGGGGTCATCACGCCCGCGTTGCCCACGAGCAGGTCGACGGGGGTCCCCGCGTCGACCATCGAGCGGGCGAAGGCGCGCACGGAGTCGAGCGACGACAGGTCGAGCGTCCCGAGGGTCACCGAGGCACCGGGGTGCTCGCGGAGCACCTGGGCCCGCGCGGCCTCGCCCTTGGCGGTGTTCCGGACCGGCAGGACGACCGCCGCACCGGCTCCGGCGAGGGCGGTGGCGATGCCCAGGCCGATCCCGTCGCTGGCACCGGTCACCACGGCGGTCTGCCCGTCCAGGCGGGGGAGGGAGATCTCGATCGGTCGTCTCGGCACGGTGTGCTCCTCGTCGTCGGCCCCCGGTCGTCCCGGGTCGTCCCCAGCGTGCCGCGGCGCCGCCGGTCGAACCAGGACCTGTCGGACCGTGGCTCCCGGGTCCGTGTCCCGCGATGATGGGCACGTGATCGATCGACCGGGACTGGGCGCCTTCCTCCGCCGTCGCCGAGCGGCCCTGCAGCCCGCCGACGTCGGCCTGCCACCGGGCCAGCGCCGTCGGACCGACGGCCTGCGACGCGAGGAGGTCGCGACGCTCTGCCACATGTCGGCCGACTACTACGCCCGGCTCGAGCGGGGCACCGGGCCGCACCCGTCCGAGCAGATGGTCGCCGCGATCGCGCAGGGACTGCACCTGAGCCGGGCCGAGCGGGACCACGTGTTCCGCCTGGCCGGGCACCGACCGCCGGACCACGGCGCCGGGACGGACCACGTCGGCCCGGGCATGATGCGGATCTTCGACCGGCTCGTCGACACCCCGGCCGAGGTCGTGTCGGAGCTCGGCGAGACCCTGCTGCAGACACCCCTGGCGGCGGCGCTGTTCGGGGACGCGCGCGAGCGGCAGGGTCGCGCTCGGTCGATCGGGTGGCGGTGGTTCACCGACCCGGAGGCGCGGGCGCTGTTCCCCGTGGAGGACCGGGAGGAGACGGGTCGGCTCTACGTCTCGTCACTCCGCGAGATCGCTGCGCGTCGGGGCCCCGGGTCGACCGCGGCCGGGTTGGCCACGGCGCTGCTCAAGCGTTCGGAGGAGTTCCGGGCGCTCTGGGACGAGCAGGAGGTCGGGCTCGTCCCGGGTTCGGTGAAGCGCTACGACCACCCCGACGTGGGGCGGCTCGAGCTGCAGTGCCAGATGCTGCTCGACCCGGAGCAGGCCCACGTGCTGCTCGTCTACACGGCGGAACCGGGGACGGTGAGCCACGAGCGGCTCCGCCTGCTGTCCGTCCTCGCGCCCGCCTGAACGAGCGCCGCCCGATCGTCAGCGCCGTGTCGTCAGCGCCGTGTGGTCAGGGCAGGTGCTCCCCGGCGCCCCACACCCGCTGCACGTCCAGCTCGGGTGACAGCGCCACGAGGTCGGCCGCGTACCCGGGCGCGATCCGACCCAGCCGGTCGCCGAGCCCGAGCGCGGCGGCGGGGACGGCGGTGAGCGCTCCCACGGCGTCGGGCAGCGACGCCCCTGCTTCCGCCACGGCGAGCCGCAGCGCCCGGTCCTGGGTCAGCGTCGACCCGGCGATCGTGTCCGTGCCGGCGACCCGCGCGACGCCTTCCACCACCTCGACGCTGAGCGACCCGAGCGCGTACGAGCCGTCCGGCGACCCGGCCGCGGCCATCGCGTCCGTGATGAGCGCGACCCGCCCCGGTGCCCCGCGGAGCAGGACCCGGGCGACCGCGGGGTGCACGTGCACACCGTCGAGGATGAGCTCGAGCGTCACCCGGTCGTCCTCGAGTGCCGCGGCGATCGGGCCCGGCGTCCGGTGGTGCAACCCCGGCATGGCGTTGCACGCGTGGGTGAGCAGTGTGGCGCCCGCGTCGAACGCGGCACGGGCCTGGTCGTACGAGCAGACGGTGTGCCCGACGGCGACGACCACCCCGGCGTCGACGAACCGGCGGACGGCGTCGATCGCCCCCGGCAGCTCCGGCGCGATCGTGACCTGGCGGAGGACCCCGGCGCCGGCGTCGAGCAGGGCGTCGACGACGTCGGGCGTGGGGTCGACCAGGAACGACTCGTTGTGCGCGCCCTTGTTGTGCGGCGACAGGAACGGTCCCTCGAGGTGCGCCCCGAGGACGAGCGGGTCGGTCGCGGCGACGGTGCGGATGCGCTCGAGGGACGCCACGAGCGAGGGCAGCGGGTTCGCGACGAGGGACAGCACCGAGCGGGTCGTGCCGTGTGCGCGGTGCACGGCGAGGGCGGCGTCGAACGCCTCGTCCTCGTAGGCGGCGCCGGCACCCCCGTGGCCGTGGAGATCGACGAACCCGGGCGTCAGGACGGCGTCACCGAGGTCGAGCACCTCCGTCGCCTCGGGTGCTGCGGGGCCGGAGCCGACCGCCTCGATGACGGCACCGGCGAGCAGGACCCAGCCGTCCGCCGTGGACCCGGCCGCGTCGACGACGTGTGCGGCGCGGACCAGGGTGCGCCGCGCCTCCAGGCCGGAGCCCGGAACGGAACCCGAACCCGACACGTCGCTCACGCCGTCTCCCGACGGAACGCGACCACCCCGGACAGCGCGGCCACCACGATGAAGACCAGTCCGACCACCGGGTGCCCGAGCGACACCCACGCCGCACCGCCTGCGATGACGAGTGCGACCTCGACGATCACCTTGCCGACCACGTCCGTGTCGATCGGCGACCGGGGCGACCGGAACAGGAACCACACGACCGCGGCGAACAGCGGCGCCCCGACCATGAACAGCACGCCCGGGAACGGGAACGGCCACGCCAGGTAGCCCCAGTACGCCAGGGACAGCAGGCCGAACGCGCACACGACCACCCGCAGCACGGTCCATGCGGACACGGGCCGGGACGGCCGACGGGATGCGGCCGGCTCGGTGGGCGGCGGGACCTCGCCCCAGTCGACCGGGCTCTGCGGTGCGTTCGTCATGTGGTCCTACTTGAAGATGATCGTGCGGGCGCCGTCGAGGAGCACGCGGTCCTCGGCGATCCAACGCACCGCCTGGGTGAGCGTGCGGGACTCCTCGTCCTGGCCGATGGACACGAGCTCGGACGGGTCCTTGGTGTGGTCGACCCGGACCACGTTCTGCTCGATGATCGGGCCTTCGTCGAGGTCGCTCGTCACGAAGTGGGCCGTCGCACCGATGAGCTTGACGCCGCGGGCGTGCGCCTGCCGGTAGGGGTTCGCCCCCTTGAAGCCCGGCAGGAACGAGTGGTGGATGTTGACCGCCCGACCCTGCAGTGCCGCGCAGAGCTCCGGCGACAGGATCTGCATGTAGCGGGCCAGGACGACGAGCTCGATGTCGTGCTCGTCGACGGCGTCGAGGATGCGCTGCTCCATCGCCTGCTTCGAGGCCGGGTCGGTGACGGGCCGGTGCTCGAACGGGACGGAGTAGAACGACGCCAGACCGGCGAGCTCCGGGTGGTTCGACAGGACGAGCGGGACCTCGATCGGGAGCTGCCCACCCCGCTGCCGGTAGAGCAGGTCGTTCAGGCAGTGCCCGGCCTTCGACACGAGCACGAGCGTGCGCATCGGCCGGCCGACGACGTCGAGCTGGACGCGGGCGTCGTAGCGTTCGACCACGGGGGCGAGCGCCTGCTCGAAGGCCGCCCGGTCGACGGGGGCCATGACCTGCAGCCGCATGAAGAACGTGTTCGTGTCGGCGCTCGAGAACTGCTGCGACTCGGTGATGTTGCCGTTCGCCGCCACGACGGCTCCGGACACGGCGTGCACGATCCCGGGACGGTCGTCGCAGACGAGCGTGAGGGTCCAGTGCGTCGGGGTCTGGTGCGCGTGGGTCTCGTGCGCGGGGGTCGGGTCGGTCACCGGAACAGGCTACCGGCCGGGGTGGGCACGTTCCGGCGGGGATCGGACGCCGGATCGGGCCGTCACGCGGGACGCCGGGTCGGCCCGCCCCGGGATGGAGCAGGAAACGTCGGCTCGGTGCTGCGGACCCGACGTCTTCTGCTCCATCACGGCCGCACCAGCCGCACCAGCCGCCGCCGCCGCGCACCGACGGGAGGCCCGTGGCCCGCCCGCTCCGCCGCCCCCGTCAGCGCGTGGTCGCCCGGGCGAGCGCCCGGTCGGCGAGCGTCAGCACGCTGAGGAGCACGCCGACCCCGAGCATCACCCACGCCAGCACGTGCAGGTCCGGCGTGGTGGGCGCCTGTCCGAACACGCCGCCGATCAGCGAGGACGCCGCGATCGCGCCGATGTAGACGCTGGTCCGCGACAGCCCGGCGGCCGTCCCGATGTACTCCGACGGCACCACCTTGTACAGCGCCGCCTGGTTCGACACGGACGCCAGGGCCTGCGGCACCCCGAACAGTGCCGGCACCACGAGCAGCAGCACGAGGGGCGACCCGGCGTGCAGGAGCAGCAGGAGCCCGGCACCGAGCAGGGGGGTGAGCGCCGCGACGACGAGGGGCCCGCGGACCGCGGTCTTGCGGGCGACGAGGAACGACGCGACCCCGGCGACGACCGCGGCGGGCAGCTGCAGGTACCCGGCCACGTCGCTCGGGTACCCGGCGACGTCCTGCACCCACTGCGAGAACCCGTAGGTCATCGTGTACGCGAGCAGGTAGGTCAGGAACAGCCGCGCGTACGTCCGCGACAGCGCGCCGTTCCGGACGAGCAGCCGGACGTCGACGAACGGCTGCGTCGCCCGGAGCTCCCACCGGACCAGGGCGACGACGAGCACGACCGCCACCGCGAGCAGCCACCAGAGCCCGGCGGCCAGGTCGAGCAGGAACACGAGCAGGGCCGAGACCGCGCCGGTCATCAGCAGCATGCCCACCGGGTCGAGCGCGGTGCGGACCGGCACCCGGTCGGTGTCCTGCGGGCGGAGCCGGTCGGAGGGCAGCCACATCGCCGCGACGACGATCCCGAAGACCGCCAGGGGGACGTTCACCAGGAAGATCGCGTGCCACCCGAACGCCGCGATGAGCGCACCGCCGAGGGGTGGTCCGGCTGCGGCGGACACGAGCGAGGTGATCGACAGCGCACCGAGCACGAGGGGCGGTGTGGGCTTCCCGATCCGTGCGGAGTGCTGGCGCAGCGTGGTGAGCGCCGCCGGGTACGCCGACGAGGTACCGATGCCGATGAGCACGCGCGCGGTCACGGCACCACCGAACCCGGTCAGGACCTCGGGCACGACCCCGGCGACGCCGACGACGACGAGCCCGGCCAGGAAGACCTTCTTCGGCCCGAACCGGTCGGCGAGCTTCCCCATCGTGGGCTGGGCGACCGCGCTCGCCAGGTACAGGGCGGCGACGAGCCAGATCGCCTGCGACGCCCCGATGCCGAGGTCCCGCGAGATCGGCGCGAGGGCGACGGAGACCATCGTCGTGTTGATCGGGTTGAGGAGCGGCCCGACCAGGACCGGGATCAGCAGCTTCGGGCCGAAGCCGCTGCCGCCGTCCGGGGACGCGACGGTGGGCGTGGGGGAGGTCGAGGTGGACGTGGTGGGGCTTCTTCCGGGTCAGGCTTCGGTGAGCGGGGTGAGGATCTCGAGCGCGCGGGCGACGGTCCGGCGGTCGTCCTCCGGCAGCGCCGCGAGCCGCTCGGCGAGCACGCGGGTGCGGGTGGCCCAGGCGTCCTCGCGCGCGCGGGAGCCGGTGTCCGTCGCGCGGACGAGGGTGCGGCGGCCGTCGTCCGGGTCCGGTCGGCGCTCGGCCAGTCCGAGGTCGACGAGTGCCTGGACGGTCGCGCCCATGGACTGCGGCCGGACCCCCTCGGCCCGGGCGAGGTCGGCGACGGTGGACTCACCGTGGCGCAGCAGCCGGCCGAGCGCGGCGGTCTGCGAGGCGGTCACCTCGTCGGCCTTGCCGGTGAGCAGGGTCCGCCGGATCCGTCCGTGCAGGGTCAGCAGGTCGCCGGCGAGCTCCTCGGATGATTCCACACCGGAACGGTACTCCTCCCGCAGGAGAACTTGCAAGGCTGCCTTGCGATTCCGTCGGTGCTCAGGCGAGACCGTCCGCTCGCGCGCTGACCGTCCCGTCGGTCGTGAAGGGGCGCAGGGCGCGCGCCACCGACTCGCCGCCGTCGGGGAACCACGTGTTGCTGGCCAGGACGCGTGGCCAGGCCGCGGCGAGCAGCTCGCGTCCGGCGTCCGTCAGGTGCAGCCGGGAGGCTCGTCCCCGACCGGGTGCAGCACCGCGCGCCACGAGTCTCCGCGTCGCGAGCGACTCGACCAGGCTGCCCATGCTCTGCGCGCGGACCCCCACCGCCCGCGCGAGCTCGGCCTGGTTGAGCTCGTCGGCGGCGGCGAGCTGCACGAGTGCGCCGAAGCCGACGGGGGTCAGGCCGAGGGGCGCGAGTTCCTCGTCGAGGCGGCGGGCGAGCTCGCGCGCGGCACGGACGACCGTCCACGCGGCGATCGCGTCCACGTCGTCGTGGGTCACCGAGAAGTCGCTGGACACGCACCGATGGTACCGGCGTACCGTCGAGTAACAGGAAACTGATACCGAAGGAGGAGCACCGTGACCGAGACCATCGCCATCACCGGGGTCACCGGCGACGTCGGCGGGAAGACCCTCGAGCTGCTGCACGCCGAGGGTGTCCAGGTTCGCGCCGTCGTCCGCCGTCAGGACCAGGCCGAGCTTCTCCGTGCACGGGGCGTCGACGCGCGGCTCGCGGACCTCGACGACCTCGACGCCCTGACCCGGGCGCTCGACGGCGTCGACCGGTTCTTCCTCGTCACCCCGGTCAGCGAGCGGCAGGCCGAGCAGGGGGCGACCGGCGTCCGGGCGGCCCAGTGCGCGGGGGTCCCGCGGGTCGTGCACCTGTCCGGGGGCGACGCCGCCGAGCACTCCCCGATGCCCTGGGCCGCGGCGGCCTGGCGCACGGACCGGCTGCTCCGCGCGAGCGGGACGGCGTGGACGATCCTGCACCCGTCGGCCTTCATGACGAACCTGCTGCCCTCCGCGCCGGCGATCCGTCGCGGCTGGTTCCCGCACACCACCGGCCGCGGCCGCGCCGGGTGGATCGACACCGCCGACATCGCCCGCACGGCCGCGACCGTGCTGACGACCGACGGGCACGACGGCACCGAACCGGTGCTCACCGGCCCGGCGTCCCTCGACGCGCACGGCATCGCCGACGAGCTGACCGCCGGCCTCGGCCGACGCGTCCGGCCGCTGCACCTGCCGAGCCGCGTGTACCGCGCCGTGGTCCGCGCCGGCGGCGTGCCCGCCTGGCAGGCCGAGGGCCTCCGCCAGCAGTTCGGGCGGGTGCTCCGACGGGGTCTCGACGGCGTCGACGTGATGCGCGACGACGTCACCCGGATCACCGGGACCGCGCCGCGCCCGCTCCGGGCGTGGGCGGCCGACCACCGCGACGACCTGCTCGGGTGAGGCGCGGGGCGGACGTGCCCCGTGCCTCCCGTCCGGTCGTCAGCGCGCGGACGTGAGCGTCGCGACCAGGTGTTCCTGCACGAACCCGAGCCAGTCGTACACGTCCCGGAGCCCGACACCGGCGTCGCCGGTGTACGACGACTCCTCGGTCGCGGCGTCCACGATGCCGAGCCGCTCCGCGATCGTGAGCCGCAGGTCGGTCAGGCAGCGGAGCCAAGCCTGCTCGTCCTCCTGGGTGAGCACGCCGTCCCGCGCCCCGGTCGCCCACGCCAGGACGACCCCCGCGTTCGTGGTCTTCTGCGCCAGCAGGTCCGACCGCGTGTACTGCGCGAACTCGGCGCTCGCCTCGGGGTCCTGCGGGTAGGCGTCCGGGAACATGCGCGACGCGATCGGGTCGTCCGACAGGTCGCCGTCGAGCACCTGCTGCAGCTGCTCCGTCAGGCTCGCGAGCAGGGCGCGCTCGCCGGAGGACAGGCCCAGGTGCACGCCGTCCCGCCGTCGCACGAACGGGATCACGCGTCCGCTCCCGGCGCCCGCTCGACCGTGGCCTGCAGGCCGAACCCGTGCATCGCCTCGACGTGGCGTTCCATGGCCTCGCGCGCGCCGCTCGCGACGATCGCCCGCCCGTCGACGTGCACCTGGCGCATCAGGTGGTCCGCGCGGTCGTGGCTGAAGCCGAAGTAGCTCTGGAAGACGTACGTCACGTAGGACATGAGGTTGACCGGGTCGTCCCACACCACCGTCGTCCACGGCACGTCGTACCGGGCGCGGAGATCGGTGCGTTCGTCGAGCTCCGGGCTGCTCAGGGTCATGCGACAAGGGTGACACGAACCGACCGGCTCGGTACGATCGACGGGTCGCGACTGGCGTTGGATGGGTCACCATCGGGGAGCGACACCTGACACGGAGCGCGGCCGTACGCCTGGGCCGCGCCCACCAGTCCACCTCGTCGTGCACGCGCGCGACGGAACAGACAACGAGGAGTCCCGTGTCCATCACCGATCTGCCCGCTGCGTCCACGCAGTCGACGTTCAACGCCCCGCTCAGCGCGGTCGATCCCGAGATCGCCAAGGTGCTCGAGCAGGAGCTCGGCCGCCAGCGCGACACCCTCGAGATGATCGCGTCCGAGAACTTCGTCCCGCGCGCCGTGCTCGAGTCGCAGGGGTCCGTCCTGACGAACAAGTACGCCGAGGGCTACCCGGGCAAGCGCTACTACGGCGGCTGCGAGTTCGTCGACGTCGCCGAGCAGCTCGCCATCGACCGGGCGAAGGCCCTGTTCGGCGCCGCGTACGCGAACGTCCAGCCGCACTCCGGCGCCAGCGCGAACGCCGCGGTCCTGCACGCCATCGCCTCCGCCGGGGACACCATCCTGGGCCTCGAGCTCGCCCACGGCGGTCACCTGACCCACGGCATGAAGCTCAACTTCTCCGGCCGCATCTACAACGCCGTGTCGTACGGCGTCGACCCGGAGACGTTCGAGGTCGACTACGACGACATCCGCGCCAAGGCCGTCGAGCACCAGCCCAAGGTGCTCATCGCCGGATGGTCGGCCTACCCCCGCCAGCTCGACTTCGCGAAGTTCCGCGAGATCGCGGACGAGGTCGGCGCGACCCTCTGGGTGGACATGGCGCACTTCGCGGGCCTCGTCGCCGCGGGCCTGCACCCGTCGCCCCTGCCGCACGCCCACGTCGTGTCGTCGACCGTGCACAAGACCCTCGCCGGTCCGCGCTCGGGCATCATCCTGTCCAACGACGAGTCGCTCTTCAAGAAGCTCAACTCGGCCGTGTTCCCGGGCCAGCAGGGCGGTCCGCTCATGCACGTGATCGCCGCCAAGGCCACCGCGTTCCTGCTCGCCGCGCAGCCCGAGTTCAAGGACCGCCAGGAGCGCACGCTCCGCGGTGCCCGTCTGCTGGCGGACCGCCTCACGCAGGCCGACGCGAAGGCCGCCGGCATCGACGTCCTCACCGGCGGCACCGACGTGCACCTGGTGCTCGTCGACCTGCGCGAGTCCGAGGTCGACGGCAAGCAGGCCGAGGACCTGCTGCACCAGGTCGGCATCACCGTGAACCGCAACTCCGTGCCGTTCGACCCGCGCCCGCCGATGGTCACCTCGGGTGTCCGGATCGGCACCCCGGCGCTGGCGACCCGCGGGTTCGGCGACGCCGAGTTCACCGAGGTCGCCGACATCATCGCGCTGACGCTCATGCCGAACCCGGACATCGCGGCACTCTCGGCCCGGGTGAAGGCGCTGGCCGACGCGTTCCCGCTGTACGCGTGAGCGCCGCGCCCTCGATCGCGCCCCTGCCGCGCGAGCGCTGGGCGGGTGAGGGCAGTGCCGTCCGCATCGACGGCACCGCCCTCGCCGCCCGCACGCTCGACGACCTGAAGGTCCGGATCGACCGGCTGCACGACCACGGGTTCCGACCCGGTCTCGGCACGATCATGGTCGGCCAGAACCCCGGCTCGGTGTCGTACGTCGCCGGCAAGCACAAGGACTCGGCGCAGATCGGGCTCGACTCGGTCCGCATCGACCTGCCCTCGTCCGCGAGTGCCGCCGACATCAGGGCGGCGATCCTGCAGATGAACGACGACCCCCGGGTCACGGCGTTCATCGTGCAGCTCCCGCTGCCGCAGGGCATCGACCCGATCCCGATGCTCGAGCTGATGAACCCGGCGAAGGACGCCGACGGCCTGCACCCGACGAACCTCGGGGAGCTCGTCATCGCGGTCCCCGGTGGTGCCGGGACGATCGACGCCCCGCTGCCGTGCACTCCGCGCGGCATCGTGGCGATGCTCGAGGCGTACGACGTCCCGATCCGGGGTCAGCACGTCACGATCATCGGGCAGGGGCTCACCGTCGGCCGCCCGCTCGGGCTGCTGCTCACCCGGCTCGAGGCCACGGCCACGCTGACGCACTCGCTGACCGAGGACGTCGCCGCCGAGTGCCGTCGCGCGGACATCATCGTCGCCGCGGCCGGGGTCGCCCGGCTCGTCCAGCCGGACTGGGTGCAGCCCGGGGCGGCCGTGATCGACGTGGGCATCAGCCGCATCGTGGACCAGGACACGGGCAAGGCGAAGCTGCACGGCGACGTCGACCCCGCGGTGGCGTCCGTCGCGGGGTTCCTCTCGCCGACACCGGGCGGCGTCGGGCCGATGACCCGGGCGATGCTCATGAAGAACGTCGTCGAGGCCGCCGAGCGCCACCTGCACTAGACGAGCGCCTCCTGCACTGGCCGAGCGCGTGCCGCGGGCGGCCGGCCCGCCGCCGGCCCGCTGCTTCTTCGCCGAAGCGACAGATCGCCGTGGGATGTCCGCGGCGATCTGTCGCTCTCGCGGGCTGGTCGCGGCCGACCGACGGACGGGAGGCGCGGCTGGGGCCCGCCACGCGCCTCCCGTTCAGCGGGTGGCGGCCCCAGAGCCGTTCGCACAACAGGAAGCAGCTCGCGCCGTGGGGATCCGTGGCGCGAGCTGCTTCTGGTTCCGCGGCGCTCAGTCGCGCCGGGCGCCCTGCGCCGCGTGCACCGTGAACACGTTCGGCTCGCGGTACCCGGACGCGGCGAAGGCGGCCGTGACGGCGTCCGTGATCGTGCCACGGGCCTCCTGGTCGACCAGCGCGATCGCCGCACCGCCGAAGCCGCCACCGGTCATCCGCGCGCCGACCGCACCGTGCGCCATCGCGGTCTCGACCGCCAGGTCGAGCTCCGGCACCGAGATCTCGAAGTCGTCACGCATCGACTCGTGCGAGGCGACGAGCAGCGACCCGATCGCCCGCGGTCCCTGCTCGCGCAGCGTGCGCACCGTGTCGAGGACGCGCTGGTCCTCGGTCACGATGTGGCGGACGCGACGGAAGGTCTCGTCGTCGAGCAGCTCCTGCGCACGGGGCAGGTCGTCGACGGACACGTCGCGCAGCGCCTCGACGCCCATCGCTGCCGCGCCGCGCTCGCACGAGTCGCGCCGGGCCTTGTAGCCGCCGGTGGCGTGCGCGTGCTCCACGCGGGTGTCGATCACCAGGACCTCGAGGTCGTTCGACTCGAGCGCCAGGTCCACCACGGCGGTGTCGAGCGTCCGGCAGTCCAGGAACACGACCGCGTCCTGCTCGCCGAGGAGCGATGCCGACTGGTCCATGATGCCGGTCGGGGCACCGACGGCGTGGTTCTCGGAGTACTGCCCGACGCGGGCCAGCTGCTTGCGTGAGAGGCCGAGGTCCCACAGGTCGGTGAACGCAAGCGCCACGCCGCACTCGATCGCGGCGCTCGACGACAGGCCCGCGCCGACCGGGACGTCCGACTCGATGAAGACGTCGAAGCCGGACTTGCCGGACAGGTCCGCACCGGCCTGCTCGCGGAGCGCCCACGCGATGCCGAAGACGTACGCCGACCAGCCGCTCATGCGCGACGGGTCGAGCTCGTCGAGGGAGAGCTCGTGCACCGCGTCGGGCTCGAACGCCGACGCGACCCGGAGCAGACGGTCGTCCCGCTGCCCGATCGACGCGACGGTCCGCCGGTCGATCGCGAAGGGCAGGACGTACCCGTCGTTGTAGTCGGTGTGCTCGCCGATCAGGTTGACCCGACCCGGCGCGGAGTACCGCACCGACGGCTCGTACCCGTAGACCTGCTGGAACGTCATGCGCGTTCGATCCCTCCTCGGATGAACTCGGCCGCCTTCTCGGGCACGAGGTCCCCGATCCAGGCGCCCATGGCGGCTTCGCTGCCGGCCAGGAACTTCAACTTGTCCGCCGCCCGACGCGGAGAGGTGATCTGCAGCATCAGGCGCACGGTGTCCCGCGCGACGTGCACCGGCGCCTGGTGCCAGGCGGCGATGTACGGCGTGGGGGTGTCGTACAGCGCGTCGAGTCCGCGGGTCAGCCGCAGGTGCATCGACGCGAGCTCGTCCTTCTCGGCGTCGGTCAGCCCGGCGAAGTCCGGCACGTGCCGGTGCGGGAGCATGTGGACCTCGATCGGCCAGCGCGCGGCGAACGGCACGAACGCCGTGAAGTGCTCGCCCTGCAGCACGACGCGATCCGAGCTCCGCTCGTTCGCCAGGTGCTGCTCGAACAGGTCCGGACCGAAGCGCTCGATCGACGCGAGCAGGCGCTGCGTGCGCGGGGTGACGTACGGGTACGAGTAGATCTGCCCGTGCGGGTGGTGCAGCGTGACGCCGATCGCCTCGCCGCGGTTCTCGAACGGGAACACCTGCTGGATGCCGGGCAGGGCCGAGAGTGCGGCGGTGCGGTCCGCCCACGCCTCGACCACGGTGCGGGCACGCGACTCGGAGATGGATGCGAACGAGCCGCTCGTCTCGGGGGAGAAGCACACGACCTCGCACCGCCCGACCGACCGCAGCTGGCGGTTCAGGCCGACGTCGGACAGCGACTCGAGCGACTCGGGGGCGTCCTCGGCCTCGAGCAGCGGCCCGAACGACGGCGACCGGTTCTCGAACACCGCGACGTCGTACCGGCTCGGGATCTCGGAGGGGTTCGCGGCCGTCTGCGGCGCGAGCGGGTCCTGGTCGGCGGGCGGCAGGAACACTCGGTTCTGCCGGCTCGCCGCGATCGACACCCACTCGCCCGTCAGGACGTCCTGCCGCATCCGCGCGGTCTCGGGTCGGGGGTCGAGGACACGCTCGTCGATGCTGCGCTCGGCGGGCAGCTGCGTGTCGGCGTCGTCGAAGTAGATGAGCTCGCGGCCGTCGGCGAGCGTCGTCACGCGCTTGGTGATCACCGGACGAGCCTAGCGCCTCCGCGAAGCGTTGCGAAAGTCTCCGTAAGTGCGCGAAACTGCAACCGTGAGCGCTGACGATCTGTCCTTCCTCGCCGGCGCCCTCCCGGCACCCCTGCGGCAGGACCGCATCGTCTCCATCGTCGAGGGCGCGCCCGGACTCGTCCGGACCGCCGCCCTGGCCGCGGCCCTGGGCACGAGTGAGGTGACGGTCCGCCAGGACCTCGCCACGCTCGAACTGGAGGCACGGATCCGGCGGGTGCGCGGCGGTGCCGTCCGCCTCGGGGTCACCTCCGGCGAGCGGCCCCTCGAGGAGACCGCGGTCGAGCACCAGGTCGAGAAGGCGGCCATCGGCCGCGCGGCGGCCGACCTCGTCCGCTCCGGCCAGTGCGTCGTGCTCGACGTCGGCACGACCCCGGCTGCGGTGGCGACGGCGCTCGTGGCGCGGGCGGACCTGGCCGACCTGACGATCGTGACGAACTCGCTCACCACGGCCCTCACGCTCGAACCCGCCGTGCCGCGGTTCACCGTCGTCGTCACCGGCGGGACCCTGCGGCCGCTCCAGCACTCGCTCGTCGCGCCGTTCATGGGTGCCGTGCTGCCCGCGATCGCCGCCGACGTCGCGTTCATCGGCGGCACCGGGCTCGACGTCGAGCACGGTCTGACGAACGTCAACCTGCCGGAGACCGAGGCGAAGCGGATGCTCGCCGCGACGGCCCGGCGTACCGTCGTGGTGGCGGACGGCTCGAAGTTCGGCCGGGTACACCTCGGTGTCGTCCGTCCGCTCCAGGACATCGACGTCGTCGTCACCGCCGGCACCACGGCGGACGCGGTCGCCCCGATCCGGGCGGCGGGCGTCCGGGTCGTCGTCGCCGACGGGGACGGCACCGCAGCACCAGACGGAAGGAAGGCGACCGCATGACCGCAGCAGCACCCACCGGGGGGCAGTACCACCTCCGTCACGCCGGACAGACCGGGGTCGTCGAGGCCGTCGTCACCGAGGTCGCCGCGGGCATCCGCGAGCTCCGGGTCGCTGGCTTCGACCTGACCGAGCCCTTCCCCGTCACCTCGGCCCCGCCCGGCGCGGACGGCATCGTGCTCGTGCCGTGGCCGAACCGGGTCGCCGGCGCCGTGTGGGAGCTCGACGGGAAGCGGCAGCAACTCGACGTCTCGGAGCCGAAGTACGGCAACGCCTCGCACGGCCTGCTCCGGTTCTCGCCGTACCGCGTCGTCTCGCAGACCGAGTCGGCGATCGAGCAGCAGGCCACGGTCCACCCGCAGCACGGCTGGCCCTTCACGCTCGAGACCCGCGTGCACCACGAGCTCGTCGACGACGGCATCCGGGTGACGCACACGATCGTCAACCGCTCGGGCGTCCGGGTGCCGTTCGCGGTGGGGGCCCACCCGTACCTGCGCGCGGGCGACACCCCCGCCGAGGACCTCGTCGTGACGCTGGACGCCGCGACCGCCTTCACGGTGGACGCGCAGAAGATCCCGGACGGCACCGTCGCCGTCGAGGGCACGCCGTACGACCTGCGCGCCGGGGTGCGGGCCGGGGACGCCGACCTCGACACCGCCTACCGGGACATCACCCCGGACCAGGACGGCGTCCGCCGCACCGCGTTGCACGGCCCCGAGGGCGACGGGGTCGAGCTGTGGCAGGACGCCTCGTTCCCCTACGTCCAGGTGTTCACCTCGCGCGAGTTCCCCCGCGGCGACGGCACCGGGCTCGCGGTCGCGGTCGAGCCGATGACCGCGCCGGCGAACGCCCTCAACTCGGGCGAGGGGCTGCGCTGGCTCGAGCCGGACGAGTCGTGGACCGGTACCTGGGGCATCCGCCGCGTCTGGTCCTGACGGCGCGGGCGGGCCAGCGCAGACGCGGACGACGAAGGCCGCCCCGACGGGGGCGGCCTTCGTCGCGTCGTCGTGGGTGGCGCGTCAGGCGCGGCGCATCCGGAGCGCCTCGACCGCCAGAGCCTCGGTGCCGTACCGGCCGACCTCCTGCGCCCACGCGGGGTCGTCCCCGCGCAGTGCGACGTAGTCCTTGCGCTGTCGGCAGACGTAGCCGAGGACGGTCTGCGCGTTCGCGACCTCGATGAAGTCCTTGCGGATGTGGCGGGTGCTGACCTGCGCGTTGCGGCGCAGGGTGTCGAGCAGGAGCTGGTTGCTCATGCTGGTGTTCGTCGCTGCCGCGAGCTCGACGATGCGGCGCGCGTCACCGGTGGTGCTGGTCTGCGTGGCGTCGATGGGCTCGGTCACGGTGTACCCCGTTCGTTCTGTCGTGGTGCTGTGCTCCAGGATCCGCTGATCGGATCCGGGCACGACACTATCGGCGTCCCGCCAACAATCGGCTGAACGACGACTGAACTGTGCAGAGGACGCGCCATGAACACGCTGTGGACGCCTTGTACCCCGTCGCAGCCGCGCGCCAGCGCTCAGCGCAGCGTGATCTCCTCCACCGTCGCGGCCACGGTCTGCGGATCGGCGCTCGAGTACCGCGCCGCGCAGGACCACCGGACCGCCGTGCGCTGCCCGACCTCGTCGCGCTGGACCGAGGACGTGCCGGAGACGTCGAGCACGGTCGCTGCTGACGAGCTGTCCGACGCCTCCTGGACCCCGGAGCCGCGCGTGTCGACGACCTTCCAGGGCGTCTCGTCGTACTGGTCCCGCCACCAGGCGACGATCGCCGGCCCCATCCGCTGCTCGCACGCTGCCCGGGCGACCCCCTGCACGGCGTCGTCCGGCTGCGTGCACCCCGCCAGACCGACGGACGCCAGCACCCCGAGCGCGAGCGCGACGCCCGCAGCGGTGCGGATGCGCGTGACCACGGCACTCCTCGCGGGACGGGGTGGACGGTGACGGTGTCGGGAGCACGTTGGGCCCCGTGGGGCTCGAACCCCGACCCTCGGATGTGAAGGCGGGGTCCAGGAGGGTGGTGGGCCCCGTGGGGCTCGAACCCACGACCCTCGGATGAAAAGGCGGGGTCCAGGAGGGTGGTGGGCCCCGTGGGGCTCGAACCCACGACCCTCGGATGAAAAGGCGGGGTCCAGGAGGGTGGTGGGCCCCGTGGGGCTCGAACCCACGACCCTCGGATGAAAAGGCGGGGTCCAGGAGGGTGGTGGGCCCCGTGGGGCTCGAACCCACGACCCTCGGATGAAAAGGCGGGGTCCAGGAGGGTGGTGGGCCCCGTGGGGCTCGAACCCACGACCCTCGGATTAAAAGTCCGGTGCTCTACCGACTGAGCTAGAGGCCCTCACCCGCAAGGCTAGCGCGTGAGGACCCCCTGCTCGGGAACGGACGGCGGACCGGTCAGCTGCGCCGACCGGTCAGGGTGCGCAGCAGCCACAGGACCAGCGCGACGACGAACAGGACGATGCCCACCCAGAGCAGGAACTTCAGGCTCGCGGTGAAGCCACCGACGAACAGCAGGATGACCGCGATCACGGCCAGGATGACGAGCAGGGCGTTCATGGATGGTCCTCTTTCCGACGTCCGACCAGGGGTACCTCCCCGCCGGAGCAAGGTACGCCGATCGATCCGGTTGCGTTCAGGGCGAACGGCACTCGTGGGCGTCACCGGCCGCGCCTACACTCTCCGGGTGCCTCGCGATCACCACCGTCCCGTCCACTTCACCGACCAGGAGTTCGCCGCGATCCAGGGCGGTGACGACCCGGCCGTGGTGAACCGCGTCGCGCACGAGACCGCGAACGCGCTGCTGCACCGTGTGCGGCAGGACCCGGACCCGGCGGTCGTCGAGCGCCTCGTGACCTACACGGATGTGCACGGCATCGACGCGATCGCGGAGCTGTGGGCACGGGTGGGCGCACACACCCTGCCGGGGGCGCTCTGGCGGATCTACCTGGTCCGCACGGTGATCCGGCAGAACCCCGAGGAGATCGCCTACTTCTTCCAGCGCGGCACGGAGCGGATCGGCACGATCGACCAAGCCGTCGCGGGTGCCGAACAGCCGACGGGCCCGGCCGAGATCCTGACCCTGGCGGACCGGATCCTGCACGGCCTGTACACGGGGGACCTCGCGGTCGCGCTCGACCGTGGTGCCGCGTTCTGCCGGCTGACGGCGGCCGGGGCGACCTCGGTGGCGGACGACGCCGACCTGACCGCCGACGACCGTTCGAGCGAGCTGACCCGGCGGGCGCTCCGCCTGACGGAGCTCGCGGCCGACCTGACCGAGGCGGCGGCGCTCTGGCGTCGCGACAGCCTGGACTGAGACCCGGCGGCACACCGACACGAGTCGCGGCGTCCGCGCCACACGGCGCCGGAACGGCCCCGGACAGCAGAAGACCGGGCCGCAGAAGCGCCTCTCGGCGCGAGGCCGCTCGAAGCGGCGAATTTTGGAGCCCGGGGCTTGCTGCGGCCCGGCGACACCGAGTCTACGAGAACCGTCCTGAGCACGAGGCCGTGTTCACTCTCGACGGACACGACCGCCACCCGGGCGTGCCCCGCACACCGGGACGGGCGACGCGTGCGCCGGAGCGGGAGCGCGACGACCGAGCGCTCCTCGAACTCCGGGCAATCCGCTCCGACGACCGCGCCGAACAGAGGGTGTGACGCTCCTCGCGGACGTCACGGCGGGGTCCGTGCGACCCGGTCCGGTACCCGCCGGTCAATTCCCTGCGGGCCGTGCGGCCCCGCTCACGAGCACGACCCGCCGCGAGGAACCCGACCAGACGACGATCCGCTCCCGCACCGGTCCCTGTGAAGCACCGGCACCGCGGGTCACGAACGCACCGAGAGGAGGCGAAACCTGCAATGCTTGCCCTCGTGGAACGCGACACGGAAGCCTGGAGCTCGGCCGAGCCCGCTCCCGCCTCGCCCGACGACATGCTCGCTCGCGTCGCCGACGGCGACCAGGCTGCCTTCTCCGAGCTGTACGACGCGCTTTCCGGACGGGTCCTCGGCCTCGTGACGCGGCTCCTCCGGGACCGTGCGCAGTCGGAAGAGGTCACGCAGGAGATCTTCCTCGAGGTGTGGCAGCAGGCTGCGCGCTTCGACCGGTCCCGGGGCACGGCGGCCAGCTGGGTCCTCACCATGGCGCACCGTCGCGCGGTCGACCGGGTCCGCGCCTCGCAGTCCTCGCACGACCGCGACACCAAGATCGGCATCCGCGACCTCGAGTCCGGGTACGACCAGGTGTCCGAATCGGTCGAGATCCGCATCGAGCACGAGCGGGTCAGCCGGGCGCTCGGCAAGCTCACCGAGTTCCAGCGCCAGGCGGTGCAGCTCGCGTACTACGGCGGCTACTCGCACAGCGAGATGGCCGAACGGCTCGGTGTCCCGATCGGCACCGTCAAGACCCGTCTCCGTGACGGGATGATCCGACTCCGAGACGAGATGGGGGTGACGTCATGACCGAACACCACGACGACCCTGCCCTGCTCACCGGGTCGCACGCACTCGACGCCCTGTCGGACGAGGAGCGCGCGCTGCTCGACCACGCCCTGACCACCTCGCCGGCACTGCAGGCCGAGACCGACTCGCTGCGCGAGACCGCGCTGCAGCTCGCGTACGCCGTCGAGCCGATCGAGCCGCCCGCGTCGCTCAAGGCCTCACTGATGGCACAGATCGCGCGGACGCCGCAGGTAGACGCCGCTGCTCCGGTAGACGATGCCGGCAGCGCGGCGGTCACCGCCGACGCACCCGTGGACGACCGGGAGGCACGGCCCACCCCCGTCACATCGGTGGACTCCGACTCGTCCGACGCCACGGACGCCCGGTTCGCAGGGGGCCGCGCCGCCGCCACGGCTCGCCGACGCTGGTTCCAGCGTCCGGCCGCCGCCCTCGGTGCCGCGGCTGCCGTCGCGGTCGTGTTCCTCGGTGTCGGCCTGGGCATCGGCGGTGTCGTCGGCACGGGTGAGCAGCCCGGCCCGGGCACCACGCAGGCGTCCGGCACGCTCGACTCGATCTACGCCGCGTCGGACTTCCAGCGGACCACCGCGAAGATGCCCGGCGGCGGATCGGCCACGGTCGTCTGGTCGCACGAGGTCGGCAAGTCCGCCGTCATCCTCGACGGCGTCCAGGAGGCCCCGGCCGGCAAGACCTACGAGCTCTGGTACATCGGCTCCGAGGGCACGAAGGTCGTCCCGGCCGGACTGCTCGACGGCGCCCGTGACGGTGTCCACACCGCGGTCCTCGACGGCACGCTGAGCAAGGGCGACTCGATCGGCATGACCGTCGAGCCGGCCGGCGGTTCCGACCAGCCGACCTCGGCACCGGTCATGGCCGTGCCGACCACCCAGGCCTAGCGAGCTCGCAGGCCCGACGACCTCGCACGACGGAACCCCGGGACCGAGTCCCGGGGTTCCGTCGTCACCGGCGCGACCGTTCCCAGCGCAACCGAGGAGGCCCGGTGCGCGTCCGTGGAGGACGTGCACCGGGCCTCCAGGCCGTGTGTCAGGCGGGGATCACCCGAAGCGACCCGAGACGTAGTCCTCGGTCGCCTGCACCGACGGGTTCGAGAAGATCGTCGCGGTGTCGTCGTACTCGATGAGCTTGCCGGGCGCGCCCGTGCCCGCGATGTTGAAGAACGCGGTCTTGTCGCTGACACGCGACGCCTGCTGCATGTTGTGCGTCACGATCACGATCGTGAAGTCCTTCTTGAGCTCCTCGATGAGGTCCTCGATCGCGAGCGTCGAGATCGGGTCGAGCGCCGAGCACGGCTCGTCCATCAGGAGCACGTCGGGCTGCACCGCGATCGCACGGGCGATGCAGAGCCGCTGCTGCTGCCCACCGGACAGGCCCATGCCGGGCTTCTCGAGGCGGTCCTTGACCTCGTTCCACAGGTTCGCGCCCTGCAGGGAACGCTCGACGACCTCGTCGCCCTCCGACTTCGAGATCCGCTTGTTGTTGAGCTTCACGCCGGCCAGGACGTTGTCGCGGATCGACATCGTCGGGAACGGGTTCGGGCGCTGGAACACCATGCCGACCTGGCGGCGGACGAGCACGGGGTCGACCCCGGCGCCGTAGAGGTCGTCGCCGTCGACCTTGACCGAGCCCTCGACGTACGCGCCGGGGATGACCTCGTGCATGCGGTTGAGCGTGCGGAGGAAGGTGGACTTGCCGCAGCCGGACGGACCGATGAACGCGGTCACGGTGCGGGGCTCGATCGTCATGTCGACGCCCTCGACCGCCTTGAACTTCGAGTAGTAGACGTTGAGGCCGTCGACCTCGATGCGCTTGGACACGTGGTTTCCTTCGGGGTGGGTGGTCGTTGCCGCGTCGCTGCCGGGTCGGGCTAGCGGGGGAGCTTGGGAGCGAAGAGGCGGGTGATGAAGCGGGCCAGCAGGTTGAGCACCATCACGATCAGGATGAGCAGCAGCGCCGCGGTCCAGGCCCGGTCGACGAACGGCACCGGGTTGGCGCCCTGCTGCGAGTACTGCGTGTACGCGAACACCGGCAGCGTCATCATCGGGTCCCGGAACAGGTCGTAGTTCATGCTCGCGGTGAACCCGGCGGTGACGAGCAGCGGGGCCGTCTCGCCGATGACGCGGGCGATCGAGAGCATGACGCCCGTCGTGATGCCGGCGAGGCTCGTGGGGAGCACGACCTTGAGGATCGTCAGGTACTTCGGGACGCCGAGTGCGTACGAGGCCTCGCGGAGCTCCATCGGGACGATCTTCAGGACCTCCTCCGTGGAGCGCACGACGATCGGGATCATCAGGACGCTCAGCGCGACCGAGCCGACGAGACCGAAGCGGGCGCCGGGGCCGAGGAACAGCGCGAACAGCGAGTAGGCGAACAGACCGGCGACGATCGACGGGATGCCCGTCATGACGTCCACGAAGAACGTGATGCCGCGCGCGAGGGCGCCCTTGCCGTACTCGACCAGGTAGATCGAGGTGAGCAGGCCGATCGGGACCGAGATGAGCGCCGCGAACAGCGTGATCTCGAGCGTGCCGACCAGGGCGTGGACGGCGCCGCCGCCCTCGGAGATCACGCCGCGCATCGAGTACGAGAAGAACTGCGCGTCGAAGCGGGCCAGGCCGTCCGCCAGGACCGTCCAGAGCAGCGACACGAGCGGCAGCACCGCGATCACGAAGGCCGTGACGACGAGCGAGGTGATGAGCCGGTCGACGGCCTGTCGACCACCCTCGACGATGCGGGAGACGACGACGATGAGCACGTCGAACAGGACCGTGCCGAGGAACAGCGCCGCGACGACGTTGAAGTCCTTGACGGCGCCGCCGGCGTTGAGGAGCGCGAAGACCAGGATCAGGGCGACCCAGGAGCCGACGAGCAGGAGCCACGGGACCGACTTGTGCAGCTTCCCGTTGGCGTAGACGTTGCCGGGCATGCCGGACTGACGGAGGGCGAGGGACATCGGGCGTGACCTCTCAGGAGACCCGCTTGCGCACGATGTAGCGCGCCAGCATGTTGATGACCAGGGTGATGACGAAGAGGATCAGGCCGGACGCGATGAGCGCGTTCAGGGCCGTACCCGAGGCCTCGGCGAACTGCAGCGCGATGTTCGCGGCGATCGTCGAGGGGTTCAGCGAGGTCAGCATCTGGAAGGTGACGTTCGTCGAGACGGAAAGCACGAGGGCGATCGCCATCGTCTCGCCGAGGGCGCGGCCGAGGCCGAGCATGATCGCCGAGACGATGCCGGACTTCGCGAACGGCAGTACCGACAGGCGGATCATCTCCCAGCGCGTGGCGCCGAGGGCCAGGGCGGCCTCCTCGTTGAGGCGCGGCGCCTGCAGGAAGATCTCGCGCATCACGGCGGTCATGATCGGGATCGCCATGACGGCGAGCACGATCGAAGCGGTCAGGATCGTGCGGCCGGTGCCGGACACCTGGCCGGAGAACAGCGGGAACCAGCCGAGGTACTCGTTGAGGAACGCGTAGAAGGGCTTCACGAACGGCGCCAGCACGACGATGCCCCACAGGCCGTAGACGACCGAGGGGACCGCGGCGAGCAGGTCGATGACGTAGCCGAGGACCGGGGCGACCCGACGCGGCGCGTAGTGCGAGATGAAGAGTGCGATGCCGAGCGCGAGCGGCACGGAGATCACGAGCGCGATGAGCGCGGACCAGACGGTGCCGAAGACGAGCGGACCGACGTAGTCCCAGAAGCTCGTCGCGTTGTTCGGCAGCTGGCCGACCTTGGCGCTGAAGGCGGGGATGCTCTGCCAGACCAGGAAGGCGGCGACGAGCACGAGCACGAAGAGGATCAGGCTGCCCGCGATGACGGAGGCGGCGGAGAAGACCCGGTCGCCGACGCGGACGACGGCCTTCGGCTTGGGGGAGACGGTGGCCCCTGGCTGGGCCGGTGCGGTCGTCATGGGACTCCTGTCGGAGGATCACCCGGGATCGGGGGAGCGGGGAGGTGGGGAGGTGCTGCCGTGACGGGCGAGTGCCCGGACGCCGATCGAGGTGGGTGGGATCGGCGTCCGGGCGCTCGGGGAGTGCTACTTGATGGTGGCGACGGCCTTCGCGGCCTTCTCCGCCAGGTCGGACGAGAGGGCGGCCGACTTGGCCTCCTTCGCGGCCGCGTCCTGCGCGTCCTTCGAGACGACGTAGTCCAGGTAGCCCTTCACGAGCTTGCCGGTGTCGGCGTCCTTGTACTCCTGGCAGGCGATCGCGTAGGAGACGAGGACCAGCGGCCACGCACCCTCGGCGGTGTCCTTGCGGTTGATGTTGATCGCGAGGTCGTTCTCCGAGCGGCCCGACACCGTGTCGGAGTCGGCGACGACCTTCGCAGCACCCTCGGCCGAGATCTCGGTGGCCGTGGAACCGACCATGAGCTTGGCCTTGTCGAGGTCACCCGCGCCCGAGTCGTCGATGTAGGTGATCGCGTTCGAGGCGCTCGCCATGGCCGAGGCCACACCCGAGGTGCCCTTCGCGCTGTCGCCGACCTGGTAGGGGAAGGTCTGGCTGGGGGCCTCGGTCCAGACGTCCGACGCGTTCGCGGAGACGTACTCCGAGAAGTTCTGCGTGGTGCCGGAGTCGTCCGAGCGGTGGATCACGGTGATGTTCGCGTCCGGCAGGTCGACGCCCTTGTTCAGGTCGGCGATCTCGGAGGCGTTCCACTTGGTGATCTTGCCGGAGAAGATGCCCGCGATGGTCTTCGCGTCGAGCGTCAGCTCCTTGACGCCCTCGACCTTGTAGGCGATGGCGATCGGGGAGATGTAGACCGGGATGTCGATGGCCTTCGAGTCCGCGGCGCACTTGGCGAACGAGCCCGAGAGCTCCTCGTCCTTCAGCGCGGCGTCGGAGCCGGCGAAGTCCGCGGCACCCGAGATGAAGTTCTTGCGGCCGGCGCCCGAACCGTCGGGCGAGTAGTTGACCGTGACGCCGGAGGCGACGTTCTGGAAGCCGGCGGCCCAGGTGGCCTCGGCGGTCTGCTGTGCCGACGAGCCCGAGCCGGTCAGCGTGCCCTTCAGCGACGAGTAGTCCGTGCCGGAGCTCGACGTAGCGGAGGCTCCAGCGCCCGCGCCGCCTTCGTTCGAGGCGCAGGAGGACAGCGCGACGGCGCCGACGACCGCGATCGCCGCGACCGTGCCGATTCGCTTGATGTTCACAGGGGTCCCTTCGGGAATGTCAGTGCAGGTTGGGACCGCTGCTGGTCCCGGGGGCCGGTGCTGACCCGGGAGCGACTGTAGGGACGCGAGGTGACGGGGATCACGACCGCTGGTGAACGGGAGGTGAACGAGGGGTTGTGTCCGACGGGGCGCCGTGCGGCGCTCGCGCGTCGGGTGCAGGATCGAATCGGCGTGCGTGGGGTGGACGCATGCGCATGCATCGGCCTGGAGGCGCGGGGTGCGGCCGCCACGGGCGTCGCGTGGTGGGTTGGTCGGCGCTGGTCGCTGCGCCGACTCGTCGTCAGGCCGGGACGGTGTTGCGGTGCGTCTCGACGGCCACGAGTCGGTCGCCCGCGATGTGCATCACGGCGAAGTCGCCGACCGACAGCATCGCGGCACGGCGGAGGTCGAACCGACGGTCCTCGCCGGCGGTCGACGCGGCGATGCGCGCGATGATGTCCGGCAGGACGGGGCCGTGCGAGCAGAGCACGGTCGACTTCGCCTTCTCGAGGCGGCGACGCACCACGCCCTTGACGTCTGCGGCGCCGCGGTCGTGGGCGTCTTGGCTGATGTCCGGGGTCGCCGAGACGCCCACCTTCGTGCGGGCGGACAGCGGCTCCACGGTCGCGAGGCACCGGGCAGCCGTGCTGCTGACGATCTTCTTCGGCCCGAACGCCGCGACGGGTGCCGCGGCGGCCCGTGCCTGGTTCCGGCCGACGGGGAGCAGCGGCCGGGTCGAGTCGGGGCCGTCCCAGTCCGAACCCGGGACGGTCTTGGCGTGCCGGAGGGCGATGAGGGCGAACGTCCGGTGCTCGCCGGCCGCCACGCGGTCGGCGAAGCGGTCGAGGATCGCGACGTCGCGTTCGTAGGTCAGCCGCGAGCGGGCCTGGTCGGTCGTGACCCACTCGATCGCGGCGACCTCGTCGTTCGGGCGGAACGTGCCGGCGCGGTCGTACTCCTTGCCGGAGACCCGGGCCGACCAGTAGTGCACGACCTTGTCGCGACCGCTCGGCAGGACGTACTCCGCGGTGCCCAGGGGAGCGCCGAGGTGCACGCGGTAGCCCGTCTCCTCCTCGATCTCGCGGACGGCCGTCGTCGGGACGCTCTCGCCCGGGTCGACCTTGCCCTTGGCGAAGGAGACGTCGTGGTGGTGGTCGCGGTGCACGAGCAGCACGAGCGGGACGCCCCGGTGCTCACGCCAGACGACCGCGCCCGCCGCGACGACGGGCCCCGTGGGGCCGCCGCTCACCGAGCCGAGCGCTTCCGGGCCGAGATCTTCCGCATGAGGACATTCTGCACGTCGTCGAGTGGGCGGCCGTCCTGGTCGGTGGAGTGCCGCGTCCACTCGCCGTCGGACTCCAGGTGCCACGAGCTCGTCGTCTCGGCCATCGCCAGGTCGAACATCTCCTGCACCTCGGCCACGTGCGCCGGGTCGGACAGGCGCACCAGGGCCTCGACACGGCGGTCGAGGTTGCGGTGCATCATGTCGGCCGAGCCGATGAAGACCACCGGGTCGCCGTCGTTGTGGAACGCGAACGCCCGCGAGTGCTCGAGGTACCGCCCCACGACGCTCCGGACGCGGATCGTCTCGCTGACGCCCTCGATGCCGGGCTTGAGCGAGCAGATGCCGCGGACCCAGACGTCGATCGGGACGCCGGCCTGGCTGGCCAGGTAGAGCGCGTCGATGACCTGCTCGTCGACCATCGAGTTGACCTTGATCCGGATGCCGGAGGGCTTGCCGGCCGCGGCGTTCTCAGCCTCGGCCTGGATCCGCTTCACCAGGCCCTTCCGCAGGTGCAGCGGCGCGACGAGGAGCCGCTTGAACTTCTTCTCGATCGCGTAGCCCGACAGCTCGTTGAACAGACGCGTGAGGTCCTTGCCGACGGTGTCGTCCGCGGTGAACAGGCCCATGTCCTCGTAGATGCGCGAGGTCTTCGGGTTGTAGTTGCCCGTCCCGATGTGGCTGTAGTGGCGGAGCGTGCCGCCCTCCTGCCGGATCACGAGCACGAGCTTCGAGTGCGTCTTGAGCCCGACCAGGCCGTACACGACGTGCACGCCGGCCTTCTCGAGCTTCCGCGCCCAGCCGATGTTGTTCTGCTCGTCGAAGCGCGCCTTGATCTCGACGAGGGCGAGGACCTGCTTGCCCGCGGCGGCCGCGTCGATCAGGGCCTCGACGATGGGGCTGTCGCCGGACGTGCGGTAGAGCGTCTGCTTGATGGCGAGGACGTTCGGGTCCGCCGCGGCCTGCTCCAGGAAGGCCTGCACGCTCGTGGCGAAGGACTCGTACGGGTGGTGCACGAGCACGTCGCGGGAGCCGATCGCGCGGAACAGGTCGGGCTTGGTGTTCGGTTCGCCCGGCTGGAACTGCACCGGGGTCGTCGGCACGTGCTTGGGGTAGTGCAGGTCCGGCCGGCTGATCTTCGCGATCTCGAACAGGCCGCCGAGGTCGAGCGGAGACGGCAGTCGGTAGACCTCTTGCTCGGTGATGTCGAGCTCGCGCACGAGCAGGTCGAGGGTCACCGGGTCCATGTCCTCGGTGATCTCGAGACGGATGGGCGGACCGAAGCGGCGGCGGAGGAGCTCGCGCTCGAGTGCCTGGATGAGGTTCTCGGCCTCGTCCTCCTCGATCTCGACGTCCTCGTTCCGGGTCACGCGGAAGACGTGGTGCTCGAGGACCTCCATCCCCGGGAACAGGTCGTCGAGGTGGTTCGCGATGAGGTCCTCGAGCGGGATGAACCGCATCCGACCGCTGCCGTCGTCGGGCAGGGCGATGAAGCGCGAGAAGTTCTGCGGGACCTTGAGGCGCGCGAACTCCTGCCGCTGCGACTTCGGGTTGCGCACGCGCACCGCGAGGTTGAGCGACAGCCCGGAGATGTAGGGGAAGGGGTGCGCCGGGTCGACCGCGAGCGGCATGAGCACCGGGAAGATCTGCTCGTTGAAGTACTCGCGCATGCGGAGCCGGTCGGCCTCGTCGAGGTCGGACCAGTGCTCGACGTGGATGCCCGCGGCGTCCAGGTCCGGCTTGAGCGAGTTGATGAACGCGTCGGCGTGCCGGTCCTGCAGCTCGTGCGCCTTCTTGGCGATGTCCCGCAGCACGTCGCTCGGCGCACGCCCGACGTTCGTCGGTACGGCGATGCCGGTGTCGATGCGACGCTTCAGGCCGGCGACCCGGACCATGAAGAACTCGTCGAGGTTGGACGCGAAGATCGCCAGGAAGTTCGCCCGTTCGAGCAGGGGCTGCGTCCGGTCCTCGCCCAGCTCGAGCACGCGCTGGTTGAACCGGAGCCAGCTGAGCTCGCGATCGAAGTAGCGGTCCGACGGCAGCGACTCGTGCTCGATCTCGACGACCTCGTCGAAGTCGTCGAGGTCGGGAGCGACGGAGTCGCCGTCGAGCTGCGGTTCGGTGTCCATGTCGCCATCCTGCCACCCGGGGTCTCCGCGGGGGAGCGGGGCGGTGGACGCTGGGGAAACCAGGCGTGAACGACGGCCCTGTGGAGGAGCGTCGGGAACGCTCCAGCGAGTGAGCATCGCTCGACCCTCGAACTGGGGGAGGGAACGTCACGAAATACGAACGGTGACATTGTCGGGTGTTCGTGGGTATGGTGGGCCGCGTCAGAGCCTCCGGGGGGATTCCACTGCGCGGGGGTGCAGCTACGAAACGAAAGAGGTTCACCATGTCGCGTGTGCTCTCCACCGAGCAGGCCAAGTCCGCCATCCGCCAGATCCAGTCGATCGTGAACGGTGGGTTCACCGACCAGATCTCGCAGCTCGACGCCCAGGGCCGCATCCTGTCGGACTCGAACGTCTGGGACGGCCCGCTCGCCTCGACGTTCCGCGGTTCGACCTGGCCCGAGACGAAGGCGGCGCTGGACAAGGCCAAGACCGAGCTCGAGCAGCTCCGCACCCAGCTCGACAAGATCTCGCAGGACATCTTCACCGCGGGCGGCGGCGCGTAGCCACCACCCGACGCCCGGTCCGCCACCTCGGCGGACCGGGCGTCCGCGGTCCGGGGTGGGCCGCGGACGGAGCTCGATCTGCTCCACCAGCACAGCACGACCAGCACGATCACCATCGGGGGACGGATCATGGGCGACCTGCACGGCAACGAACCGGTCGAGTTCGACAACGGCACGGCCGACGCGCTGAGTCAGGCGCTGAACGGCGCGGCGGAGTCGATCGAGGGGCAGGCCGGCAGCCGCCAGTCGTACGTCAGCACCGCCGCCCAGGAGTTCCGCGGCCACTTCTCCGAGCTCTTCGCCGCGAACGCCCAGACCGCCAGGAGCGACGGCTCCGCCATCGCCGCGAACCTGCGCACCGTGGCCGGCTGGGTCGGCAAGATGCAGGCCGCCGCCGAGCGCGAGAACGCCCGACGCAAGACCGCCCGCGACTGGTACGAGCACCACGAGAACCGCTGGGTCGGCGAGGTCGTCGCGGACTGGGTCACCGGCAACGACCAGCCGCCGGAGGTCCACCACGAGGACCCGCCCCGGTTCGCCGACGCGACCGGCCCCGCGACCCCGCGACAGACCCCGTCGCCCGGCTCCGGTGGCGGTGGTGGCGGGGGCACGTCCTCCGCCCGACCGGCCGACCTCCGCTCGTTCGCCGACGGCAGCCGGGGACTCGACCAGGCCCTCGAGGGCAAGCCCGCGATGCTCCGCGGCAAGCTCGCCGACTTCGCGGACCGCTGCTCCTGGGGGCGGATCGACGCCACCGGGCTCGTCAGCGCGTTCGACCAGTGGTTGCAGGCGAACGGCCAGGACGTGACGTGGGCCACCACGATCGCCGACGCCTTCGCCGCTGCCGGTGGCGAAGGCGCGGTGTCGAGCGTCGCGGACTCGGCGCTCGCCGCAGCGCTGCAGGCGGCGGGCGTCTCGGCGACCCGGTCCGACGTGCAGTTCGACCCGCCCTCCGCCTACGGCGCCCAGCCGACCACCGGGTACTCGATGGATCCGGTGAACACGACGACCGGGAACTTCGTCGAACCGGAGACCGACCTCGGCTTCACCGGCGCGAGCGCGTCGCTCGCCCTCACCCGCATGTACAACTCGCTCGACGAGCACGTCGGGCTCTTCGGCCCCGGTTGGGCCTCGGTCCTCGAGACCCGAGTCGAACTCGACGACGAGGGGGCGTCCTTCGTCGGCGCGGACGGGCGGCAGATCCGGTTCCCGCGGGCCTCCGACGGCTGGGAGCGCGGCGTCGGTGAGAACCGGTGGCTCGTGGCAGAGGGCGACCAGCTCGTGGTCCGCGACAACCGTGGCGGGCGGATCGACTTCACGCCGTCGGGCGTCTGGCTGGGCGAGCGCGGCGGTCCCGGGACCGGCGTCCGGGTCGAGCGGGACGCCGACGGGCTCATCAACCGACTCGTCCACGACCGCGGACGGTCGATCGACGTCGAGTACCTGGCTGGCCGAGTCGCCGTGGCGCGGAGCTCCGACGGGCGCCGGGTCGAGTACTCGTACGACGACCGCGGGCGACTCGTCGCGGTCACCGACGCGGTGGGCACACGCCGCTACGGGTGGGACGACCACGACCTCGTGCTCACCGTCACGAGTGCCGCCGGGGTCGTCGAGGTCGAGAACACCTACGACGAGCGCCGCCGCGTCGTCGAGCAGGTGAGCCCGCACGGTCGCGCCGTCCGCTTCGCCTACCTGCCCGGTCGGGTGACCGTCGTCTCCGACCACGACGGCTCGCGGTCGAACTCCTACATCGCGGACACCAGGGGTCGGCTCGTCGGTGTGGTCGACTCCGACGACCACCGGCAGTCGATGAGCTACGACCGGCACGGGAACCTCGTCTCCGTCACCGAGCGCGACGGGTCGGTCACCGTCCACGCCTACGACGAGCGTGGGCGTCGGACCCGGACGGTCACCCCGACCGGCGGCGACCTCACGTACGGCTACGACGACCAGGACCGGACCACGACCGTCGTCGCCGAGTCCGGCGGCGTCGTCACGTTCGAGTACCGCGGCGACGACCGGGACCCGTCCGTCATCACGGACCCCGTCGGGGGCCGCACCGAGCTGACCTGGTCGGACGGCGTGCTGACGCGGGTGGTCGACCCGACCGGCGTGGTCCTCGTCCTCGAGCGCGACGAGCACGGCGAACTCGTCGCCACCACGAACGCCCTCGGCGACACGGCCCGCATCGACCGCGACGCCGCCGGGCGTCCGGCCGTGGCGACCAGCCCGTCGGGGGCCCGCACCGAGTACCGCCACGACGCCGCCGGCCTGCTGGTCGAGCGCCGTGACCCGGACGGCGCGGTCTGGCGCTTCGAGCACACCACCGGTGGACGCATCTCGGCGATCACCGATCCCCTCGGCGGGCGGACCGCGTTCGGGTACGGCCCCGACGGCGAGCTCCACGCGACCACGGACCCGCTCGGTCGCCGGGTCGTCCGCTCCTTCGACGACCAGGGCAACCTGGCGACGCTCGCCGTGCCGGGTGACGCGGTCTGGACGTTCGCGCACGACGCGTTGTCGCGCCTCCAGGCCGTCACCGACCCGACGGGCGCGACGTGGCGCCACGAGTACGACGCGAACGGCGTCCTGACCGCGACCGTCGACCCGACGGGCGTCCGTCAGGACGTGAGCCGGGACCCCACCGCCGGTGTCGCGACGCTGCGCGACGCGTTCTCGACGACGACCGTGCGCTTCGACGCGTTCGGGCGCCCCGTCGAGTCGACCAGTCCGGGCGCCGGATCCGAACTCGTCACCTACGACGCGGCCGGACGCCCGGTGGAGCTCGTCGACGGAGAAGGTGGGCTGACGCGGATCGAGCGTGACCTCGCTGGCCGCGTCACCGCGGTCATCGCGCCGTCCGGCGCGCGCACGTCGTACGAGTACGACGCCTGCGGGCGGCCGTCGGCCGCCGTGGACGCCACCGGTGCGCGCACCACGCTGACCTACGACGCCGACTCCCGGGTCGTCGCGCGGACACTCCCCACCGGCGAGGTCGCCCGGACCGCGTACGACCCGGTGGGGCGCGTGGTCGAGCAGACGACACCCGGAGCGGGGACGAGCCGGTTCCGTTGGGACACGGCCGGGAGGCTCGTCTCGGCCCACGACGCACGCTTCGGTCGGCGTCGGTTCCGCTACGACGTCGCGGGGCAGGTCACCGAGGTGGTCGACGGGCTCGGCGGGATCACCCGCCACGAGTACGACGAGCGCGGTCGGGTGGTCGCGACGACCGACCCGGCCGGGGGCGTCACCCGGCGCGAGTACGACGACGCCGACCGCCTCGTCGCGGTCACCGATCCGCTCGGCCGGCGCACCAGCGTCCGTCGTGACGCGGCGGGCCGGCGGGTCGAGCAGACCGACCCGGACGGGCGGACGACCGCCTGGACGTACGACGCAGCGGGGCGTGAGCACCAGGTGCTCGTCGACGGTCAGGTGCAGACCGAGGTGGACCGTGACCCGGTCGCCCGGACCGTCGTCGTCACCGACCACACGCGGGGCGCTGGTCGCGCCGTCGACCACGAGCTCGAGTACGACCGACGCGGGCTCCTCGTCCGCCGCAGTCGCGGTGGGGCCGCGATCCGGTGGGAGTACGACGCCGACGGGCACCGGGTCGCCCGGGTCGACCCGTCCGGCCGCCGGACCACGTGGGTCCGCGACGCGGTCGGTCGGACGACCGCGCTCGAGCGCGACGGGCTCGGAGCCGCGACCTTCCGACACGACGCCGCGGGTCGGATCGTCGAGGCGGTCACCGGCGACCTCGTGCAGTCGTGGTCGTACGAGCGCGGCGTCCTCGTCGCGCACACCGCGACCTCGCCCGAGGGCCTCACGACGACCCGCACCGAACGGGACGCCGACGGCCGCATCACCGCCGTCGACGGCCCGGACGGGCGGGTGGAGCACCGCTACGACGACGCCGGCCAGCTCGTCGCCGCCGGTGACGCACGCTGGGAGTACGAGGCCGGCCGCCTGGTCCGCCAGGTGATCGGCGGTGTCGAGACGCGCTTCTCGTACGACCTCGCCGGCGAGCTCGTCGCCTCCGAACAGGACGATGCCCGTACCGAGTACCGCTACGACGGGCTCGGTCGACGCATCCGGCGGACCGACCCCGACGGCTCGACGGTGGAGTACGCGTGGTCCGACCTCGGGACGCTCGCCGAGGTCGTCGAGCGCGACCCCGCCTACGCCGAGACCGGTCGGGTCGACGTCTGGACGGACGGCCTCGGCGAGCTGGCCGACGTCGGCGGTGCCGAGGCGTGGTGGGACTCCGCGGCGAGCGTGCCGGGGATCGTCTCGCTCGGCGGCACGAGCGTCCTGGACCTGCCGGGCGGGGTCGTCGCGATCGACGATGCCTGGACGACCGCGGGGTGGCGCAGCGCGCGGGCCACCGCTGCCGACGACCCGTGGGCGGTGCTCGCTGCGGTCGGCGGTTCGGGGCTCCCCGCAGGCGTCGGGCTCACCGCGGACGGTGGCGTGTCGATCGCTGGACTCGAGTGGCTCGGAGCGCGGGTGTACGACCCCGTGGCGCGGGGCTTCCTGTCGACCGACCCGCTCGCGCCCGTGCTCGGGGCGGCGTGGGCGGCGAACCCGTACTCCTACGCCGGGAACGACCCTGTGCATGCGGTGGACCCGCTCGGGCTGCGGCCGGCGACGGATGCGGACCTGCAGGCGTACCGGGATGCGAACCAGGGTGCGTGGGCGAATGCGAAGCGATTCTTCGACGAGCACAAGGAAGCGATTGCGGCGACGGCGATGATCGTGGGAGGCGTTGCTCTGATGCTCGTTCCCGGTGTCAACATCGCGGTCACCGTGGCTGCCGCGGCAGGCTCCGGAGCACTTCTTGCGGGGGGATTCTCGATCATCCAGCAGGGGCCGGACAGTGGCAAGGTCGATTGGGGCAAGGTCGGCCTGCAGATGATCGTGGGGGGTGCAGCGGGCGCTGCAGGCGGCGTCGGAGGCGCAGTCGTCGGTAAGTACGGTTCGTCAGTTGCTCAAGCTGCTCTGCCTCGAATTCAGCAAATGACCAATCCCACAGTTCAAAGCGTAGCGAGAGCAGCTGTTGGCTCGGCCGGTCAGCGTGCAGCGACCGCTGGCACCCAGGGTGCAGTGTCGAACACCGTGGATCACGCCTTGAACAGTAAGGACCAGAGCATCGGGAGCTACGCTCAAGCTTTCACGAGTGGGCTCGTTACCGGCGCAGGTGGGAGCGCGCTTGCGTCGAAACTTGCTGTCGATCTCAGGATCCCGGCAGATCCCAACCTCGGCACAACCCCGGCTATGTCGATCATCAATGAGGCTTCGGCGTTCACCGCCGACCATGTCGTGGGAGCTGGTCAGTCCTTGACGAACGAGTTCTTGCGGCCGGATGGCGACCGTGGCTCTGATCTGGTCACGGACGCTCTGAACGGTCTCGTCGGCGGCGCTCGCGGACCGAGGGAGTAGAAAATCGAGATGGACTCCAGTGAAGCGGAGAGCCGATGAGTGCTCAAGGGGGAAAAGCAAGCCCTCCGTCGAGAGCGAAGTGGCGCTTTTACCGTGCCCTCGCCGTGCTGCTGATCATCGGCCTGGTCGCTCTCGTCTTGCCGGCGTTCCTGAATTGGTACGACGGGCAGCACCAAATCAAAGTCGAATGCTCGGTTGGGGCAGCGAGGTCCCTGAGCGGCGGTAGTGTGACGAGAACCGGGCTCGGCAGCTCGTCGGCTGAAGTCGAGATCACGACGAAGAACTGCGGCAAGCTCCTTCTCAGGGAGGGTGTGACAGATCAAAATGCTGGTTCAACAGCGCGTCAACTCGATGCTGGCGGGACCTATCGCTTCGAGGTGGGCCAAGGCTCGTACTCGGTCCGCGAACTGCTGAGGTTGATCGGAAGAGACGTTACGACTACTGGCTTCCGAAAGATCTCGTGAGCCTGCTGCGGAGTGAAGAACGACAGGCGGGGGACGAAAGCGTTGTGCGGAATCGGCTGGTCGCTGTCGGGCTGCTCGTGCTCGTCGTGCTGCTCCCGGTCCTCTTCCTGTTCGTCGGGCCGGTCACGCTGAAGGCCTATGACGCAGCGCATCAGGAGCAGGTGGCCTGCGATGTGGTCGGGGCCGCAGGTCGGACGGCGTCCTCCTACTCGCCGCGAGGCGTCGGGTCCTCGAATCAGCAGATCTACATCGAGACGACCGACTGCGGGCTCCTCGTGCTGCGGTGGGGGGTCACTCGTGACAACATCGAGCGGCTCACGAGCGATCTTGATCGGGGCGGTCCCAGGAGGTTCACCGTCGGCGCGGCGTCCTACGAGTTGCGGGACACCCTGAAACTCGTCAACCAGGCAGTGTTCGTGCGCGATCCGGAACGGCTCAGTCAATCGAGCGCATCATGAACAGGGTGACGGGCGGCAGGAATGCGAACCGGGAAGCCGACCTCGCGTTCGATCGAGAGCTCCTCCTGGCTTACTTATCGGCGCTCGTACTTGCCCTCCTGGTCGAGGCATTCTGGATCTCGGTGATCGCGAGTCGCTCGGATCTCTTGGCTGGTGCAGCTGTTGCGGTTATGGCGGTCCTGGCTGGTGGGCTGAGTCGACGACGTACGGGCGCGATCGGAACGCTCGACACCGGCGCGGCGCACGGCGGCGACGGCCCTGCAGGCGGGGTTCATCGGACATGGTGAGCGCAAGGAGGAACGCTCTCGACATGACCGACGGAACACCAGTGGTGACGCTACGGAAACGCGCCGTCGCTGTCGCCATCCTGTTGCTCGTCATCGTCATCCCGGTGCTGTTGTTCTTCGTCGTCCCGCTCGGTGTGAAGGTCTACGACGACGGTCATCAGTTGTCGGTCTCGTGCGAGATCCGGAGCGCCACCACCGGTTCGGAGTCGAGCGCGTCCCTGAAGGGCGGCGGAGCGTCGGGGTCGCAAGTGGTCGTCGTGACCGATCAAGGCGGCAAGATCCTGCTCCAGGACGGAGTCAATCGATTCAACGCTGACAGGATCGCTGAAGAGCTCTCCGGTGCTGATCGCGTTCGGTTCACCGTCGGCGCCGCGTCGTGGGACTTGCGCGCGGTGACCGCAGTGTTCGGTGTGTCACCGACGGCGTACGCCTATGAGGTCGAGCCACGAGGGTGATCCCGCCGAACAAGGACGTCCCATTGGCCTTCGGCCGCCACGGGCTCGTCGATGTGCTCATCCGACGGCCCCTGACCGGCGGGGGCGAAGCAGTCACAAACTCGCAGAAGAACGGAGGTGGATGATGACCCCGCGTACCCGGCGACCCCGGCCCTTGTTCATCGATGTCCTCGCGGCTCTTTTCTGTCTCGCGATCGCGTGGTGGCGGACCTCGAGCCTGGAACACCAGCCGATGCCGTTCGGACTGGTCCTGGTGTCCGCGGCGGCGGCCCTGTACGGCGTGGGGATCGGCTGGTGGGCGCGGAGCGGTCGACGACGGTCGTTCTCCGTCGTGGGACTGCTGGTGGTCGTCGTCGTGTTCGTGCTGCTCGTGGGTGCGCCGCCGCAACTCGCTGGCACGCGGTGGGCGTGGCTGCTCACCTCGTTCGCAGGGGTCATCATCGGGTCGGCCATCGGGGAACGGGTGGTTGCGCGAGCTTCCACGGCGGACCCGAAGCGCGGCCGCAGGCGCCCAGGAGGTCGATGATCGTGCGGAGAACCGTGGACAGGAACAGGGCGTATCAGGAACCCGATCGGGCGCTCGACCGGAAGCTCCTCCTGGGGTACTTCTCGGTGCTCATCCTCGCCCTGCTGGTCGCGGCATTCTGGGCGACCGTGATCAAGAGTCGATCGAACGCCCTCGTCGCTACTGGTGTCGCGTCAGTAGCGGTCCTGATGGGTCTGGCCGGTGGGCGGAGTCGTCGCCGAGGCGCGCGCGGAGTCACGATGCTCGTCCTCCTCGCCGGCCTCATCACGTTCTCCGCACTGGCTGGCCGTGGGCACTCGTACCAGTTCGCCTGGCTCTTCTCGGCATTGACGGGTCTGTTGCTCGCCAGGCCCGAAGGGCCCTGGTGGCGAAGTGACCGCGGAAGAAGCTGAGGCCGCGGAGGGCTTTCGCGGCGCCGGCTGCTGATCCCGGTGGGTTCGTGGGCGGCGCTTCGAAGAACGCGACCCGACTCTCGAGCGAGTCGAGGCCAAGGTCCGAGCTCTCGACGGCCGGGACCGAACGCTCGCGATCATGCATGACGGAGCGCGGGAGCTGGATCTCTGTGGCGACGCTGCGACCGGCATCATCGTGTTCCGAACCGAGGACTCAGGTGACGAATCCCGCTGGGAAGTTCCGCTCGGCGCAGAAGTCGACGACGACGATCGGACCGAGACCGCGATGGGGAACGTCTCCGCACCGGTGGCCCGTGGCCTGCTCGTCGACGCACACCAAGCGTCGTCCATCGCTCGGGAGTTCCACGGCGGGAGGAGTGTCGCCGGGTCGGCCGGAACCTTGCGTGGGCAAGCCGTGATGTCCGTCCGCCCCTCGCTTCCGTGAAGCGCGCGGCGTCGTTCGCGCATCGCAAACGGCGCCCGCGCGGACCGCACCGTGCCTCCAGGCAGGTACTCGCTGGACAGCCTCCGATGGTCAGCGCGGCAGACCGCTGACCCACTTCCGGAACGTGCGGGCATCAGCGTCGCGAAGTACTGCTGTCGGTACCTCCTGCGCATCGCGGAGGAGGACGAGGCTCTCCGGCGGTAGACCAGCCACCTGTCGACCCCCGAGCGACGTCGGGTCGACGAGCGCGGGGCTTGCGAGGAACGCGAGTGGCTGTGAGTCGGACTCGGCGACCGCCTGCCGGCCGTCGACGAGCGCCCGGACGTCAGAGGTGTGCAGCACGACCACGTCGCCTCCGACGAACAGCCGGACGACCGGACGTGGGCGACCCCCGTGGCCGAGCGGGACGTTCGTCCATTCGGCGCTCGCCGAGGTGCCGCGCCACGGCGGCACCGGGAGGGTGTCCGGTCCGAACGCCGCGGGGCGGGAGCGCTGTTTCGCACGACGCGCTCCTGCAGGTACGCGTCGAACTCGACGAACCCCCGCGCCAGCCCCATCACGTGGAACAGCCGTCGTCCGTCCGCCGAACGCCCCTGGACCCCGCCGTACTGGTTCGCGAGCGGCGCCAGGCTGGCGATCTCGCGCAGGTCGACCCGGCGCTCCTCGCGCAGGCCCTGACGGACCAACAGGTGGTCCTCCATCGCCAGGATCCGGGTCCGCCGCATCGAGCTCGCGAGCACGATGCCGCCGGTGCCGGCGAGGGCGAAGACCACCGCCACGACGACCATCGAGGGCGGAGCGCCCTCGGCGGCGAGTCCGATCACCACGACGCTCAACAGCCCGCCGACGACGAGCAGCACGATCGCGAGGACGCGGATCACCAGCCACTGCCAACGGCGGAGGCGCACGGTGACGAGCGCGCCACCCTCGTTCGGCAGCTTCTCGCCGCGGGCTCGACGGCGCCTGTCGCTCCGACGCGTCGCGGTCGTCACGCCCCACGTGATGCCGATCGCCGCGACGAACGCGATGCCGACGGACACGACTGAGATCCACATGTTCGTTCCCCCTGTGATCGGATGACCAGGCAACCGCTCGTGGGGTGGACTGGTCATCCGATCGTGCAACTCCGAGCACTTCGAGCGCTCGGCGTTCCCCCCACCAACGAAGTGCAGAGTATCAATTCCACGGGATCCGTCAAACCGGACATCGCGGTGCTGTGGCCCGAACGGGGGTGCTCCGACCTGTGGATGGACGAACCCTCACGGTATTTCAGCGACTAGCATCGGACGCGCTGTCGATTCTTGAGGGGGACGATCGTGGAACTGACGCGCGCCGGGGGAACCGGACTACGACCGGGTGGTCGGCTGGCCGGGGTGGTCGCGGTGTCGGCCGTCGTCGCGCTGACGCTGGCCGGGTGCACCGCCGACCAGCGGCAGGTCGACGATCCGTCCCGGCTGCTGCAGACCGTCGACACGACGCTCACCCCGAACGGCTCGGTCCGCGCCATCTCCGACACGACGATCGCGGTCGGAGCGGACGGGTCCTCGTCGACGACCACCGACCACGACGTCGCGAAGGCGGCGGGCGACCTGCCCCTCCGCATCACGACGCAGTACACGACGACCAAGCGCTCCGGGACCGACCTGTCGGACCTCGACGGCTACTCCGGCCGGGTCGAGGTCGACCTCACGATCGAGAACCTCACGGTCCGGTCGAAGAACCTGACCTACGACGTCGCGGGGTCGTCCCGCACGACCCCCGCCCTGGTCGGGGCGCCGTTCTCCGTCGCCGCGTCGACCGTCCTGCCGGGCGTCGCACCGGACCGCATCGTGACCCAGGGTGTCGACGGTGGTGCCGCGACCGACGGCGTGGTCAGCACGAACGCCGACGGTGACGCCGTCGTGCAGTGGGGGCGGCTGCTCGCACCGCCGACCTCGGGCGCGAGCAGCACGCTCCACCTCGTCGCCGACGTCAAGGACTTCTCGGCCCCCGCGTTCGACGTCGCCGCCCAGCCCGGGCTGACCACCGACCTGTCGACCGAGGGCGTGCTGAACGGGGCGTTCGGCTCGCAGACGGACTCCGAACTCGCACTGCAGCGACGGACCATCGACCTCATCGCCCAGGTGAACGAGGTCCTGGCCCGGGCCGGCGGGACCATCACCGAGGTCCGGACGAACCTCGAGTCCACCTCCCAGACGCTCGGTGTGCGCACCGCGGAACGGCTGCAGGAGAGCAGCGCGTCCCTCGCAAGCACGATGCAGTCGCTCGCGGGCGAGCTCGGCTCGCTCAACGGGGACCTCGGCGCGACGGTGCAGACGACGCAGTCGACCGTCCTGCAGCAACTCCAGCAGACGACGAGCAGCCTCGACGCGCTGCTCGGCGACACTTCCGGCACGGCGCCCGTACCGGTGCTCGACGGCCAGGGCTGCGCCGCAGCGCCGAAGACCGACGCCGTGGGCGGCAGCGTCTACGGCAACCTGTTGCGTGTCTCCTCCCAGCTCGAGGGCTACGCGCAGGCGAGCGAGCTCTGCAAGCAGCAGGTGAGCACACAGTTGGCCGCGTCCGTCGGACCGGCTGCGCCGGACGCGACGAGCTGCGCCAGCCAGGAGGATCGTGGTTCGTTGACCTGCGCGCTCTTCCTCTCCGCGCAGTCGGTGACGTCGACGGTCGCGCTGTTGGCAACGCAGGGCGCGGCGCTCGCGGAGAGCCTCAAGCCGCAGAAAGCGACCGAAGCTGTCGAGGAGTTCCAAGCCTTCGAAGCATCGCTCGACGCGTTGGTGGATCAGGCCGGGTCCACCTCCGGATCGCTGCAGACATCGCTCCGCGACCTTCGGACGTCGCTCGCTGGCAGCAGGACCTCGCTCGACACGGTCCGAGCTGATGTCCAGAGCGTGCACGACAAGGCTTCCGCTGCCAGAGCGCTCATCGGAGCTCCCGGTGACCTCACCTTGAGCAGGACGATGCAAGCGCAGAACGCAGCACTGGTGGCGAAGATCTGCGGTCTCGTGACGAACGAATCTCCGTCGTCGGTGCTGACTCCGCCGACGTCCGGTCTGACTTCGGATCAGGCGAACGACCTCGTACGCTACTTGTCCCCCCAGTCGTGCCCGAACCCAGACGGCTCGACCACGCCCCTCGCGTCGCCGCTCCCGTTCCCTCAGCCCATGTCGGTTCGCCTCGAGGAGCAGGCAAGTGCTTGGCAAGCGATCATCGACGAGACCGGGAGCGACACGGCCGCGGGAGGGCTGAGTGCCTCGGTCCCTGCGCTCGGTCAATCGCTGGACGGCATCCAGACGGCGATCGATGCGGTCGCGGACGCTGGATCGGGCTCGGGCGGGACCGAGCAGCAACTCGATCGGCTGCGTACGAGCATCAGCGACGCGCGGGAGCAGGCCGCCACGGTCGGCGGGGACCTTGAGGATCTCAAGACCGCTCAGGACGTCGTCGAGCAGAAGCTGCGCGATGCGGCCGCAGAGTCCGAGGGCAGGCTCAAAGAGCAGATCGAAACCCTGGTCGACGAGCAGGTCCGGAACGTCAGCGGCACCGCCGGGAAGAGCCAGCAGGCCGTCGAGCAGGCGTTCGACCAGTCGATCGCCGGGCTCCGCACGACCTCGGGCGAGGTCACGAGCGACTCGAAGGGCACCATCGACGAGCAGAAGGGCGCGCTCGAACAGCAGAGCAGCAGCCTGGCGTCCGCGGTGGACAGCCAGACGGCCGCGAGCCTCCAGCGCATCGACGCGAGCACGAGTGCCTCGGTCCGGGACGTCCAGGGCGCCAGCACGCTGCTCACCGGCGACCTCAACCGCGTGATGCTCGACCTCGGGGACCGCAAGGTCAACGGTTCCGGCATCCTCGGCGCCATGGCGACGAGCGCCGCCAAGTCCGACTCCGCCGACTACCAGCTCGCCCTGGCGTCGCAGAACGCGGCCGGCTACGCGAACGTCCGCGCCGAGGACGTCGCCGGCATCCTGCTCCAGCAGCAGCAGTTCCGGTCGTCGCTCGACGCGGCCGCGAAGCTCCCGGCGTTCCGGCTCGACGTGCCGTCCGGCGCGACCGCCACGACGCTCTACGCCTTCCGGATCGGAGCCGACCGATGAGCCGCACGACCGAGCAGCCGGCACCGGGACAGCAGCCGACACCGGACCCGCAGTCCGCCGAACCGTCCGGCGTCGAACAGTCCGGCGCCGAGCAGCCGACGAACGACCGGACGACGCGACGCCGTCGGTGGACGGTCCTCCTCGTGGTGCTCGCGGTCCTGGTGGTCGCCGCCGTGGTGGTCGCCGTCGTCGCCGTGCGCTCCGCTGCGGACGCCCCGGCCGAGGCCGTCGCCGCCACCACACCCGTGCCGGTCCAGGTCGCCCACGTCCCCGACGGCACGAAGATCGGCGTCGTCGTGACCCTCGGCGACGGCGAGGGCTCCGAGTGGGCCGATGCCGCGCAGGGTGCCCTCGTCGCCCAGCGACGGCTGCAGCTCGGTGGCACGACGGTCCAGCTCGTGGCGCAGGACGACGCCGGTTCGACCGACGGCGCACGTGCCGCGGTCGAGGCGCTCGCGAAGCAGGGCGTCGCAGGCATCGTCGTCGCGTCGTCCGGTCGTCACGTGGACGGTGCCTTCGCGGCCGCGGCGTCCGCCGGGATCCCGGTCGTCGCCCCGTACGCGGCCGGCTCGGACGACGCATGGTCGACGGCGCCCTCGACGGACTCCACGGCGTCCGCGATGCGCTCGGCACTCGGCTCCGCGAAGTCCCCGCTGCTGGTCGACCTCGGGGGCGGAGCACCCTCCGGCCTGCAGGTCGCGCACGTCGTCGACGCGGTCCGCGACGCCGACACGGCCGCGCTCGCGACCACGATCGCCGAGCGCACGGGTGTCGCCGCGCAGACCGCCGACACCACGACCGGTTCCGGCGCCGACGCCCCGGTCGCCGCGGACTCCGACGCCGTCGTGCTCAGCGGCCCTGCGGCACGACAGGGTGCCCTCGTCGCGGCGCTCCAGTCCGCGGACGTCAGCGCCCCGATCATCCTCACCGCGGACGCCACGAGCCCGACCTTCGCGGCCGCGCTGACCCAGGCTGGCGGCAGCCTGAGCGGCGGCTTCCGGACGGTCGGGGTCGAGACGGACGACGCCCGTGCCCTCCACCCGGACGCCACCGGTCGGTCGATGTCCGCCTTCCTCGGCGGTCTCCGGGTCCTCGCGGACGACGCCGACGCGAAGAACCTCACCGGCGACCGGCCGTTCTCGTCCGTCGCTCCCGTCGCGGACGCCCGGAGCCACGACGCCGTCATCGCCCTGGTCCGCGCGGTCGGGACGGCCCGGAGCGACGAGCCGTCCGCGGTCGCCGACGCGCTCGCGACCCTCGACCTCTCCGGCAGTGACGGGCTCGCCGGACCCGATCTGGTGTTCCGCACGCAGGAGGCGATGCGCAGCCCGGCCTCGGTGCTCGCGTCGTCCGCGCAGGACCTCGGCCTCCGACCGGCGGCCTCGGACGACTCCGCGGACGCCAGCGGATCGCCGTCCCTCGTCTGGTTCGCCGACGACACGGAGGGCTGACCACCACCGCGAAGCGCTGACCACCACCGCGAAGCGCTGACCGACCGCACGGACCGCTGACGAACCACACGAAGCGCTGATCGACGACACGAACGGAGGGGCACGGCATGCGGGTGCTCATCGAGCTCGACGACCGACGCGAGACCGTCGAGGTCGACGGATGGACAGGGGCGGCCACCCTCGGCGCGCTCGTCGCCGCGACCACCGGCACCGTCCTCGACCCCGCCACCCCGCTCGCGGTCGACGGCCACCACACCAGCTCGGACACCCCGCTCCGTGACCTCGTCCTGCTCGAGGGCTCCCGGATCGCCCGCACGGCGCAGGAACGCCCGCGCACGATCGACGGCTGGAGCGTGACCCTCGCCGGAGGGCTCGACGCCGGCCTGGTCCTCGCCGTGCCGCGGAACCGGAAGCTCGTGGCTGGGCGAGCGCCGCAGGCCGACGTGGTCCTGCCGACCGAGAGCGCATCGTGGGAGCACTGCACCGTCGAGCGCGAGGGCGACGGGGTCCGGGTGCGCGACGCCGGCTCGACGAACGGGACTGTCATCGGCGGCGAACGGATCGACGACGAGGGCGTCCTGCTCACCCGCACGACGAGCGTCATCGTCGGCGGCGCCGTGCTGCTGGTCCGCCCGGAGCTGCCGGAGACCACCGTGCCGCCGGCCGGATCGCTGCCGAACCTCACCCCGGCCGCGACGGCACCGTTCAACCGTCCGCCGCGGCCCGGTCGGGTCGGTGACGCCGAGACGGTCGTCCCGCCGACGCGGAAGGACGTCGCTCCCGCGTCGAAGTTCAGCTGGATCACGGTGGCGGCACCGCTCGTCCTCGCGGGCGCGATGGTCCTGCTCCTCGGTGACGCGCGCTTCGCCCTGTTCGCCCTGCTCAGCCCCGTGACGGCGATCGGCATGTGGTTCGAGCAGAAGCACCGCCGCGCCAAGAACCTCAAGGAAGAGGAGACGCGCTTCGCCGCGGCGGTCGAGACGTTCCGCGGCGAGATCACGGCCGCGGCGGCGGTCGAGGCCGCGCGCCGGCAGGAGCTCGTCCCCGATCCGGCCACCGTCGTCCGCCGCGCCGCGCTGCCGACGACCGCGCTCTGGCAGCGCCGCTCGGACGACGACGACTTCCTCAGCCTGCACGCCGGCACGGGTGACGCACCGTGGCGACCCGAGGTCGACCAGCGCGCCGCGACCACGAAGCTCGAGGACGAGGCCAAGGCCGCGATCGCGGACAGCCGGCTCACCGCGGCGCCCGTGGTGACCGACCTGTCGGACGCCGGGGTCGTCGGGATCGTCGGCGACCGTGACGGCGCCCTCGCCCTCGCGCGCAGCCTGCTCGCCCAGGCGACCGTGCACTGCGGGCCCGCGGACCTGACCGTCGGCGTCTTCTGCGACCGCGGCCGCGAGACGGACTGGTCCTGGGCATCCTGGCTGCCGCACACCCGCGTGGCCGGCAGCAGCACCGGGGCGCGCTGGATGTCGGCGCAGCGCGACCAGAGCGCCGCGGTCCTCCGCGGCCTGCGTGAGTCGCTCGACGAGCTGCCCACACCGAACCTGCTCGTCGTCGTCGACTCCGAGGTCCTGACCGAGGGCCGTGACGCCCCGGCGCGCAACCTGCTCGGCCAGGGACGGACGGTCCCAGGGGCGTCACTGCGCCCGGGGGAGCGTCGGCAGCGCGTCAGCGGCATCGTCATCGCCACGAACGAGCAACAGCTCCCCGCCGCGTGCACCACGATCGTCACGGTCGCGGCGGACGCAGCCGCGACCGTGTACCGGCCGGAGGACCGCACCCGCGTCGAGGACGTCGTGCTCGCGGGGCTGTCGACGGAGACCGCCGAACGGACCGCCCGAGCCGTGGCGCACTTCGACGACCCAGAGCTCACCGTGCCCGGCGCCTCGCTGCCCGCGCTCGTCCGCCTGCCCGAGCTCCTCGCCGTGACCCAGCGCCGCGGGGCCGGCGACACCGCGCTCGACCCGTCGAGCCCCGAGGCGATCCGCGCGGCGTGGGACGCGCGGACAGGCGTCTCGACCCCGATCGGCTCGTCCGAGGGTGGCGTGCTCGAGATCGACCTCGTCCGCGACGGCCCGCACGGCCTGGTCGGCGGGACGACGGGCTCGGGCAAGAGCGAGTTCCTCCGGTCGTTCGTCGCCGGGCTCGCCGCTCGGAACGACCCGACCCGCCTGAACTTCCTGCTCGTCGACTTCAAGGGCGGCGCCGCCTTCGCCGCGTGCGAACGGCTGCCGCACACGATCGGCACCATCAGCAACCTCGACGAGCAGCTCGCCGACCGTGCCATCCGTGCGCTCGAGGCCGAGCTCGAACGACGCCAGCGGGTCTTCGCGACCGCGGGGGCCGACATCGACAACCTCGACGCCTACCTCGCCACGGGTCCGACCGAGCCGATGCCGCGGCTGCTCTTCGTGGTCGACGAGTTCGCCATGCTCGCGAAGGAGTTCCCGGACGTCCTCACGTCCCTCGTCGCGATCGCCGCGGTCGGCCGCACGCTCGGCGTGCACATGGTGCTCGCGACGCAGCGTCCCGCCGGTGTCGTGAGCGAGGACATCCTGGCGAACACGAACCTCCGCGTCGCCCTGCGCGTGCAGAGCCGCGAGGACTCGACGAACGTGATCGGCGTCCCGGCCGCATCGGCGATCGGCCGCCAGCAGACCGGTCGCGCCTTCGTGAAGCTCGGGCAGGACGACATCACGCCGGTGCAGACGGCACTGGTGACCGGCCGCGCCCGCGACCAGCGCGAGTACCAGCCGGTGACGGCGCGCCCGACCGACGTGTTCGGGGTCCCGGCGCCGATGCCCACGCCGGCACCGAGTGCGTCGGACGAGACCGACCTCGACGTCCTCATCGACGCGATCCGGCGCGCGAACGACGCCGCCGGGTACGCGCCGCCCCGCCCGATCTGGCCCGAGGCACTCGGCGACCGCGTCGACCTCGACACGCTGCCCATCAGCACCGCGACCACCCGACCCGAGCGGCAGGTCGTCGTCGCCCTCGCCGACGACCCCGACCACCAGCGCCAGGTCCCCGCCGGCTGGGACCTCGACGAGGGCAACCTCATGCTCATGGGCATCCCCGGCAGCGGCACGAGCACGGCCCTCGCGAGCCTCGCCCTGCGCCTCGCCGCCACCCACGACCCCGCCGACCTCGACCTCCTCGTCCTCGACATGGGCGCCGGTGACCTCGCGCCCCTCGCGCGGCTGCCGCACACCACCGCGTACGTCGGCTCCGGTCCGGGCGCCGGGGAACTACAGGCGCGGTTCCTCCGCCACCTCCGCGCGGACCTCGAGCGCCGACGGGCCGCCCCCGGTGGTCGGCGCGCGGTCGTGCTCATCGACGGCCTCGCCGCCCTCCGCGACGAGTACCAGGACTTCGAGGGGCAGCTGCTCCTCGACGCACTGCACCGCGTCTACGCCGAAGGCCCCGCGCTCGGCATCTCGTTCGCCGTCTCGACGACCCGCGCCAAGGCGGTGCCGTCGGCGATGGACGAGGTCACCACCCAGAAGTGGCTGTTCCGCCTCGCGGACCCGTACGACTACTCCTCGATCGGCGTCCGCCCGAAGGACGTCCCGCCGCCCGTGCCCGGTCGCTTCATCGACTCGACGATGCGCCTGCAGAGCCACGTCGCGACGCCGTCCGCTCCGCTCGACCGGGCCGTCGCGGACGTCGCCGCCACGTGGCCGGAGGCGCCGACCAAGACCAGCGCCGTCGGACGACTGCCGGACGCCGTCCGTGTGGGCGACCTCGCCGAACCCGCCCGGTTCGACGCCGAGCCCTGGCGCCTCCCCGTCGGCATCGCGGAGGACGACCTCGGCACCGCCGTCCTCGAGGTCTACGACGGCGAGCACGTCCTCGTCGCCGGCCCCGCGCGGTCCGGCAAGTCGACGGTGCTCCTCGCCCTCGCTGACCTCGCCCGCTCTGCCGAGGGTGTCCGTCCCGCCGTGTGGGGGATCTGCGACCGTCGGTCACCCCTCGCCGAGGCCCCGCTCGACCGCGTCGCCGTCGGCGTGGACGAGGTGCCCGCACTCCTCGCCGGACTCCGCCTCGAACGCGGGCCGGTCCTGCTCCTCGTCGACGACGCCGAACGGTTCGAGGACGCGGACCAGGGCATCGCGGCGCTGCTCACATCGGAACGACCGGGCCTCTGCGTCGTCGCGGCCGGCCGCTCGGTGGACCTCCGCTCGCTCTACAGCCACTGGACGCGGCAGGTCCGCAAGAGCCGCTGCGGGGTCCTGCTGCAGCCCGACGTCGACTACGACGGCGAGCTCCTCGGCATCACCCTGCCCCGGCGCGCACCCGTCGCGCTCAGCGCCGGTCGCGGCTACGCCGCCTCGGGCGGGTCGGTCCGCCTCGTGCAGACCGCGTCCTCCGGCGCCTGACCGACCCGTCCCACCGCCGGACGGGAGGCACGGTGCGAGCCCGCCGCACGCCTCCAGTACCGGGGAGCCACCGCCGGACGGGAGGCGCGGCGCCAGCCCGCCACGCGCCTCCCGTCCGAGGGGCCAGGCGCGCCGGGCGATCGGACGCGACGGATCAGTCCCGCGTGGTGATCCCGAACGGCGCGCTCTCGAGGTTCGTGAAGTTCCCCACCGTGGCCCGCACCGTGCACGACGGCGCGACCGACAGCGCCGTCACGACCAGTCCGTCCGACGACACCGCGAGCGCCCCCGAGCACCCGTCGGCGAACCGCACACCCGACTCGCCGCCGGCGACGTCGGTCAACATCTGCGACGGGCTCCCGGTCGCCGGACTGCGGTAGAGCGGGTTGAGGTCGTCGGCGCCGCTCGGCCACACCGGCACCAACGTCACCGGGAGCGTGGTCTGGCTGACCGTGCGGTCGGGCGTGCGGACCTCGACGCCCTGCAGCCGCTGCACCGGGTACGCGGTCCCCGTGACCCCGCGATCGGTGACTGCGGCGGTGGTCGCACTGCCGGCGGCGTCGAGCCACTCCTGCAGGGCCGCCTGGTCGCGGACGCCGGCGAGCCGGACGCTGGCCTGCACGGTGAGGTCCTGGCCGGCCGGGACCTCGACGTCGTCGAGCGCCCAGGAACACGCGGTGCCGACGCCGGTGAGCGACGGCTGGTTGCGCGCCGCGGAGACGCCCTCGCCGGTCCAGGTCACCGCGGGGCACGATGCCTTCGCGGTGGCGCCGGGCACCACCTCGAGCAGGGGCCCGCGGAGCGCCACGGACTGCGCGGCGTAGGTGATCGACAGGGCGACCGTGCCGCGCTCCGGGTCGAGCGTCGCCTTGCGGGTCGTGGTCAGCCCGGTCGGCAGCGGACGGTCCTGCTGGTACGCGCTGCCCGCCTGCGCGGTGGCGGCGGGCGTCGACGAGCCCCGGCCTGCCAGCGCCCCGGGGAGCCACACGACCCCGCCCACGACGAGCACGGCGACGAGGACGACACCGAGGGCACCGAGCGCCGCCATCCGGTTCGTCAGCCAGTCCGGGCGCTGCCAGGGGCTCCGCGGCGGTGCCTCGGGTTCGCGGACGACGGGCAACGGCTGCCGGGCGAGCGGGCGGATGACGGTCTGCGAGCCAGCCGGGCCGAGCTCCGGCGCGGGGGAGACGTCCTCGACCGCCGAGGCCTCGACTGCCGCCGTGTCCGGCCGGACACCACGGACGACGGTCGCCGGCCGCTCGACCTCGGCGAAGGACTCCGGGTCGGCCGCCGGGGCGAGTGCCGGGGCGTCCACCAGCGAACGCGCGAGCCGGCGGAGGGTCGCGGCGGCGTCGGCCGCGGCCGGACGGGCGCCGGGGTCCTTCGCCAGCAGCGTCGTGAGCGCGGTCCAGAGTGCGTCCGGGACGTCGATGCGGGGCGGGTCCGACGTGACGTGTCGGTAGGCGACGGCGAAGTCGGTGCCGGGGCCGGCGAAGGGCGTGCGGCCGGCGAGGAGCTCGTAGAGCATCACCCCGGCGCCGTACACGTCGGCCGCCGGACCCGCGCGGCCCTGGCTGATCGACTCCGGTGCCATGTACTGCGGCGTGCCGAGGAGCCCGGTGGTCGTGCGTTCGCGGTCCGCCACGACCGAGGCGATGCCGAAGTCCGACACCCGGACGTCGCCCGTCGCACCCGCGGTCCACGCCGTCGCGAGGAGCACGTTGTCGGGCTTCACGTCCCGGTGCGTGACGTCCTGCCCGTGTGCCGCAGCCAGGGCGTCGAGCGTCTCCGCCGTGATGGTCAGCGCGTCGCGGGGCGGCAGCGTGCCGGACGCCCGGAGCAGGTCCCGCGCGGAGCCGCCGTCGACCAGGTCCATGACGATCGCGAGCCGGTCGCCCTCGACCACGAGGTCCCGGACGCGCACGATCGAGGGGTGCTGCAGCCCGAGCAGCACGGTGCGCTCCCGCACGAAGCGTTCGACGATCGCCGGGTCCGCGGCGAGCTCGGAGCGCAGCAGCTTCGCGGCGACGTGCTCGCCCGAGGCGGTGTGCTCGGCACGCCAGACCTCGCCGGTGGCACCCGTGCCGAGCAGGTCGACGAGTCGGTACGAGGCGCCGAGCGGCTCTCCGCGGCCGTACTGTGCCTGGCCCTGCTCCGCCACGATCCCCCCGAGTGCCCCGGCCGACCCCTCGCCGACCGCGCCATGTTACCGGCCGGGACCCGCCGCGTACTGGACGTCGACCGCGTGCTGTGCGAAACCCGACCGGCGGTAGAGCGCGAGTGCCGGCTCGTTGTCGCCCTCGACGTAGAGCGCCGCCGCGGACAGTCCCCGCCCGGTCAGGCGCGAGGCACCGGCGCGCATGAGCACGCCCCCGATCCCGCGACCCTGCTGGTCGGGACGGACGGCCACGGCGTAGAACTCGCCGAGGTCGCCCTCGACCTTGAGCCAGCACGACCCGACGAGCTCGCCGGCGTCGTCGCGCAGGAGCAGCAGGTCGTCGCCGGAGAACCACGGCTCGGCCTCGCGGGCACGGAGGTCGTCGAGCGTCATCCGCCCCTGCTCCGGGTGGTGCGCGAACGCGGCGGCGTTCAGGGCGAGCCAGGCGGACTCGTCCTCGGGGTCCCCGGCACGGAACGCCTCGAGTGTCCAGCCCGTCGGGACCCGGGGGTCGACGGGGCCGTCGGCGATCGGCGCCCGCAGCTGCAGGAGCGTCCGGACGGCGGTCCACCCGTGCCGTCGGGCGAGTGCCCGGGCAGCGGGGTGGTCCCCGTGCGCCCACGCGAGCCGCGGGACACCGGCCCCGGACGTGCCGCCGGCCTCGCCGGCGGCACCGGCGTCACCGGGCGCGAGCACCTGCGCGACCAGGGCCGACCCGATCCCGCGACCACGGGCCTCCCGTGCGACCACGAGCTCCAGCTCGCCGTCACGGACCACGGCGACCCCGCGCTCGTCCCCCACGACGTGCGCGCGCCCCGCGCGCACGTCGACCAGCGTCTGGTCGGAGAAGGGCGGGGCCTCACCGGCGGCGGCGGACGCCGCGGCCAGGAGCTCGACGACCGCGAGCACTACTGACCCGCCAGCCGGTCCGCCTCGTCGTCGTAGACGTTGAAGCGGTAGCCGACGTTCCGGACCGTGCCGATCAGGGACTCGAGGTCCCCGAGCTTCGCGCGGAGTCGGCGGACGTGGACGTCGACCGTGCGGGTGCCGCCGAAGTAGTCGTAGCCCCAGACCTCGCTGAGCAGCTGCTCGCGGGTGAACACGCGGGAGGGGTGCGTGGCGAAGAACCGGAGGAGCTCGAACTCCTTGAAGGTCAGGTCGAGCGGCCGACCCCGGACCTTGGCGGAGTAGCTCGCCTCGTCGATGACGACGCCGGAGGCCTGGATCTTCGAGCCCGTCTGGGTCTTGGCGGCGCGCCCCGTGGTGAGGCGGATGCGGGCGTCGACCTCGGCCGGTCCCGCGGTCTCGAGCACGACGTCGTCGACGTTCCACTCGTTGTTCACGGCGGTCAGGCCGCCCTCGGTCACGACGAGCACGATCGGCGTCGTCGACCCGCTCGTGGCGAGGATCTTGCACAGGGCCTTCGCGCTGACCAGGTCGGTGCGGGCGTCCACGAACATCAGGTCGCTCTGCGGGGCGTTGACCAGCTGCGCCGCCTCGGCGGGCACGTGGCGGATCCGGTGGCTCAGGAGACCGAGACTCGGCAGGACGTCGCCGGGCGCGGCTGAGGTGAGTACCAGGAGCTGGGCCACAGGACCTCCAGGGCGTGGGGGAGTCGTGCACACATCCTAGTGATGCTCGGGAAGACGGCCCCCGTCCGGCCGGACGGCGGCCCGGCGCCGCGCAACGACGCCGGACGTCGACCGGACGCCGGACACCGTGCGCCTGCCATGATGGTCCGCGTGAGCGAGACGGACCAGCCCCTCGACCAGCGTCGCCTGCGTCTGACCTCCGTGCTGCCCGTCTGGCTGCTCGCCGTCGTCGGCGCCGTGCTCGTCCTGACGCTCACGCAGAAGGACTCCTTCGCGTGGCTGCTCCTCGTGTTCGTGCTGTGCGTGCTCGTCAGCTTCGTGCTGCAGCTCATCACCGCGACGAAGGACGGCCTGGTCGAGCGGATCAGCATCGCCTCCTCGGGGGCGTTCGTCGTCGTGCTCGTCACCGCCGTGGTGCTCCTGGCGCGCTGAGGTCCACCGCGTAGACTCGCGGCATGGATTCGCTGCTTGCGCTCGAGCTGTTCTACGTGGGTCTCCTCGGCCTCGCGTCGCTCGCGATCGCGTTCATCTCGGTCGTCGTCGTCGTGAAGCTGTTCAAGGGTCAGCGTTGATCGAACTGCCGGAGGGCCTGGCGCCCGAACTCGTCCCGCTGTCGTGGCTCGTGGGCGTCTGGGAGGGCACCGGCGTCGTCGAGTACCCCGTGGGCGACGAGGACGAGCCCCGGAAGTACGAGTTCGGCCAGCGCGTGAGCTTCAGCCACGACGGCCTGCCGTACCTCAACTACTCCTCCACGACGTGGCTGCTCGACGACGAGCACACGCCGCTCGCCGCGGAGATGGGCTACTGGCGGATCGACCGGCCGAACGAACCCGGCGACCGCGGTCCCGCGATGCTCATGGGTGACGGGCCGACCCCGTTCAGCACGGTGGAGAGCGTCGAGACGCTGCGCAACACCACCGACGGCTTCGACGTGGAAGCCGCGATCATCCACCCGACGGGCGTCGACGAGCTCTACGTCGGACGCGTCAAGAAGGGCCGCATCGACCTGGCGACCGACGCCGTGATGCGCTCGCCGAACGCGAAGGACTACTCCGCGGCCACCCGGCTGTACGGCCTGGTCGAGGGCAAGCTGTTCTGGGCCTGGGACATCGCCGCGCTCGGGCAGCAGCTCACGTCGCACGCCTCGGGGCAGCTCGCGAAGGTCGACTGATGGCCGTCTTCGCCGAGCGACCCGGCTTCGTCGCGTCCGACGCCGGTCCCGCCGCGCACTTCGGCAACCCCACGGGCGAGCAGCGTGCGCTCGCCGCGGGCCGTGCCGTGGTCGAGCTCGGCCTCGGCATCGTCACGGTGACCGGGCCGGACCGGCTGACCTGGCTCAACTCGATCACGTCGCAGCTGATCACCGGGCTCGCGCCCGGCACGTCCACCGAGACGCTCGTGCTCGACCAGTCCGGTCGCGTCGAGCACGCCGCGCGGGTCGTCGACGACGGCGGGACGACGTGGCTCCTCACCGAGCCGGCCGACGCCGCACCGCTGGCAGCCTGGCTCGACAGCATGCGGTTCATGCTCCGCGTCGAGGTCGCGGACCGCTCCGCCGACCTCGTCACGCTGGGCCGCTTCGCGGGGTCGGCGGTCGCCGACCCGGTGGTCGAGTGGGTCGACCCGTGGGCGTCCGTCACGCCCGGTGGGTGGGGCTACGCCGCACTGGAGGCACACCCCGCCTCCGACTGGACCCTCCGCATCGACGTGGTCACCTCCGAGGCCGCTGCCGACACGGCCGCGTCCGACGTCCCCGCCGCGGGGCTCCTCGCGCTCGAGGCCCTGCGCATCGCCGCCTGGCGTCCCTCGCTCTCCGACGTCGACGAGCGGACGATCCCGCACGAGCTCGACTGGCTCCGCTCCGCCGTCCACCTGTCGAAGGGCTGCTACCGCGGGCAGGAGACGGTCGCCAAGGTCCACAACCTCGGGCACCCGCCGCGCCGCGTCGTGATGCTGCACCTCGACGGGTCGGACGGTGTGCTCCCCGCGCCCGGCACCCCCGTGGTGTCCGACGGGAAGGACGTCGGCCGGCTCACCGCGGCGGCGCTGCACCACGAGCTCGGGCCGATCGGGCTCGCGGTCGTCAAGCGCTCCCTGGACCCGGCGGCGACGCTCGAGCTCACGGTCGACGACGTGGTCGTGACCGCTGCGCAGGAGACCATCGTCCCGCCGCAGGCCGGCGCGACGGCGAACGTGCCGCGCCTGCCCCGGCTCGGAGCCGTCCGGCGCGGCTGAGCAACAGCGCCTGCGGCCCGGGCTCAGGCAGGGGCGACGGCCGACCAGGGGACGCTGAGCTCGCCGAGGCGCCACCGGGTCACCCCGTGCAGCACCGGCCAGCCCCGGTCGCGCACGCCCTGCACCGTGGCGATCCACCGCTGGCGGGGACCGTACGTGCCGAGCGGCGCGGCCACCGCCCACGCGCGGTCGAGGTCGAGCAGGAACGCGTGCACCCGCTCCCCGGGGACGTTCCGGTGGATGAGTGCCTTCGGCAGCCGTTCGGCGACGATGCTCGGCACCTCGAGGCCGGCGACCCGCAACGACACCGTGAAGGTGTGCGGCGCGTGCTCGTCGAGGGTGACCCACGACGCGACCCGCCCGACCTCGTTGCAGGTGCCCTCGACGAGCGCCCCGCCCGGCTGCAGGCGGTCCTGCATGATCCGCCACGAGTCGACGACGGCCGACTCGTCGTACTGCCGCAGGACGTTGAACGCCCGGATCACTGCCGGGCGGCGGTCTCCCGGCGTCGGGGTCTCGAACCCGCCGAGCCGGAAGGTCACCCCGTCGCGGGTGCCGGCGTTCGCCAGGGCCACGCGTGCGGGCTCGATCTCGATGCCGGTGACCTCGACGTCCGGACGGACCCGGGCCAGTCGGTCGCGGAGCTCGAGCGTCGTGGTCGGCCGGGCGCCGTACCCGACGTCGGCCACGAGCGGGTCGTCCGTCCGCCGCAGGACCGGGAGCGACGCGATCCACCGGTCGACCCGGCGGAGCCGGTTGTACCCGGTGGTGCCGCGCGTGACGTTCCCGATGGGCATGGGACCAGGCTACGGGGCCGACGCCGCTCGGTAGACTCGGGCGCATGACCTCCACGCTCGTCCTGCTCCGTCACGGCAACAGTGACTGGAACCAGAAGAACCTGTTCACCGGTTGGGTCGACGTCCGGCTCAGCGAGCTGGGCGAGAAGGAGGCGAAGCGCGCCGGCGAGCTCATCGCCGAGTCCGGCATCGTGCCGGACGTCCTGTACACGTCGCTCCTGACCCGTGCGATCCAGACCGCCGACATCGCCCTGCTCGAGGCCGACCTCGCGTGGCTGCCGGTCAAGCGCGACTGGCGCCTCAACGAGCGGCACTACGGCGACCTGCAGGGCAAGGACAAGGCGCAGACGCTCGAGCAGTACGGCGAGCAGCAGTTCATGGAGTGGCGCCGCTCGTTCGACGTGCCGCCGCCCCCGATCGCCGACGACGCCGAGTGGTCGCAGGCCGGCGACCGCCGCTACGCCGACCTCGGCGACCAGCTGCCCCGGACCGAGTCGCTCAAGCTCGTGATCGACCGCCTGCTGCCGTACTGGGAGTCCGACATCACGAAGGACCTCGGCGCGGGCAAGACCGTCCTCGTCACGGCCCACGGCAACTCGCTGCGGGCGCTCGTGAAGCACCTCGACGGCATCTCCGACGACGACATCGCCGGCCTGAACATCCCGACGGGCATCCCGCTCGTGTACGAGCTCGACGACGACTTCCGTCCGACGAAGCCCTCGTACTACCTGGACCCGGAGGCCGCCGCAGCCGGCGCCGCCGCGGTCGCCGCCCAGGGCGCCAAGAAGTAAGCAGCCCCACGACGAACGCCCCGCCGGCGACCGGCGGGGCGTTCGTCGTCTGCGGCGGTCGGACCGGTCGGGTCAGACAAAGTGCGACGCGATCTCCTGCACGAGGGCCCCGACGTCGTACGGGTGCGCGGTGTCCACCCGGACGACGGGCACCCCGGGCAGCGCGACCGGGCCGGCGTCGCCGTGCTCGTCCCAGAACGCCAGGACGTCGGCGAGGTCGCCGTGCACCTCGTGGCGCACCGGCAGGGTGCCCGGGTCGTACCGGTCGCGCAGCCGGGCCTCGGCGGTGGCCCGGTCGACGTCGCACCACACCTCGACGGCGCGGGGCGACGAGGCGGCGGCGAGTCCCTCCTGCAGGCGGTCCCGGTCACGCGACGGCAGCCAGACGGCGTCGAGGACGACCCCGTTCTCGACGGCCCGCGCCATGGACCACATGGTGTCCATCGCGATCCCGCCGAGCGGACGCGAGGCGATCATCGGGCCGACGACGTCGGCGAGCGGTTCCTTGATCCGGTCCTTCGACAGGAAGGGACAGCCGAGCACCTCGGCGAGGGCCGCCCCCACCGTGCTCTTGCCCGAACCGGGCATCCCGTTGACGACGATCGCGACCTGAGCCATGCCACGATCCTCCCGTCCCCCTGCGCAGAGCGCAAAACGCAACAGGGGCGGTTCCTCGCAGCGGTATGGCGCTGCGAGGAACCGCCGACGTTGCGTCTTGCGGATGCGACGCGACGGGAGCGGTGGGTCAGGCGGGGGAGGCCGTCACCGACGCGGCGCCGGCCCAGTCGCCCGTCGCCAGGTACTCCACCTTCTTCGCGATCGACACCGCGTGGTCCGCGAAGCGCTCGTGGTAGCGCGAGGCGAGCGTGGCGTCCACCGTGTCGATCGGGTTGCCCTTCCAGGTCTCGCCGAGCACGAAGTCGAAGACGCTGGCGTGCAGCTCGTCGACCTGGTCGTCCTCGTCGCGGATCTCGGCGGAGAGCGCGATGTCCTCGGTGGCGAGCAGGCGGGTGAGCTTCTGCGCCATCGCGACGTCGTGCGCGCCCATCTTCTTGAAGGTGGGGCGCAGGCCCTTCGGCACGACCTTCTCCGGGAAGCGCTGGCGGGCGAGCTGGGCGATGTGCTCGGCCATGTCGCCCATGCGCTCGAGCGACGAGCTGACGCGCAGCGCGGTCACGACGACGCGCAGGTCGCGGGCGACGGGGGCCTGGCGGGCGAGGATGTCGATGGCGACCTCGTCGAGGGCGTTCGCGGCGGCGTCGATCTTGGCGTCGTCGGCGATCACCTCCTCCGCGAGGGCGACGTCGGAGTCGCTGAACGCCTGCGTCGCGCGGGTGATCGCGGACTCGACGAGCCCGGCGATCTCGGTCAGACGCTCTTGGACGTCCTGGAGCTCCTGCTGGAAGACTTCGCGCATGGGGGATGTGCCTCTCTGATGCGTACCGGTCGAGTGTCGTCAGGGCAGGTGAACGAACGGTGACCTGCGGCTGAACACCTCGCGCAGCGGACCCGGAAACACCGTCGCCGGGGGTGAACGGCGTCGGAACCGGACGTGTCCGTCCCTACACTGGCGGCATGGACAACGTGTGGCTCGTGCCACTCTCGATGCTCCTCGGTGGGGTGTTCGGCGCGGGGGTCGTGGTGCTCGTCATCACGGCGGAACGCACCGCCCGTGCCGCCGACGTCGCGGAGCGGACCCTGCCGGACGGCGTCGCCGCGGTGATCGCGACGATGCACAACCCGGCGGTCGTGGTCGACCCGTCGAACACCGTCGTCGCGGCCTCGCCGCAGGCGCTCACGGTCGGGCTGGTGGTGCGGCGGAAGCTCGCGCACCGGGAGCTCGTCGAGCTGGTGGACCGGGTGCGTCGGAGCGGCGAGATGGGGTCGGAGGACCTCGAGCTGCCCCGCGGCCGGAGCGGCGAGCTCATCGGCTACCTGAGCTTCCGGGCGGCGCAGCTCGGCAACCGGTACGTCCTCGTCACGGCCGACGACCTCACCGAGAGCCGCCGCATCGACGAGGTCCGACGGGACTTCGTCGCGAACATCTCGCACGAGCTGAAGACCCCGATCGGCGCGATCGGCCTGCTCGCCGAGACCCTGGTCGTCGCCGCGGACGACCCCGAGCACGTGAAGAAGTTCGCCGGGCAGCTGATGACCGAGTCCGAGCGGCTCGGTGCCCTCACGAAGGACATCATCGAGCTCTCGCGCCTGCAGTCCGTGGACACGCTGGAGAACAGCGAGGAGACCTCGATCGACAAGATCGTGCAGGCCGCCGTCGACGCGAACGAGGTCGTCGCGCGCGCCCGGGACATCGACCTGGTCCGTGCGAAGCGCACGAAGCTCCGCGTGATGGGGGACCCGGGGCTGCTGCAGGTCGCGGTGTCGAACCTCATCGCCAACGCCGTGAAGTACTCGCCGGACCACACCCGCGTCGGCGTGGGCGTCCGGTCGGCGAAGGGCTTCGTCGAGATCGCCGTGACCGACCAGGGCGTCGGCATCCCCGAGGCCGACCTCGACCGCGTGTTCGAGCGGTTCTACCGCGTCGATCCGGCGCGCTCCCGGGCGACCGGCGGCACCGGGCTCGGCCTCGCCATCGTCAAGCACGTCGTCGGCAACCACGGCGGCGACGTGCGCGTCTGGTCGCAGCCCGGCAAGGGCTCGACCTTCACGATCCGTCTCCCCGAGGCGGATCCCGACCTCACCACCGCCCTCGAAGAGCAACTGGAAGAGCAGCCATCGTGACCAAGATCCTCATCGTCGACGACGAGCCGGCCCTGAGCGAGCCCCTGGAGTTCCTCCTGCAGCGGGAGGGCTACGAGACCGCCGTCGCGGCGGACGGCGTGACCGCGCTGTCGAAGTTCGACGCGGAGAACCCGGACCTCGTGCTGCTCGACCTCATGCTCCCGGGCCTCAGCGGCACCGAGGTCTGCCGGCAGATCCGCACGCGGTCGAACGTGCCGATCATCATGCTCACCGCGAAGGACTCCGAGGTGGACATCGTCGTCGGGCTCGAGCTCGGCGCGGACGACTACGTGACGAAGCCGTACTCGACGCGGGAGCTGCTCGCCCGGCTCCGGGCGGTGCTGCGGCGTCGGACCGAGGACGACCCGGGCGACAGCGGGATCCTGCAGGTCGGCGGGATCCGGATGGACGTCGAGCGGCACACGGTGTCGGTGGACGGGTCCGAGACGCCGATGCCGCTCAAGGAGTTCGAGCTGCTCGAGCTGCTGCTGCGGAACGCCGGCCGTGTGCTCACCCGCGGGCAGCTCATCGACCGGGTGTGGGGGTCCGACTACTTCGGGGACACCAAGACGCTCGACGTGCACATCAAGCGGATCCGCTCGAAGATCGAGCGCGTGCCGAGCACACCCGAGATCCTCGTCACCGTCCGCGGCCTCGGCTACCGCATCGAGGGCTGAGCCCGACCCGTCGGCCGTTCCTGGTCGCGTCGCCTCGGCGACGCGGCCGGGTCCGGACGGACTGGAGGCCCGGTGCCGGTTCTCGGAACCGGCCCCGGGCCTCCAGTCTGACGCGCCTGGTGCGCGCTCGCTTTGGCGCGCTGCGTCAGTTGCCGGAGCTGGTGGCCTCGCCGGTCGGGGTGGCCCCGTCGGTGGACTCGGTGCCGGCGCCCGGCGTCGCGGTGCCCGTGGGGCTCGGCGACGGTGCGAGGCTCTGGTACTCCTCCATCGCGTTGGTCAGCACGGGGACGCTGGCCGAGACGCCCTCGGCGCCGGAGTACGAGAAGTAGGTCTTGACGAGCGAGCCGGGCCGGGCGTCCGCGCCCTCGAAGACGACCGCCTTCGCGCCGGTCTGCTCGGTGCCCTGCGAGTCGCTGCCCTCCTGGGCGCTCGAGCCCTCGCTGCTCGACACCGTCGGGGTGTTCGTGCCGAGGTCGCGGCGGCTGCCGGCGGGGACGACGACCGTCTGGGTGTCGCCGCCGAGCTCGATCGAGAGCGTGATGTCCTCGGACTCGTCGGTGTTGATGACGGTGCCGATGAAGCGTGCGTCCTCGCCGCGGTCGGAGATGAAGAGCGCGTTGCGGATGTCGAGCTTGCCGGTGGTGACGTTCACGCCGTCGGTGATCTGCTTGATCTCCGTCGTGTGCGCCGGCGACATGAACTCGCAGCCGGTGGCGCCGAGCGCGATGGTTGCCGCAACGGCGACGGACACGAGTACCCGAGCTCGCAAGAGATTCCTCCGGAAGATCACGATGGTGGACCGGACGGTCCGGCACCATCCTAGCGATCACCCGGGTGTGGGTCCGCCCCGGCCCCACTACCCGAAACGCCCTTGTGGTAAACTGGGGGTTCTGGGAACGGAGCCTGATACATGCAATTCGAGGTCGGCGAGACCGTCGTCTACCCCCACCACGGGGCGGCAACCATCTCTGAAGTCAAGACTCGCGTCATCAAGGGCGAGGAGAAGGTCTACCTGAAACTCCGCGTCACGCAGGGTGACCTGACGATCGAGGTCCCGGCGGACAACGTCGACCTGGTCGGCGTCCGCGACGTGATCGGCAAGGAAGGACTCGACAAGGTGTTCGAGGTCCTCCGGGCACCGTTCACCGAGGAACCGACCAACTGGTCGCGCCGCTACAAGGCGAACCTCGAGAAGCTCGCCTCCGGTGACGTCATCAAGGTGTCCGAGGTCGTCCGTGACCTCTGGCGCCGCGACCAGGACCGCGGGCTCTCGGCGGGCGAGAAGCGGATGCTGGCCAAGGCGCGCCAGATCCTGATCTCCGAGCTGGCCCTGGCCGAGAAGACCGACGAGGACAAGGCGTCGACCGTCCTCGACGAGGTCCTCGCCTCCTAGCGCGACCAGCACCCTGGCGCCACAGCACGACGACACGACCGCCCTGCTCCCCGGACCCCGGGTGAGCAGGGCGGTCGTCGTCGTCGCGGCCGGCTCCGGGACGCGCCTGGGCATCGGTGACGCGAAGGCCTTCGTGCCGGTCGCCGGCGAGCGCATGCTGACGCGGGCGGTGCGGACGGTGTTCACCCTGGCCGAGCCGACCTTCGTGGTCGTCGTCGCGCCGACCGCCCGGTTGGACGAGTGCCGGGCGCTCGTCGCGGCCGTCGCGGGTCCCGCCGCTGCCCTGACGAGCGTGGTCGCCGGTGGCGCCGACCGGCACGCGTCCGTGCAGGCCGGGCTCGACGCGCTGCCCGACGGCATCGAGTGGGTGGGCGTGCACGACGCCGCCCGGTGCCTGACCCCGGCGGCGCAGTTCGCCGCCGTGTTCGAGCGCGCGGAGACGACCGGGGACGGGGTCGTCCCGGCGCTGCCCGTGACCGACACCGTCAAGCGGGTCGAGGGCGACCTGGTGGTCGAGACGGTCGACCGGTCCGCGCTCGTCGGTGTCCAGACCCCGCAGGTGTTCCCGCTGCGGGCCCTCCGGGACGCGTACGCGGCGGCGCAGCGGTCCGAGACCGACGACGCCGGGGTGTTCCGTGCGGCGGGCGGCGTGGTCCGCACGGTCCCCGGGCACGCCGACGCGTTCAAGATCACCACCCGCTGGGACCTCGCACGGGCCGAGGCGATCGTCGCGGACTCGGCGCTGCCCACGGTCCGCATCGGGCTCGGCGTCGACGTGCACGCGTTCGACGACGCATCGCCCTGCCGCGTCGGCCTGCTCGACTTCCCCGGACAGCCCGGACTCTCCGGCCACAGCGACGGGGACGCCGTGGCGCACGCCGTCTGCGACGCGCTGCTCTCCGCCGGCGGGCTCGGGGACATCGGCGGTCGGTTCGGCACCTCCGACCCCCGGTACGCGGGCGCGTCCGGCGACGTGTTCGTCCGCGGGGCCGTCGAACTGCTCGCGGCGGCGGGTCTCGTGCCGACCTCGGTGACGGTGCAGGTGATCGGCAACCGCCCGCGCATCGGGGCACGGCGGACCGAGATGCAGGACGCCCTCGCCGCGGTCGTCGGGGCACCCGTCGCGGTGTCCGGCACGACGACCGACGGGCTCGGGCTGACCGGACGCGGCGAGGGGCTCGCCGCGATCGCGACCGCCGTGGTGCGCCCCGCCTGACCGCCCGTCCGACGTCCTAGGCTGGACGGGTGACCGTTCGCCTGTACGACTCCCGCGCCGCAGCCGTCGTCGACCTCGTCCCGCTGGTCGACGGACAGGTGAGCATGTACGTCTGCGGTCCGACGGTGCAGTCGTCGCCCCACATCGGGCACCTGCGCTCGGCGCTCGTGTACGACGTCTGGCGCCGGTGGCTGACCTACCGCGGCTACCACGTCACCCTCGTGCGGAACGTCACGGACATCGACGACAAGGTGCTCGACCTGGCTGCGGGCACCGACGAGCCGTGGTTCGCCCGGGCGTACCGCGTCGAGCGGGAGTTCACCGCGGCGTACGACGCCCTCGGCATCCTGCCGCCGACGTACGAACCCCGTGCGACCGCGAGCGTGCCGCAGATGCACGACATCATCCAGCGGCTCATCGAGCGCGGGCACGCCTACGCCGCCGCGGACGGCTCCGGCGACGTCTACTTCGACACCGGCAGCTGGGCCGACTACGGCGCCCTGACCCGGCAGCGCCGCGAGGACATGGTGGACGCCGCCGACGCCGACCCGCGCGGCAAGCGGGACCCGCGGGACTTCGCGCTCTGGAAGGGCGCGAAGCCCGGCGAGCCGGCGACCGCGACGTGGGACTCCCCGTGGGGCCCGGGTCGGCCAGGGTGGCACATCGAGTGCTCCGCGATGTCCCGCCGGTACCTCGGTCCGGCGTTCGACGTGCACGGCGGCGGGCTCGACCTGCGCTTCCCGCACCACGAGAACGAGCTCGCGCAGTCGACCGCTGCCGGTGACGGCTTCGCGTCGTACTGGCTGCACAACGGACTCGTGACCGTCGACGGGCAGAAGATGTCGAAGTCGCTCGGCAACTCGATCTTCGCCGCGGACTTCCTCGGCGCCGCCCGGCCGGCGGTCGTCCGGTACTTCCTCGGCGCCGCGCACTACCGCTCGTCGATCGACCACCACGAGGGCTCCCTGGCCGAGGCCGAGGCGGCGTACGACCGGATCGCCGGGTTCCTCGACCGTGCCGCCGGCCGCCTGACCGGGCAGCACGCGACGACCGCCGCGGGGGTGCCCGACGCCTTCGCCGCGGCCATGGACGACGATCTCTCGGTGCCCCAGGCCCTCGCCGTGCTGCACGACACCGTGCGCGCCGGGAACGCCGCCCTGGACGCCGACGATGCGGAAGCGCTCGGGGTCGCGTACCATCAGGTGGCCGCGATGGTCGAGGTCCTCGGCATCGACCCGCGAGCGGCCCACTGGTCCGGTGGTGGTCAGGACGTCTCGGCCGCACCGCTCGCCGCGCTCGTCGACCGCCTCGTGCAGGAGCGCGCGGACGCCCGTTCCGCACGGGACTTCGCCACGGCGGACCGCGTGCGCGACGACCTCGCAGCCGCGGGGATCACCATCGAGGACACCGCAGCAGGAACACGCTGGAGCATCGCCTGACAACGGCCGTGCCGGACAGGAGAGAGCAATGAAGAACGTCTCGGGGAGCAAGAAGGGCCGGCCCGGCGCCGTCCGCTCCGGCCGCAAGGGCAACAAGCAGGTCGGCTCCGGCGGCCAGGGCGCGCAGGCGCTCGAGGGGCGCAAGCCCACGCCGAAGGCCGAGGACCGGCCGTACCACCCCGCCGGCAAGCGCAAGGCCGCCAAGGAGCGCTTCGAGGCCGCTCGGGGTCGCCACGGCGCCTCGAGCTCGCCGCAGCAGCGCACCGGCCGCCCGCCGCAGCGGAAGACCGACGACTCGGAGCTCGTGACCGGACGCAACTCCGTGCTCGAGGCCCTGCGCACGAAGACGCCCTCGACGACGCTCTACGTCGCCGCCCGCATCGAGGTCGACGACCGCGTCAAGGAGATCCTGGCGCTGGCGAACCACCGAGGTGTCCCGATCATGGAGATCATGCGGCCGGAGCTCGACCGCATCACCGGGCACGACAGCGTGCACCAGGGCGTCGCGCTCAAGGTGCCGGCGTACGAGTACGCGGTCGCCGAGGACCTGGCCGAGCGTGCGTTCTCCCGCGATCAGGTGCCGCTCATGGTGGCGCTCGACGGCATCACCGACCCGCGGAACCTCGGCGCGATCATCCGCTCGACCGCGGCGTTCGGCGGGCACGGCGTCATCGTGCCGCAGCGTCGCTCGGTCGGGGTGACCGCGTCGGCGTGGAAGACCTCCGCCGGTGCCGCCGCCCGCACCCCGGTCGCGATGGCGCCGAACCTGACGCAGACCCTGAAGTCGCTCAAGTCGATGGGCCTCTTCGTGCTCGGCCTCGATGGTGACGGTGACGTGGAGCTCGACGCCCTCGAGCTCGCCGACCGGCCGATCGTGATCGTCGTCGGGTCCGAGGGCAAGGGCCTGTCGCGCCTGGTCACCGAGACCTGCGACGCGATCGTCTCGATCCCGATCTCGAGCGCCACGGAGTCGCTCAACGCCGGCATCGCCGCGAGCGTCACCCTGTGGGAGGTCGCCCGGCGCCGACGCGCCCAGTAAGCGACGAGCGCTGCGCGGACGAGCGCTGCGCGCACCAGCGCGACCACCGCAAGGCCCGGTGCCGGTCCACGTGACCGGCACCGGGCCTCCTGTCCGTCCGCCCGCCCGTCTCGCGCCGCGAGCGTTCACGACGTGCCGCGTGCGGTCCGCCGAGCATGCACCAAGTGTCGGCTGCGGGCCGCGAACGTGACAGATCTGGCCCGCTCGCGGAACGCGAGCGGGCCAGGCGCGCCCCGGAAGGCGCGTGACCCGGCAGCGTCAGACGCTCGCGCGCCAGTCCTCGACGTCCTCCTCGTCGGACGCTGTGTCTGCGTCGTCGACGACCGGGATCGGCAGCGTCATGGACGAGGTCGGCGGGTTGATCAGCAGGCGCTCGTCGCGGCGGTGCCGGAGCACGTCGTTGATGTACGCGGTCGTGGCCTCGGGGAGGGAGACCGAACGCTCCTCCTCCTGGGACATGTACCAGCGGTGCTCGAGCAGCTCGTGGAAGACCTCGGCGGGCTCGAGCCGTCCGCGCAGGTCCCGCGGGATCGAGCGCACGACGGGCTCGAACACGCGCGAGACCCACTCGTGCGCCACCATCTCCTCGTCGAGCCGGTCCCGGCCGTTGCGCGCCCGGTACGCATCGAGGTCGTTGAGCAGCCGCCGCGCCTGGTTCTCGCCCGCGTCCAGTCCGGTCAGGCGGAGCAGCCGGCGCTGGTGATGCCCCGCGTCCACGACCTTGGGCTGGATCCGCACCTGCGAGCCGCCCTCTGTCGTGTGGATCGACAGCTCCTCGATGTCGAAGCCGAGCGCGTTGAGCCGCTCGACCCGGTCGTTGATGCGCCAGCGCTCCTTGATGTCGAACTGCTCGGTGCCGGTGAGCTCCTTCCAGAGCGTCCGGTACTGCGCCACGATGCGGTTCGACACGTCCACGGCGTCGGCGTTCTCGTCGAGCCGCCCACCGGCCTCGAGGTCGAGCAGCTCGCCCGCGATGTTGACGCGCGCGACCTCGAGGTCGTTCTCGCGCTGCCCGTTCGACAGTCCGCCGGGGTAGAGCTTGCCGGTCTCGGCGTCGACCAGGTAGGCCGCGAACGCGCCGGCGTCACGGCGGAACAGCGTGTTCGAGAGCGAGACGTCGCCCCAGTAGAAGCCGATCACGTGCAGCCGGACGAGCAGCAGGGCGAGGGCGTCGACGAGTCGCGTCGCCGTCTCCGGGCGGAGGGTCTGCGAGTACAGCGCCCGGTACGGCAGCGAGAAGCGCAGGTGCCGGGTGACGAGCACCGGGTGCAGCGGCTCGCCGTGCTCGTCGACGCGGTTCGTGATGACCGCCACGGGGTCCACACACGGCACGTCCATGCGCTGCAGCGTCTTGAGCATCTCGTACTCCGCACGGGCGACCTCTTCGCCGGTCTCCTTCACGGCGGCCACGTACCCGCTCAGGTGCACGAAGCGGACGAGGTGCCGCGAGATGCCCTTCGGGAGCGCGACGATGACGTCGTCCGGCCAGTCCTCGAGCGGCAGGTCCCACGGCAGGTCGAGGAGACCGGGGTCGACGGTGGCTGCGGTGATGGACATGGAGTCGGGCACGGTTGGCTCCTGTTGATACGGGTGGCTCCTGCTGGTACGCGCGGCTGGCAGACGGGAGGCGCGGTGCCAGCTGGCACCGCGCCTCCTGTCCGGCTGTTCCAGCGTCAGGCGCTGACGACGGCCTTGTCGTCGAGACGCTCGCCCGACTCGGTGTCGAAGGCGTGGACGTGGCCCTGCTTCGGCGCGATCACGATCGTGTCACCGATCGAGGGGTGCGAGCGACCGTCGACACGGGCGACGATGTCGGCGCGCTGGCCGTTCACGTCGGCGTGACCGTACAGGTAGCCGTCGGCGCCGAGCTCCTCGACGACGTCGACCGTGACCGGCAGGCCCTCGCCCGAGGTCGAGACGATGACGTCCTCGGGACGGATGCCGACGGTGATCTGCCCGGCGCGCGCGTTCGACAGCGTGTCGCGGTCGATCGCGTGGTTCAGCGTGCCGAACTTGATCCCGCCCTCGACGACGTCGGCCGGGAGCAGGTTCATGGCGGGCGAACCGATGAAGCCGGCGACGAACACGTTGTTCGGCTTCTCGTACAGGTCGCGCGGGGTGCCGACCTGCTGCAGGATGCCGTCCTTGAGCACCGCGATGCGGTCGCCCATGGTCAGCGCCTCGGTCTGGTCGTGCGTGACGTAGACCGTGGTGACGCCGAGGCGACGCTGCAGCGAGGCGATCTGCGTGCGGGTCTGGACGCGGAGCTTGGCGTCGAGGTTCGACAGCGGCTCGTCCATGAGGAACACCTGCGGCTGACGGACGATGGCGCGGCCCATCGCGACGCGCTGACGCTGACCACCGGAGAGCGCCTTCGGCTTGCGGCCGAGGTACTGCTCGAGGTCCAGGAGCTTGGCGGCCTCCTGCACGCGGGTGGCGCGCTCTTCCTTGCCGACACCGGCGATCTTGAGCGCGAAGCCCATGTTCTCGGCGACGGTCATGTGCGGGTACAGCGCGTAGTTCTGGAAGACCATCGCGATGTCGCGGTCCTTCGGCGGGACGTCGGTGACGTCGCGCTCGCCGATGCGGATCGCACCGGAGTTGACCTCTTCGAGGCCGGCGAGCATGCGCAGCGAGGTCGACTTGCCGCAGCCGGAGGGGCCGACGAGGACGAGGAACTCGCCGTCGGCGATGTCCAGGTCGAGGGAGTCGACCGCGGGGCGGTTGCCTCCGGGGTAGAGACGGGTTGCCTTGTCGTAGGTGACGGACGCCATGAGCGTTCGATCCTTCCTTCACCGGCAGGTACGTGCCGGACGATCCGTTGTGAAGCGGTTGCCCGATGGGGCCCCGGATGGTCGCCGTCGACCATCGATGCTCATACAACACGAGTTCCCCCCGCAGCGCCAGTGCCCCGGACGACCTGGTTGGCTGGTCCCAGGAAGGACCACTACGATCGGCGGGTCCGTCCGGCGTGCGGGGGAAGCCGTGCGGACACCAGGATCGACGTGAGGACCATCGACGCATGACCAACCGCCCCGAGGGTGACGCACGCGCCGCGCGCAACGAACGACGAGAGGCCGCGCGACAGCGGGCCCAGCGGATCCGGACGCAGCAGAAGCGCCGGCAGCGCGGGACCCGGCTCGGCCTGCAGATCGGCCTGGGCGTCGTGCTCGTCGCGGCGGCGGCCGTCGTCACGCTGGTGCTCGTCGACTCGACGCAGCCCGCCGGCCCCGGACCCGCGAACATGTCGCAGGGCGGCATCACCATCGGGCAGGACCTGAAGGCCGTGGGGTCGGGTTCGTCCGCTTCCTCGGACGCCTCGCCGTCGGCCGACCCGAGCGCGACCGCGGCGCCGAGCGTCCGCATCACGATGTACGTCGACTACCTCTGCCCGACGTGCGGCCAGTTCGAGAAGGCGAACGGCGACTACATCGCGAGCCTCGCCGAGTCCGGTGCCGCCACGGTCGACATCCACCCGATCGCGACCCTGTCGAACCGGTCGCAGGGCACGAAGTACTCGCTCCGGGCCGCGAACGCCGCCGCGTGCGTGGCGGACCGCTCGCCCGACCAGTTCTACGCCGTGAACCAGGCGCTCTTCGCCCGCCAGCCGGAGCAGGGCACCGCGGGGCTCACCGACGCACAGCTGCAGCGCATCGTCACCGGGGTGGACGGGATCCGCGACGCCGGTGCGATCCGGGACTGCATCGCCGACCAGACCTTCGCGAAGTGGGTCGACGAGCGGACGACCGCGGTGACGGCTGGCGACGTCCCGGGTTCGGACCTGCAGGACTTCCCCGGTACGCCGCTCGTGCTCGTGAACGGCAAGCAGTACGAGCTCACCTCCCCGATCACCAACGACGACTTCCGCACGTTCGTTGTGTCCGCCGCGGGGGCGACCGAGGGCACGCCGACGCCGACGCCGAGCGCGTCGGCCACGCCGTCCGCCGAGTAGCCGGCCGCCCGGCAGCGCCGGCCAGCCGTTACAGCGCGGACCCCGGCACGCTGAAGGTGTCGCACCGGGTCACGCCCTGCTCGTACCCGCGCGTGAACCACGCCTGGCGCTGCGCGCTCGACCCGTGCGTGAACGAGTCCGGGTCGACGCTGCCGGTGGCCCGCTCCTGGATGCTGTCGTCGCCGACCGCGCTCGCGGCCGACAGGGCGTCCCGGATCTGGTCGCGCGTGATCGGCTCGAAGAAGGTCTGCCCGTCGGCGTCCTTCGTCGTCGCGGCCGCGCCCACCCAGGCGCCCGCGTAGCAGTCCGCCTGCAGCTCGACGCGGACGCTCCCCGACGACGCTCCGGTGCCGGACCGGTCGGTCGCCGCGAACGTGCCCTGCAGCTGCTGCACGTGGTGGCCCCACTCGTGTGCGACGACGTACATCTGCGCGAGCGGTCCGCCGGACGAGCCGTAGCGGGACTGCAGGTTGTCGTAGAACGCGGTGTCGAGGTAGATCGATCGGTCCGGCGGGCAGTAGAACGGTCCCGTCGCGGCGGACGCCTGCCCGCACCCGGTGCCCGTCGAGCCGTCGAAGAGCACGAAGCCCGGGGTGGCGTAGTCCGTGCCGAGGTCGCGGGACTCCCGGATCCAGTAGGCGTCGAGCGACTCCGCGGCGCCCTCCATCCGGCACTCCACGTCGAGGTTCGCGTCGCGGCCGGTCCGGCACCGGGACGCCGCGTCGACGGTGTCGCCCTGCTGCTGGATCTGGGTGGTCCCGTCCCCGCCGAGGAACGGCGTGAGGTCGACGCCCGTGAACTGCGCGACGAGGAACACCACGATCGCGCCGATGCCCACCGCGCCGCCGCCGATCGCCGCCCCGCGACCGCGACGCTGCACCTTGCCGCCGGACAGCCTGGAGTCGTCGTTGAAGGTCATGCGCCAGAACGTACCCGCTCGCCGGGTCGGCGCGGAGGGACGGCGAGGAACATGGCCGGCATGGCCGACCTCGACGAACAGCACCCCCTCTTCCTCTTCGCGATGGACCAGCGGTCCTCGCTGCTGGAGCACACCTACGGCGACGACTCCGGTGAGCCGGCCGACGAGGCCGACGCCGAGCGGGTCCGCGCCGGCAAGCAGCTCGTCTACCGCGGTGTGCTCGCGGCGCTGGCCGCCGGCGCGTCCCGGGCACGCACGGGCGTCCTCGTCGACGAGCGCTACGGCGCCGACGTCGCACGGCTGGTCAAGGAGGCCGGGCTGGTGCTCGCGATGCCGGTCGAGCGGTCGGGCCGGGAGTGGTTCGAGCTGGAGTACGGCGACGACTGGGTCGCGCACGTCGACGCGTTCGACCCGGACTTCGTGAAGGTGCTCGTCCGCGACAACCCCGGTTTCGACGCCGACGAGCGCGCCGCACAGGCCGAGCGGCTCGCGGCGGTGTCCCGCACCCTGCACGACGCCGGGCGGCCGTTCCTCGTCGAGCTCCTCGTCCCCGCGACGGACGAGCAGCAGCAGGACGGCGGGACGGACTACGACCGCGACGTCCGCCCCGGGCTCGTCGTCGAGGTCGTCGGCTACCTGCAGGAGCACGGAGTCGAGCCGGACGTGTGGAAGCTCGAGGGGCTCGACCGCTCCGAGGACGCCCGACGCGTGGTCGAGGCCGTCCGCGCGGGTGGCCGGGACGGCGTGCAGTGCATCGTGCTCGGCCGGGACGCCCCGGAGGAGCAGCTCGACCACTGGCTCCGGACGGCGGCCCCGGTGGACGGGTTCGTCGGGTTCGCGATCGGCCGGAGCAACTGGGAGGACGCGCTCGACGACGTCGTGCACGAGGGCCTCGACCACGAGGGCGCCGAGCGGCTGATCGCGGCGAACTACCGGCACTTCGTCGACACCTGGCTCGAGGCGCGACCGGACGTCGTCGACGGGGTGGACGCCGGCGGGCACTGACCCGGCGACACCGTCCCGGTCCCGGTCCCGGTCCCGGGCCGGGGTCCGGGGCGGTCAGGTCCGGACGAGGGGCTCCACGGCCGCGAGCTCGTCACCGATGCCGACGTCCACGAGCTCGATGCGCCCGGCGAGGGTGGCACCGGGCCCCCGCAGGAGCCCCGCCTTCACCGCGCCGAACGTCACCGTCACGTCCGCGTGCAGCACGTGGTCGTCGGCCACGCCGCCCGTGTCGACGTCGATGCCGCTCGGCACGTCGACGGCGACGACGTACGGTGCGCGCTGGTCGCGGGCGAGCTCCCGGACCGCGTCGACGACCTCGCGGGCGGGGGAACGCAGCGCGGTGGCGCCCCGCACCCCGATGCCGAGGACGCCGTCGAGCAGCAGGTCGGCCCGCTCCGCGGCCTCCGCGGTCAGCGCCGCGAGCCGCTCGCCGTCCGACACGACCGCCGCCCGCAACACGTCGGCAGCGCCGGCGGCCGCGACCCCGCCACGGGGCGGGGTCGGACCGGCCAGGAGGCGCGCCCCGGCTCCCAGCGCGGCTGCCAGGCCCGCCTCGTGCACACGTCGGCCGACGCGCACGACCGCCACGTGCCTCCCGGCCGACGCCAGCCGCGCCGCCGCGAACAGGGCGTCACCGCCGTTGTCGCCGCTGCCGGCGAGGACCAGCACCGAACCGGGCCCGTCCTGCGGACGGACCGCGGGGTCGTCGAGCAGGTCGCCCACGACCCGGGCGAGGCCGTCGGCCGCCCGCTGCATGAGGGGCTCGCCCGCCTCGAGGTGCGGCCGCTCCGCCGCCCGGACCTGATCGCCGCCGTAGCCGTCCATGTCGACCACCATGCCCCGGTAGCCTGGTCGCGCCATGTCACTCGTCCCCGAAGCGCCCCGACCACGTGCCGTGATGTCCCCGGACGGGCTGAAGCTCGCCACCTACGACTTCGGCGACCCGGACGCCCCCGTCGTCGTCGCGGTGCACGGCTTCGCGTCGAGCGCGGTGCTCAACTGGCACGCCTCCGGTTGGACCCGCGACCTCGTCCGCGCCGGCTACCGGGTCGTCGCGCTCGACCAGCGCGGCCACGGAGCATCGTCGAAGCCGCACGATCCGTCCGCGTACTCGATGGACCTGCTCGTGGCGGACGTCACCGCGGTCATCGACACCTACCTGCTGTCCGACGTCGCCTACCTCGGGTACTCGCTCGGCGCGCGCGTCGGCTGGCACACCGCCGAGCGGATCCCGGACCGCGTGACCCGCGCCGTCTTCGGCGGCATCCCGGACGCCGACCCGATGCGCCGGGTGGCCGTCGACCAGGCGAAGGCGTACATCGTCGACGGGACCCCCATCGAGGACCGCGTCACGAACGGGTACCTGCAGATGGCCTCCGGGGTGGAGGGGAACGACCTGCGGGCCCTCGTCGCGATGGTCGAGGGGATGCGGGACAGCATCGAGCCGACGCCCGAGAACGCCCCCGCACAGCCGATCCTGATGGCCGCGGGCAGCGAGGACGGGATCAAGGACAGCGCGGTGCGGCTCGCGGCGGCGGCACCGGACGCGGACTTCTTCGAGATCCCGGGGCGCAACCACTTCAACGCCCCGACGTCGCGGGCGTTCCGCGAGCGGGCGATCGCGTTCCTCGGGGGCGGAACCACGCAGTGACCTCGCTCGGCGCCACGACGTCGCGGGCCTTCCGCGACGCGGCGATCGCGTTCCTCGGCGCTTCCGTGGACGCCGCGGTGTCCGACGGGCGCTGACAGGTACTCGTGGGTCCTCGCTGACGCAGACGCCCGCGCGTAGCGTCCCGGCCATGGACTACAGACTCCTCGGCAACAGCGGGACATCGGTGTCGACGCTGACCCTCGGCACCATGACGTTCGGCAGCGAAGCCGACGAACCCACCTCGCACCAGATCCTCGACACGTTCGTCGCCGCGGGCGGCACGCTCGTCGACACCGCGGACGTGTACTCCGGCAACGAGTCGGAGCGCATCATCGGCCGCTGGCTCGCCGCGCACCCGACCGAGGCGCAGCAGGTCGTCCTCGCCACCAAGGGGCGCTTCCCGCAGGGCGACGGCCCGAACGACCTCGGCCTGTCCCGTCGGCACCTCCGGGTCGCCCTCGACGCCTCGCTCGAGCGACTCGGCGTCGAGCACATCGACCTGTACCAGATGCACGCGTGGGACGCCCTCACCCCGATCGAGGAGACCCTGCGCTTCCTCGACGACGCCGTCTCCGCGGGCAAGATCGGCACGTACGGCTTCTCGAACTACCTCGGCTACCAGGTGACGAAGGCCGTCTACGAGGCGAAGGCGCACGGCTGGGCCCCGCCGGTGACCCTGCAGCCGCAGTACAACCTGCTCGTCCGCGACATCGAGCACGAGGTCGTCCCCGCGTGCCTGGACGCCGGCATCGGCCTGCTCCCGTGGTCGCCCCTGGCCGGCGGCTGGCTCTCCGGCAAGTACCAGCGCGACGAGGCCCCCACCGGCGCGACCCGGCTCGGCGAGAACCCGCAGCGCGGCATGGAGGCGTGGGAGGCCCGGAACGGCGACGAGCGCACGTGGCAGGTCCTCGACGCAGTGTCCGCCGTGGCCGATGCGCACGGGGCCTCGAGGTCGCAGGTCGCCCTCGCGTGGCTGCTCGCCCGTCCGGCGGTGACGAGCGTCATCCTCGGCGCCCGGACGGTGTCACAGCTCGAGGACAACCTCGGTGCCGCCGACCTCGTGCTGACGGACGACGAGCTCCGGACGCTCACCGACGCGAGCGCCCCGCGGATCGACGACTACCCGTACGGCACGGCGGGCGTGGCGCAGCGCGAGCGTCGCATCACCGGCGGCCGCTGACCCCGGGCGGCTGCCTGCGGGAACGCAGTCGAGGCGGCCGGATCCTGCACATCCGTGCGGGAAGCCGCGAAGAGTCACCGATCTGTGGACACGTCCCCCGTTCTGGTGTCATCCTCGACACACGGCCGGCTGGTTACCGCGTCGAGCGCCCGGAACGCCCCCTGATCCGCGTTCCACGCGCCGAGAGCCCGAGCGATCCGTCGCTCGGGCTCTCGCCGTCCACCGGTGTCGCTCGGTCAGCGCGGGACCACCTGCCACCCTCCCGGGGTCAGCTGCAGGCGTCCGTCGGGAACGAGCACCTCGACGTCGTCCAGGTGCACGACCCGGACCAGGTCGGGGTGCGCCGCCGCGAACGCCGGGAGGGCCGGGTCGAGCCCGTACCGCGGGTCCTGCCCGATGACGACCAGGTCGAACGGTCCGGCCGCCGGGTCGCGCGTCTGGTCGTGCCCGACGAACGCGGCGACCGAGGACGGCGACTGCCGTTGGGCGAGCACGAAGGCGTCCTCGCGGGGGGTCTGCGCGAGCACCTCCGGCAGCCGGCCGATGCCCGTCGGGTGCATGGTCCAGGTCGCGATCGACAGCCGGACGGACGAGAACCCGGCTGCGGACACGAGCGCCAGGGCGACGACGAGGCCGGCCACGCGCCACCAGGTCGGGCCGCGCAGGGTGCCGAGTCGGCCGATGCCGATCGCTGCGAGCACGACCACCATGGGGACCCAGGCGATGTAGTACTCGCCGAGCGCCACGTCGCTGACCGCCAGGAAGAACACCACGAAGGGGACGGCCGCGAGGGCGACCCAGAGGACCAGCCGGGACGGGCGGAGCACCAGGGCGGCGAGGACCCCGACGCCGAGGACCGTGCACACGACGGTGCCGGTGCCCTGCCACATGTACCAGAGGTTCGCCCACCACGGAGAGTGCCGCGTGATGATGCCGGCGACCTCGACCAGGTGCCCGTCGACGGCGTGCTGCCGCTGGAAGGCGATCATCTCGGTGATCGTCGAGACGACCCCGAACGGCAGGTACGGCACCACGACCGTGGCCGCGAACCCGGCCAGGAACAGCGCACCGCCCCAGAGCAGCGCCCACCAGCGACGGAAGAGCACGGGGAGGAGCAGGAACGCCGGCACGAGCAGGACGCCGATCTCCTTGGACGTCACGGAGAGCCCCGCGGCCAGCCCGGCGACGAGCACCCACCACCAGCGGCCACCGGTCGCCCACCGCCAGCCGCACCACATCGCCACGACGCCGAACGCCACCATCGGACCGTCGAGGAGTGCCAGACGGTCGATGCGACTCGGGTCGTCGAGGATCCCGTGCGGCGGCAGCCACCAGAGCGCCGCGGCGAGCAGTCCCGTCCACCACCCGACGTCGCGCCGCAGCCACACGAACAGCACGAGACCGGTCAGGAGTCCGAGGACGGCGACCGCGATCCGCGCCGACGTGACGCCCTCGCCGAACACCAGCTGCGACAGGCCCATCAGGTACTTCGCGGTCGGCGGGTGCTGCCGGTTCTCGCTGAAGTCGCCGTGCAGGTAGCCCCAGCCGGGCTGCTGGTAGGCCGGTTCGTCGGTCTGGACGTTGCCCTCGCCGAGCCGCCACAGGTCCTGGTACACCGCCCACAGCGCCACGACGGCGAAGACGCTCCAGCGGGTCCACGGCGCCGTCGCCAGGGGGAGCCACCGCGACGGTCGTCGTCGGGGCCGCATCGGAGCGGGTGCGGTGGCCGTTGCGATCATGGGGCCGGCAGCGGGACTCGAACCCGCAACCCCCGTATTACAAGTACGGTGCGCTACCAATTGCGCCATGCCGGCTGACGCGCCCACTCTACCGGGGCGCGTCGGGGGTCACTCCGCGGCCTCGAAGTTCAGCGAGATCGAGTTCATGCAGTAGCGGTCGCCGGTCGGGGTGCCGAAGCCGTCCGGGAAGACGTGCCCCAGGTGGCCCCCGCAGTTCGCGCAGCGGACCTCGGTGCGGACCATGCCGAGGGACTTGTCCTCGATGAGCTGGACGGCCTCGGGGCGCACCGACTCGTAGAACGACGGCCAGCCGCAGCCGGAGTCGAACTTCGTGCCGCTCTTGAACAGCTCCGCTCCGCAGGCCGCACACGTGTAGACGCCGGCGCGCTCCTCGTCGAGCAGCTCACCGGTCCACGGGCGCTCGGTCCCGGCCTGCCGGAGGACGGCGTACTGGTCCGGAGAGAGCTCCTCGCGCCACTGGGCGTCGGACTTGTCGACGTTGTACGTCATGTGTTCCTCCTGCTTCCGGCCGGGTCGACGTGCTGCCCGGCCACCTCAGTAAACTCGCCACGATGTCCGAGCATTCCGTGCGCCACGCCCGCTGGGACTGTCTGACGACGGACGAACTGTACGGCATCGTCGTCCTCCGGAACCGCGTGTTCGCGCTCGAACAGCGGGTCACGGCAGAGGACTTCGACGGCCGCGACCGCCACCCGGACACCGAGCACTGGTGGTTCGGAGCGGACGACGATCCGGTCGGGTACCTCCGGCTCGTCCGACCGGCCGCGGGGGAGCCGCACCCCGACGGCGCCGCAGCACCGGCGTGGGTTGTCGGTCGGGTCGCGACGCACCCGGACTACCGCGGGCAGGGGGTCGCCGACCGGCTGGTCGGCGCGGTGCTCGCCGCCCACGGCGACGAGCCGTTCGTGCTGCACGCGCAGGAGTACGTGGCCGGGCTGTACGAGCGGCACGGGTTCGCCCGCTTCGGCACCCCGTACGACGAGGCCGGCATCCGCCACGTCGGCATGTACCGACCGTGACCGGGACGCGGGAGCGGTACGCCGCCTACGCGGAGCGCATCGCCCCGGGCTCGCCGTCGTACGCGGCCTGGGCACGCTCGGTGGACGACGACCTGGTCGCGCTCCTGGAGGCGGTGCCGGCGCAGCAGCGGCAGCCCGAGCTGGTCTTCGCGGTCGCCCGGCGGCTGGGTGCGGACCCGGCGGACCCCGGTGCGCTGCGCGCGCTCGGCCGGGAGGCACGCCCCATCCTGGTCGCGGCCCTCGCCGCCGCCACGGTGCAGGCCAACGACCCGCGTCGCCTCGGTCCGGTGGTCCCCGTCCTGCAGGCGCTCGCCGCGGCGACCGACCGGCCGCTGGGGCTCGTCGACGCGGGTGCCGCCGCCGGACTCTGCTCGATCCCGGACCGCGTGACGCTCGACCACGTGCCCGCTGCCGAGCGTGCGTCCGGTCGCACGCCGGTACCCGCGTCGCACCCCGGTGTGACGGGGTGCGACGTCGGTGGCGGGGTGCGCGACGAGCGGGTGCGGGTGCACACCGCGGTCGCGGAGCCGTCGATCCACCTGACGGTCGCCGTCTCCGGTGCCGTGCCCGCGCCGCGTGCCACGCCGATCCGGATCGGTGCGCGCGTGGCCCTCGACCCGAACCCGATCGACCTGGCCGAGCCCGGCGCGTTCGACCGGCTGGTCGAGGCCGTCCCGCCCGAGGCGACGGACCGCACCGCCCTGATGCGTGCGGCGGCGCGCGCGACGCTCGCCGTGCCTCCCGTCCGGATCCGGGGCACCCTGCCCGGTGACCTGGACCGCGCACTCGACGCCCTGCCGGACGACTGCGAACCGGTGGTCCTGACGACCGGGACGCTCGTCTACGTACCCGGCGCGGACCGGCAGCGGGTCGTCGACCGGCTCCGCGAGCGCGGCGTGCGCTGGGTCGCACTCGAACGGACCGGGATCCTGCGCGGGGTGGCCGCCAGCCTGCCCGGCGACGTCGACCCCGGCGACCCGGACGCGTTCGCGACCCTGTCGCTCGACGGCGTCGCGCTCGCGGTGTCCGACCCGTTCGGCGTCCGCGTGCGGTGGTTCCGCGCGCCCGCAGCCTGAACGCGGGCTTCGCGACAGTCCAGGCGCGTGCCAGGGTCGGCGTGCCCGCCACCCCTACGATGTGCGAGACCCGTTACCCCACCGTGACCGGAAGTGCCGTGACCACCATCCCCGCCGACGAGCTCAGCGAGCTCGACAAGCACGTACTCGCCTTCGAGCACGAGCGGGCGCGGCACGACCGCACGAAGGAAGCGGAGATCCGGGTCGAGTTCGACATGTCGCCGGCGCGCTACTACCAGGTGCTGAACCGCGTGATCGACCTGCCGGCGGCGCTCGCGTACGACCCGCAGCTCGTGACGCGACTGCAGCGGCTCCGGCACGCCCGCACCCGTGCCCGCGCGGCGCGCTCCTTCGTCGCCCCCGGCACGACGACCGATCCCCGTGAAGAGGAACGATGACCCAGAGATTCCCGCGAGACCGGTTCGACGACGTCACCGACGGCCCCCGGGTCGGGGCGCACCGCGGTGCCCGGCGTCGTGGCCGCGGCTGGATCGCGTTCGCCTGGGCAGCGCTCGCCACCGGGGTGCTCGTGCTCATCGGGGTGCTCGTGCTCGCGCTCCTCAACGGCAGCTACTCGTTCCCGGGGACGACGTCCTCGCCGGCTCCGTCGTCGTCCGCGTCCGCCTCGGCCCCGGCGACCGGTGCGCCCTCGGGCGAGGCCACGCCGTCGCCGTCCGAGACCCAGGCCCCGACGGCCGCGACCCCCGCCGAGCAGGGTGCGACGAGCGTCGTCGTCCTGAACGGCACATCGACCACCGGGCTCGCGGCGAAGGGCTCGACCGCGCTGCGGAACGCCGGCTGGCAGGTCCGCTCGACCGGGGACGCCGGGACGACCGGCACCACCGCGACGATCGTGTACTACCAGCAGGAGTCGCAGGCGGCCGTGGCGCAGGGCGTCGCGCAGGCGCTCGGGGTCTCCGCGGTGCAGCAGTCGGCGGCGTTCCCGAACGCCGACGTGACCGTGGTGCTCGGCGCCGACTACGCCGGCTGACGCGCTCCCCGCGCCGGGTTCGTTACGGCGGTGTTTCCGGGACGTTGAATTCTGACGGAATCGGCGTGAAAGGGCGTCACAACCCTTGCCACGCCGCGCTTGTTCGGTCAGAGTCATCGCCAGACGACGGCCTGTCGTCCGCACCAACGACGACCCGTCGTCTGCACCAGCACCACCAGGGAGCAAGAGATCATGGCCAACGGAACCGTGAAGTGGTTCAACGCCGAGAAGGGCTTCGGCTTCATCACCGTCGATGGAGGGGGCCAGGACGTGTTCGTGCACTACTCGGCGATCGACATGTCGGGCTACAAGGTCCTCGAGGAGGGCCAGGCGGTGACGTTCGACGTCGGCACCGGCGCGAAGGGGCCGCAGGCCGAGTCGGTCCGCCCCGCCTGAACCGCGACACCCGGAACGCGCCGTCCCCTCGGGGGCGGCGCGTTCGTCGTGCCGGGTGTTCGTCGTGCCGGGTGTTCCTCGTGCAGGGCGTTCGTCGTGCCGGGCGCGACCGTGCCGTGTCGGTGCGTGTCCTGGGAAGACGACCCGTGCCTCCCGGCTGTGTTGCACTCGACCTCGTCGAGTGCCAGAATCGGCGTTGGCACTCGCTCACGCTGAGTGCCAGCACGACCCCCATGACGACGTCCGGGAGGGACGAGAAACTCACATGGCTAAGATCATTGCTTTCAACGAGGAGGCCCGTCGCGGCCTCGAGCGCGGCCTGAACACCCTGGCCGACGCCGTGAAGGTGACGCTCGGCCCGCGCGGCCGCAACGTCGTCCTCGAGAAGAAGTGGGGCGCCCCCACGATCACGAACGACGGTGTCTCCATCGCCAAGGAGATCGAACTCGACGACCCGTACGAGAAGATCGGTGCGGAGCTCGTCAAGGAGGTCGCGAAGAAGACCGACGACGTCGCCGGTGACGGTACGACGACCGCGACCGTCCTCGCCCAGGCGCTCGTCCGCGAGGGCCTCCGCAACGTCGCCGCCGGTGCCGACCCCGTGTCGCTCAAGCGCGGCATCGAGAAGGCCGTCGCCGCCGTCTCCGACCAGCTCCTCGCCAACGCGAAGGACATCGAGACCAAGGAGCAGATCGCCGCGACCGCGTCGATCTCCGCCGCTGACTCCACCATCGGCGAGCTCATCGCCGAGGCGATCGACAAGGTCGGCAAGGAGGGCGTCGTCACCGTCGAGGAGTCGAACACCTTCGGCACCGAGCTCGAGCTGACCGAGGGCATGCGCTTCGACAAGGGCTACCTGTCGCAGTACTTCGTCACGGACCCGGAGCGCCAGGAAGCCGTCTTCGAGGACCCGTACATCCTCATCGTCAACTCGAAGATCTCCAACATCAAGGACCTGCTCCCGGTCGTCGACAAGGTGATCCAGTCGGGCAAGCAGCTCCTCATCATCGCCGAGGACGTCGACGGCGAAGCCCTCGCGACCCTCGTCGTGAACAAGATCCGCGGCATCTTCAAGTCCGTCGCCGTCAAGGCCCCGGGCTTCGGCGACCGTCGCAAGGCCATGCTGCAGGACATCGCGATCCTCACCGGCGGCCAGGTCATCTCGGAAGAGGTCGGCCTCAAGCTCGAGAACGCGACCCTCGACCTGCTCGGCAAGGCCCGCAAGGTCATCATCACCAAGGACGAGACGACCATCGTCGAGGGTGCTGGCGACGAGGACCAGATCGCCGGCCGCGTCAAGCAGATCCGCGGCGAGATCGAGGCGACCGACTCCGACTACGACCGCGAGAAGCTCCAGGAGCGCCTTGCGAAGCTCGCCGGTGGCGTCGCCGTCATCAAGGCGGGCGCTGCGACCGAGGTCGAGCTCAAGGAGCGCAAGCACCGCATCGAGGACGCCGTCCGCAACGCGAAGGCCGCCGTGGAAGAGGGCATCGTCGCCGGTGGTGGCGTCGCGCTCATCCAGGCGTCCGTCGTGCTCGACTCCCTCAAGCTCGAGGGTGACGAGGCGACCGGCGCGAACATCGTCCGCGTCGCGATCGACGCGCCGCTCAAGCAGATCGCGCTGAACGCCGGTCTCGAGCCGGGCGTCGTCGCCGCGAAGGTCCGCGAGCTCGAGTCGGGTCACGGCCTCAACGCCGCGACCGGTGAGTACGTCGACCTCGTCGCCGCGGGCATCATCGACCCGGCCAAGGTCACGCGCTCGGCGCTGCAGAACGCTGCGTCGATCGCCGGTCTGTTCCTCACGACCGAGGCCGTCGTCGCCGACAAGCCCGAGAAGGCTCCGGCCATGCCGGCCGGCGACCCCACGGGTGGCATGGACTTCTAAGCGGTCCTGACAGAAGGGCCCCGCACGCTGCGCGTGCGGGGCCCTTCTGCGTGCGAGGGGCGCGGGCGGTGCGGTGCGGTGGTCGCGCGCGCGGTCGGGTTCGCCGAGGTTCCGAAATTCTGGCATCCGGCCGCGCCAGACGCCCGGCGGTCACACCCGGGCGTCGCTGATGCGGCGAGTCGTGTCACCTGGGTGCGCACCGGCCGGGTTCGGCCTGGAGGGACGTGGCGAGATCTTCTCCACAGATCGACCCGAGGCGGTCGGCTGGGAACCGCCGTCGGCAACGCTCGAGTCGTGCAGAGACGATCCGAGCCGCCCCGGTTCGACACCGAGGCGTTCCGCGTCCGAGACGCGGTCGCCACCGGCAGCAGCCGGACCCGGCTGACCCGACGAGACCTCACGGCTCCGATCCACGGTGTCCGCGCACCGGTGGATCTCGACCTGCGACTGGTCGAGGCGATCGCGGTCGTCATGCGGCGCGACCAGTTCGTGAGCCACCTCGACGCAGCGCGCCTGTGGGGTGGGCCGGTCCCGGCTCGGTTCGACGGCGGGCCGGTGCACGTGACGTCCATCGGCGACAGCCCGATCATGCGACGGCCGCAGGTCACACCTCATCGCACCCGCCTCGTCGACGTCCCGGTCGACACCGTCCGGGGGATCCGCGTGAGCACACCCGCTCGGGCCTGGTTCGAGTGCGCGAGTCTCCTCACCGAGGAGGAACTGGTCGTCCTCGGCGACCACTTCGTCGGACCGGCGGGCCTCGCGACCCCGGACGACCTGGCGGCATCGATCGTCGCAGGCAGCCGTTCGGCGCGTCGCGCGCGGGCCGCACTCGCCCGCGTGCGGCCCGGTGTCGAGTCGCCGATGGAGTCGCGCATGCGCCTGGCGGTCGTCGACGCCGGCTTCGCGGAGCCCGAGATCAACGTCGACGTCACCGATGACGACGGCGGATTCCTCGGGCGCGTGGACCTGTCGTGGCCGGCCCTCCGGATCGGCCTGGAGTACGACGGCGACCACCATCGCGACCGCTCGACGTTCCGACACGACCAGCGACGGTCGAACGGCTTCGTGGTGAACGGCTGGATCCTGATCCACGCCACCGCGTCCGACGCAGCACGACCGGCCGTGCTCTTCGAACGGCTCCGACAGGCCTTCGTCCAGCGCCGCCTCGCGCGGATGGCGCCTTCGGGGCAATCGTCCTGATCAGCCGCCGGCGCCCACGGCGTTCGAGCGGCGCGACACGTCGAACATCGGAGCGTCGAGGTGCCACGACTCGCCGCGACTCCCTCGTCGAGGGAGCGAAGACGGGGGCTGAGCGGGCCCAGATGCCGAAATTCCGGCACCTCGGCGGGGGCGGCGGGGCGCGGGGCGGGCGCGCCGGCGGCGGCGCCGGCGGCGGCGTCAGGCGGTGGGCGTCGGGGTGTAGTCGCGGGGGAGCAGGGGGAGCCAGACGCGGAAGGTGGCGCCGCCGCCCTCGGTGTCGAAGACCTCGACCGAGCCGTGGTGCGCCTGCACGATGCCGGAGACGATCGCCAGGCCGAGCCCTGAACCGCCGGTGTCCCGGGCACGCGAGGTGTCCGCACGCCAGAAGCGCTGGAAGATCTTGTCGCGGAGCTGCGGCGGGATGCCCTCGCCGTGGTCGATCACGTCGATGTGGGCCATCCCGCGCTCGTCGTCCACGCCGATGCCGATCTCGATCGGGTCGTCGTGCTCGGTGAAGCGCATCGCGTTGCCCATCAGGTTCGTGACGACCTGGCGGATCTTGTTCTCCTCCGCCAGCACGATCGGTGGGCGGGCCGGCAGCACGATCGTCGGCAGCGGGGTGGTCTCGTCGGTGGGCACGCCGCCTTCGACGCCCATCGCCCGCGTCCGACGGGCACGCAGGCGCGCGATGGTCTGCCGCGAGAACGCGATCGGCCCGGTGGTGTTCGCCGACGGGGGCGAACCGGGGACCTCGCCGGTGTCGCCCTTCGCCAGGGTCGGCCGCACGGGCTGCGCGACGCTCACCCCGGTGACGGAGTCCTCGACGAGCACCTGGATCTCGCGGTCCGGGTTCGACGCCATCGTGTCGAGAGCGGAGTCGCGGGCGATCGCGACGAGGTCGACCGGTCCGAGCTCCAGCGGCTTCGACTCGTCGATGCGCGCGAGCTGCAGCAGGTCCTGCACGAGCAGGCCCATCCGCTGTGCTTCCTTCTCGATGCGCTCCATGGCCTGCGCCACGTCCTCCTCCTTGCGGAGGGCACCCATCCGGTACAGCTCGGCGTAGCCGCGCAGGGACACGAGCGGCGTCCGGAGCTCGTGCGAGGCATCGCCGACGAAGCGGCGCATCTGGTCGATCGTGCGCTCGCGGTCCTCGAACGCCGAGTCGATCCGCTCGAGCATCGCGTTGAGCGAGCGGTTGAGCCGTCCGACCTCGGTGTTCGGGGTGTCGGCCTCGAGGCGCTGGTTGAAGTCGCCGGCGGCGAACCGGGCGGCGGTGTCCTCGACGTCGCGGAGCGGGTCGAAGGTGGCCGTGACGAGGAGCCGGGTGAGCATCGCGCCGAGCAGGATCACCGAGATGCCGAAGCCCAGGAAGATGACCGTGAACCGTGCGATGGTCTGGTCGGTGTCCGCGCTCGACACCGCGACGAGCACGTAACCGGTCTCCGACGTGCCGCTCGACTGGTTCTGCAGCGACGCCGGGATGATCTGCGCACGCCACTCGTGGTTGTGCTGGCTGTCGTACAGCGAGAAGCGCTGCGAGCTCTGCGCGGCTGCCGAGAAGTCGAGCGAGCGGATGTCCGGCCGGCTCGACGCCTTCGTCTGGCAGATCTGGTCGCCCCGGGAGTCGTAGGCCGCGACGTAGGCGCTCTGCGACAGGACGACGGACAGCTTGCAGTACTGCTCGCCGTCGCTGATGTTCTGGCCCTCGAGCTGCTCCGTCGTCTGCTTGACGTTGTTGTCGAGCTGCGACATCAGGTACGTCGACAGCACCGTCATGGTGCCGAGTCCGGCGACGAGTAGCCCGAGCGCGACGAGCAGCACCGTGATCCCGGTGATCTTCGTGCGGAGGGAGATCCCGTCCCACCAGCGGCTCATTCGCGTGTGCATGCTGTCCCGAGGATAAGCGGCGGGCGTCCGGTGGAACCGGACGCCCGCCGAGAGAGCGACCCTAGGACGCCTTCGTCGCCTTCAGCATGTAGCCGAACCCGCGCTTCGTCTGGATGATCGGCTCGCTCGAGTACTGGTCGAGCTTCCGGCGCAGGTACGAGATGTAGGACTCGACGATGCCGGCGTCGCCGTTGAAGTCGTACTCCCACACGTGGTCGAGGATCTGCGCCTTCGACAGCACCCGGTTCGGGTTGAGCATGAGGTAGCGGAGGAGCTTGAACTCGGTCGGGGACAGCTCGATCTGCGCGTCGCCGATCGTGACCTCGTGCGTGTCCTGGTCCATCGTGAGCTCGCCCGCGCGGATGATCGCGTCCTCTTCGTCGTTCATCGTGCGGCGCAGGATGGCCTTGATGCGCGCGACGATCTCGTCGAGTGAGAACGGCTTCGTGACGTAGTCGTCGCCGCCGACGGTGAGGCCGGTGATCTTGTCCTCGGTGTCGTCCTTCGCGGTGAGGAACAGGATCGGCGAGGTGTAGCCCGAGGAACGGAGGCGCTTGGTGACGCCGAAGCCGTTCATGTCGGGGAGCATCACGTCGAGGATGATCAGGTCGGGTTCCTCCTCGAGCACGGCCGAGATCGCCTGGGCCCCGTTGCCGACCGCACGGACGGCGAACCCGGCGAAACGCAGCGAGGTCGTGAGGAGGTCGCGGATGTTCGGTTCGTCGTCGACGATCAGGATCTTGGGGCCATCGGTCATGGACACATCCTCTGACCGTTCCCTAGAGGTTTCCTGGGAGCGACTCGTGTGCCGGCTACGCGGCTGCCTGGACCTGGTCGGCGTCGAGGATGGTGTACGCGTACCCCTGCTCGGCGAGGAACCGCTGCCGGTTCTGCGCGAAGTCCTGGTCGACGGTGTCCCGCGTCACGAGCGTGTAGAACGACGCCGGCAGACCGTCCTTGTTCGGGCGCAGGAGTCGGCCCAGTCGCTGGGCCTCTTCCTGACGGGACCCGAAGGAGCCGGACACCTGGATCGCCACGGTCGCGTCGGGCAGGTCGACGGAGAAGTTCGCGACCTTCGAGACGACCAGGACGTCGATGTCACCCTGCCGGAACGCCTGGAACAGCCGCTCGCGTTCGTCGACGGGCGTCGCCCCGGTGATCTCCGCGGCGTCGAGCGACTCCGCCAGCGCGTCGAGCTGGTCGATGTACTGGCCGATCACCAGGATCTGCTCGCCGCGGTGCTTCTCGATGAGCTCCCGCACGACCGGGGTCTTCGCCGGTGACGTCGCGGCGAGCCGGTAGCGCTCGTCGTCGCCGGACGCGGCGTACTCCAACCGGTCGGCGTGCGGCAGGTCGATCCGGACCTCGTAGCAGGCGGCGGGGGAGATGTAGCCCTGCGCCTCGATCTCCTTCCACGGGGCGTCGTAGCGCTTCGGCCCGATCAGCGAGAACACGTCGCTCTCACGCCCGTCCTCGCGCACGAGCGTCGCGGTCAGGCCGAGCCGACGGCGCGCCTGCAGGTCCGCCGTCAGCTTGAACACCGGCGCGGGGAGCAGGTGGACCTCGTCGTAGACGATGAGGCCCCAGTCGAGGGCGTCGAGGAGCGACAGGTGCGTGTACTCGCCCTTCCGGCGGGCGGTGAGGATCTGGTACGTCGCGATGGTGACCGGGCGGATCTCCTTCGACGTGCCCGAGTACTCGCCGATGTCGTCCGCGGTCAGGCTCGTCCGGCGGAGGAGCTCGTCGCGCCACTGCCGCGCGGACACGGTGTTCGTGACGAGGATGAGCGTCGTCGCCTTGACGGTCGCCATAGCACCGGCACCGACCAGCGTCTTGCCCGCGCCGCAGGGGAGCACGACGACGCCGGAACCCTGCGCGAAGAAGGTGTCGACCGCCTGCTCCTGGTACGGCCGCATGTGCCACGACGCGGTGTCGAGGTCGATCGGGTGCGGCTGCCCGGGCGTGTAGCCGGCGAGGTCCTCGGCCGGCCAGCCGAGCTTCACGAGCTCCTGCTTGACCTGGCCCCGTGCCCACGGCTGCAGCTCGATCTCCGAGGACGACCGCTGGTCGCCGAGCAGCGGCTTGATCCGCTTCGAACGGGTCACCTCGGCCAGGACGGACGGGTCCTCGGCCGTCAGGAGCAGCACGGGCTGGCGCTCGAGCTCCTCGGTGGGTGAGTTCGCGATCACCGGGGCGTCCGGACGCTCCTCACGCCGGATCACGAGCCGTCCGTAGCGCGACACCGTGTCGCGGATGTCCACCGTGACGCTCTGCGGGACCGGGAACTTCGCGAAGCGCTCGAGCGTGCCGATCATCGCCTCGGCGTCGTGCCCCGCCGCCCGTGCGTTCCAGAGCCCGAGCCGCGTGATCCGGTACGTGTGCACGTGCTCCGGGGCGCGTTCGAGCTCGGCGAAGGCGGCGAGCTCGTGCCGCGCGTCCTCGGCGTCGGGGTGCGCGACCTCGAGGAGCACGGTGCGGTCGCTCTGCACGATCAGCGGTCCGTTCATGACGGATCAGCCTAGGCGTCGCGGCTGCGAGCTGCCGTGCCCGGCCCGGACGCTGCGCGTCGCGGCCCTCGGCGTCACGCCTCGCTCTCGACCGCCACGACGAGCGACAGCGGCAGGGTGCGTTCGACGTCGACCGCCGTGTCCCGTCCGCGCACACGGCCGGCCGCGACGGAGGTCGGGATGATCGAGACGGGCCGTTCGGATCCGTCCGGCATGCGCACCGTCAGCCGGATCGGGGTCTTCCCCCGCACGGCCAGGTCGATCTGCCGGCCGAGCCACTCCTGCTCCGGCTCCGCCTCGCCGCGCTCGGTCGTCAGCCGCAGCCGCTCGACGAGTGCGTGCGCCGCCTGTTCCGGCGTGCGTCCGGCGGCACGGCGACGGACGGGAGGCACGCCCTGCGTCGCGGGGCGGGCTGCGGCCGTCAGCACGGCCGGGTAGCGCTGGTCCTCGAGCGCCGCGTGCACCACGTGCGCCGGGTGCCGGGTCACGAGGGTCGTCAGGTCGGGCCGCTCCCACGTGAGCTGGCGGAGCTCGGCGTCGACCCCGACCAGGTCGAGCTGGTCCGGCGTGCCGTGCACCCGGGTGCCGACCCCGCCCGGTCCGACGTCGACGACGATGCTGCCGTCGCGTCCGGCGACCTGCTCGACGAGGTAGCCGAGCGGCTGCGGCACGCCCGTGGCGGACAGCCGGTCCAGCAGCGCGAGGAGCTCGTCCTTCGTGCTGCCGGCGCGGAGGGCACGGCGGACGGACTCCTCGGACACGCGGTACCGGGCCGCGAGCCCCGGGGCCTCGAGGTCGGCCACCGAGCGGAGGGCCGCGTCGTCGGCGGGGGAGAGCGGCCCGGGAGCGATGACCGTCAGGTCGTGCTGCAGGTACACGCCCTCGACCGTGGGCGGCAGGTCGGCGGCGGCGGCGTCGGCGTCCCCGTCGAGCACGGCCCGACCGGTCGGGGTGAGCACACCGTCGACCGCGAGCCCGATGGACTCCGCGGTGCCGGCCACGACGAGGAGCTCCGAGTCGAGCCACCGCGCACCGGCCGGGTACGCCCAGCGCCCGAGCGCCACGAGGTCGCGCAGGTCGTCGCCGGCGGTCTCGAGCACGTCGTGCACCGCCGGGTCGAGGGCGTCCCGCCAGCGCCCGGCGAGCCCGACCCAGCGGTCCGGCCACGGCGCGACGAGCCAGTCGTCGCCCGCCGGTGTGGTGTGCCAGAGCCCTTCGCCGGGGTCGGCGAACCCGACGCGGGCGAGGAGCGCGAGCCGGTCGGGCACGAGCTCGGGATCGGTGCCGGTGCGCTCGCCGAGGATCCTGGCGAGCGGCGTCCCGATCCCGCCCTTCACGAGCTCCTTCACGCTCCCGGCGCGGACGGCGCGCAGGAGCTCGGCGAGGACGGTCATCGTCGTGAAGGCGCGTTCGGCACCCGTGGCGCGCGCGCGGTCGGGGTCAGCCGCCTGCGTGACGTCGCCCGACCGCCGGACGCCGGACGGGCCTCCTGTCCGGTCCAGTGCCACGAGGTCGGGGTGGGCGGCCAAGCGGGCCGCGACCGCGTCGTCGACGCCGCCGGACGCGTCCGCCAGGCCGAGCGCCACGGCGGGGGCGAGTGCGTCACCCGCCTCGCCGTCCCGCAGCGCGAGCAGCGCGGCACGGGGCAGGTGCTCGAGTGCGGCGTCGACGGCGTCGTCGGTCCGCAGCGCCTCGGCGAGGTCGAAGAAGTCGGCGGCGTGCTGCGGACCGGAGTCCGCGAGGACGGCCGCGGGCAGCCGTCGGGCGACGACGAGTCGTTCGAGGTCGTCGTCGGGCGTCGCGCGCAGGCGTGCGGCGAGGTCTGCGGTGGTCGTCATCGTCCGCCGCTCCGGTCGTCGCCGGTCCTCAGCGTGCCGACCGGTTCTCGCGGGCGCGCTTGGACCAGGTGAGACCGAGGAGGACGAAGACGAGCACCATCCCGATCGGCAGACCGATCAGCGGGATCGCCATGATCACGGGCCAGGGCATCGAACCCTGGGCGCTCGGGACGGTCAGCCACATCACGATCATGGCCGCGATGCACAGGAAGGCGGCGATGAAGATGCCCCCGACCATGAACCCGAGGACGCGTTCGGTACGATTGAACGTCACCGAGGAGTCCGCTGCGTCGCGGGGGGTCCCGGTGGATCGGGTCGGCTTGGCCATCGACCCAGGATATCCGACGCACCACGGCCGTTCCACGACCACGAGGAGTCCACGCATGCCCACCGGCAAGGTCAAGTTCTACGACGACCAGAAGGGGTTCGGGTTCATCTCCGGAGACGACGGTGAGTCCGTGTTCCTGCACGCGTCCTCGCTGCCGGACGGTGTCACCTCGGTCAAGCCCGGGACGCGGCTGGAGTACGGCGTCGTCCAGGGCAAGAAGGGCTCGCAGGCGCTGTCCGCCCGCCTGCTCGAGCCCGCACCGTCCCTCGCGAAGATGTCCCGCCGATCGGCCGACGACATGGCCGTCATCGTCGAGGACCTCGTGAAGGAGCTCGACCGCATCAGCGGCGACTTCCGGCACGGTCGCTACCCGAAGAACGGCGAGCGCATCGCCGCGATCCTGCGCCACGTCGCAGACCAGCTGGACGCCTGATGGTGGACGTCACGGAGCTCGCGCGGAAGGCGCTGCTCGAGGTCACGCCGGAGTCCACGGTGGGGCAGCCGGTCGGCACGGTCGACGAGGGCGACGGGGTCGTCTCGGTCCAGTTCTCGAACCGGATGCCCGGGTACCCCGGCTGGCGCTGGACCGTCTCGGTCGCGCAGGTCGAGGGTGACGAGCCGACCGTGCTCGAGGTCGAACTCCTGCCGGGTGACGGCTCGCTGCTCGCGCCGGAGTGGGTGCCGTGGTCCGAGCGCCTCGCCGAGTACCGGGCGGGGCACGACGACGCGGAGGCGGAGTCGGACGAGGACGACGACGAGTCCGACGAGGACGACGACGACGAGGACGCGGACTACGAGGACCCGGACGACGACGAGGCGGACGACGACGAGTCCGACGACGACGACGCGTTCGGCGACGAGGACGAGGACGACCTCGAGGAGTCCGACGACGACGAGCTCGACGGGGTCGACGTCGACGCGGCGGACGAAGACGACGAGGACGAGGAGCCCGCTCCGCTGCGCTCCCGTGGCGCCCGACGTCGTGCCGCGCGGGTCCGCCCCGTGGACCCGGACGACGACCTGGAGCTCGACCGGCTCGACCCGACCGAGGTCGACCCGGACCGGCACGCCTGACGTCGGTCTCCGGCCTCCGGGCCCGGCCTTCGCAAGACGCAACGAGGGCGGTTTCCCGCAGCGACGTTCCGCTGCGAGGAACCGCCCTCGTCGCGTCTCGGGACCCGAGCCAGCTCGCGCGCCCGGCCGCCGCGGGGGTCAGCCGCGCAGGGCCTGCACCACGAAGTCGATCGAGCGGACGAGCTGGGCGACGTCGTCCGGGTCGATCGCCGTGAAGGTCGCGACGCGGAGCTGGTTGCGCCCGAGCTTCCGGTACGGCTCAGTGTCGACGATGCCGTTCGCGCGGAGCGTCGCCGCCACGGCCTTGGCGTCGATCGCGTCGTCGAGGTCGATCGTCGCCACGACCTGCGACCGGTGCCCGGGGTCGGTGACGAACGGCGTCGCGTAGTCGACCGACTCCGCCCAGTCGTAGATCGTCGCGGACGACGTCTTCGTGCGGGTGTCCGCCCACGCGAGCCCGCCGGACTGGTTGATCCAGGACACCTGGTCGTCGAGCATGAGCAGGGTCGCGAGGGCCGGGGTGTTCAGCGTCTGGTCGAGCCGGGAGTTGTCGACAGCGTTCTTGAGCGACAGGAACTCCGGCACGTAGCGGTCGCTCGCGGCGACCCGCTCCACGCGCTCGAGCGCCGCGGGGGAGAACAGTGCGAGCCACAGGCCGCCGTCCGAGGCGAAGTTCTTCTGCGGCGCGAAGTAGTAGACGTCGGTCGCGCTGACGTCGAAGGCCGCACCGCCGGCGGCGCTCGTGGCGTCGACGACGGTCAGGGCACCGGGGTCGCCGGCCGCGCGGACGACGGGGGCCATCACGCCCGTGGACGTCTCGTTGTGCGGGTAGGCGTAGAGGTCGACGCCCTCGACCGGCTCGAGTGCGGCGAGGGAGCCGCCGGGGGCCTCGACCACGTGCGGGGCCTCGAGCCACGGGGTTGCGGTGGCCTTGGCGAACTTCGAGCCGAACTCGCCGAAGGACAGGTTCTCGGCCCGGCGCTCGACGAGCCCGAACGCGGCGGCGTCCCAGAACGCGGTCGAGCCGCCGTTGCCGAGGACGACCTCGTATCCGTCGGGGAGCTGGAACAGGTCGGCGAGGCCGCGCCGGACGCTGCCGACGAGGTCCTTGACGGGCTTCTGCCGGTGGGACGTGCCGAGGATCGTCGCCCCGCGCGTCACGAGGGACTCGAGCTGCGCGCCGCGGATCTTGGACGGTCCGCAGCCGAAGCGGCCGTCGGTCGGGAGGAGGTCGGCGGGGATGACGATGTCTGCCATGGAGCGATCCTAGCGAGCGGTATCCCAGCCCAGCCGACCCTGCACCGGCCGGACGGGGCGGGCGTGGGGCATGCCTCCAGGCCCGTCGCCGCGTGCCGGACGGGACCCGGACGCGCGTGACGATCCCTCGGGACGGTCTGTCCCCTGACGGATGTCGGTCCGTCGCTGTCACCGTGAACAAGTAGGGTGGGGCGCGCTGGAACCGGACCTGAGAGGCGGACCGTGACCGATCTCGTCGACACCACGGAGATGTACCTCCGGACGATCCTCGACCTCGAAGAAGAGGGGATCGTCCCGCTGCGAGCGCGCATCTCCGAGCGCCTCGGTCACTCGGGTCCGACGGTCTCGCAGACCGTCGCCCGGATGGAGCGCGACGGACTCGTCGTCGTCTCCGGCGACCGGCACCTCGAGCTCACGACCGAGGGCCGCTCCCGTGCGACCCACGTGATGCGGAAGCACCGGCTCGCCGAACGCCTGCTGTCCGACGTGATCGGGCTCGACTGGGCGTTCGTGCACGACGAGGCCTGCCGCTGGGAGCACGTGATGAGCGAGCAGGTCGAGGTCCGCCTGCTCGAGATGCTCGGCAACCCGACCGAGTCGCCGTACGGCAACCCGATCCCCGGGCTGGCCGAGATCGGCGGGCCGACGGCGCCGGGCTTCCTCGACGGTGTGCGGAACATCGTCGCCGCGACCGAGGGCACCGACGCCGTGGCGACCGGGGTCGTCCGCCGTCTGGGCGAGCCCGTGCAGTTCGAACCCGAGCTCCTGCACCAGCTGCGGACCGCCGGCGTGATGCCGGGTCGGGTCGCGAGCGTGCAGCGTGCGGGGGCCTACGTGGCCGTCCGGGTCGAGGGCGAGGAGTCGGGCATCGAGCTCCCGGCCGAGGTCGCCCAGCACGTCTACATCGAGCACGCCTGACCCTGGCGCGGTTCGCAACGAGCACCCCTGAGCCTGAGAAACCGCACAAGGTCATGCAGGTGACGGGCCCCTGATCAGGGATTCGTCATCGTTCCGTTACCGAACCACCGTTTCATCTCGACACGGTAACGACGCCCACGTACACTCGTCGAGTCCCGGGTCGCCCACGAGGCCCAGGACCCGTGGCAGGACGTCTCGCGCCCGTCTCCTGCCTCGATCGGAAACGATGACGAACGGATGGGGTTGCACGACCGGGAACACCCGCCCGGCCGTGGTGACGAGACGCCGGAGACACCACCCTTGACGCAGACCGGTTCCGCCGCGGACGGCCAGACCCCCGCGAACCCGACGAACACCGCGAACGCCATCCCCACGGCAGCCGCCCCGCTCACCCGGCGGGCAGCACGCCAGGCCCCCGCGACCACCTCCACCGTCCGCAAGGTGACCCCGGTCCGCGACGCGCCGCTCCCCGGAGGTCGTCGTGCCGCGCAGGCCGCCCTCGCCGCCGAGAAGACGAAGGCGAGCGCCACCGCCCGCAAGCGCCGCTTCCTGGCACCGGTCGTCCTCACCGTCGCGTGCGGCATGTTCGGCACCGTCGCGGTCGCCCCGGCGTTCGCCGCGACGCAGCAGACCGGCTCCGCCGCGGCCACCGCCCAGCGCGAGGTCCGTGCGACCCAGGCGCAGGAGTTCTCCGTCTCGGACGCCGTCGCCCTCGCCGGCACCAACCGTGACGGCTACGGCGCGACCTCGCAGGCGACCCTCGACCAGGAGGCCGCGCAGAAGGCCGCAGCGGACGCCGCCGCCGAGGCAGCGAAGCAGGCCGAGGCGACGCAGGCCGCCCGTGCCGCGACGGCGAAGCAGTACTCGTCGTACAGCGGCCCGAGCGCCGAGCAGATCGCCGCGACCTCGGCGAACACCCCGTTCTCGCTGCCGGCCGTCGTCGCCACCGCCAAGCAGTACATCGGCACGCCGTACGTCTTCGGCGGCGCGGACCCGTCCGGCTTCGACTGCTCGGGCTACGTCATGTACGTCTACGCGCAGTACGGCATCAGCCTCGCGCACTCGGTCCCGCTGCAGGACGCGGCCGGCACCACGATCCCCGAGTCCCAGGCGCAGCCCGGCGACGTCGTCGTCTTCAACGACGGCTCGCACGACGGCTTCTACATGGGCAACGGCATGATCATGGACGCGCCGAAGCCCGGCGGCAAGGTGTCGATCCGCCCGATCTGGACGAGCAGCTACCACATCGTCCGCTTCGGGATCTGACCCCGGCCCTACCCCCCGCGGTGACGACCCGTGTGTCGTTCCCGTGAACACTCCCGGAAACCGGCCCGCACACCCTCGTGCTGGGCCGGTTCCTGACGTAGCCTGATGCTGCACCGGTCCGAACACGGCCCGACCACGGGAGACCTCATGTCAGCGATCCGCACGACCCGCACCACGGGTCGGCGCGCGCTCGTGGACATACGGTCCACCGCCCCCTGCGTGCACCATCACGCCCTGACCTGACGAGAGCACTACCCATCCGGGTGGTGCTCTTCGTGGTTCCGGGCGTGGTCGCAGACCGCGGTCCCACGTCGGCGTCGCTCGGTCCGACGCACCCGCAGCGCCTGGAAGCCGTCCAGGCACGTCGGAAGGGAACCCATGCGCACTCTCGTCCTCAACGCCGGTTACGAGCCCCTCGCGGTGATCTCGGACCGACGGGCCCTCGTGCTGGTGATGAACCAGAAGGCCGCCATCGTCACCGCCGACGCCGAGCACCCGGTCACCGGGTCGACGTCGTCGTTCGACCGTCCGTCCGTCATCATCCTCACCCGCTACGTGCGCATCCCGCACGCCCGGCTCGTGCCCGTCTCGCGCCGCGGGGTCCTCCGGCGCGATGCGAACCGCTGCGCGTACTGCGACCGGCACGCGACGACGATCGACCACGTGCAGCCGCGGTCCCGCGGTGGGCAGGACTCGTGGGAGAACCTCGTCGCCTGCTGCCTGGCGTGCAACAACACCAAGGGCGACCGCACCCCGCAGGAGATGGGCTGGCGACTCCGGTTCCGGCCGAAGGCGCCGCACGGTGCCTCGTGGGTGGTGCGCGGCATCGAGCGGCCGCAGTCGGAGTGGGACGAGTACCTGGTCGCCGCGTAGCGGCGGCTGCTGCCGCAGCCACGGACGGACGGGAGGCACGGTGCGGCGCCGCCACGTGCCTCCCGTCCGCCGGTGGTCGCGCCCGGCGACCGTGGTGTGCCGATCCGCGCGTGGTGGGCCGATCCGCGCGTGGTGTGCCGATCCGCGCGTGGTGGGCCGATCCGCGCGTGGTGTGCGGATCCGCGCGTGGTGGGCCGATCCGCGCGTGGTGTGCGGATCCGCGCGTGGTGGGTCAGGTGTTCCTGCGCATCATGCGCGGAACGTCCTCCGATCGCGAGCGTGATGGGAAGGAACACGCGGGCGTAGCGTGCGCTGCATGAGCGAGACGCCGGACATCGACGACGCCACCATCGCGGACCTCCGGGCACGCCTCCGGGCGACCCGCTGGCCGGACGCGACGGGTGTGGACGGCTGGTCGCTGGGCGTCGACCTCGACGAACTCCGCCCGCTCGTGGCGTACTGGGCGGACGGGTTCGACTTCGACGCGCACCGCGCCGCCCTGGCCGCCCTGCCCTCGCGTCTGGTCGAGGTCGACGGCATCCGGGTGCACGTGCTGCGCGCGCGGTCCGGACGGGACGACGCGATCCCGCTGCTGCTCGCGCACGGTTGGCCGGACTCCGGGTGGCGGTACCGGAAGGTGCTGCCGATGCTCGTCGCGGCGGGCTTCGACGTCGTCGTCCCGGACATGCCCGGCTACGGGTTCTCGGACGCGCCGCCGCAGGTCCTCGACGCGCGACAGGTCGCCGGGATGTGGGCGGAGCTCATGACGACGCTCGGGTACGAGCGCTTCGCGGCGTCCGGCGGCGACATCGGCACGCACGTGGTCCGGTACCTCGCGCTCGACCAGCCGGACCGGGTCGTCGCAGTGCACCGCATCGACGGCGGCCTGGCGTGGCCGGGGCTCGACGCCTCGGCGCTCTCGCCGGCGGAGCGGGCCTTCGTCGACGAGACGGCACGGTGGCGGACCGACGAGGGTGCCTACGCGATGCTGCACCGGACGAAGCCGCAGACCGCGGCGGTGGGGTTGACGGACTCGCCGGCGGGCACGGCGGCGTGGATCGTCGAGAAGCTGCGGTCGTGGAGCGACTGCGGCGGGGACCTGTGGTCGGTGTACACGCGGGACGAGGTGCTCGCGCTGCTGACCGAGTACTGGGCGACCGGAACGATCGGGTCGTCCATGCGGATGTACCACGCGAACGCGGCGATCCCGGCGGAGCAGCTGGCCCGGCGGGTGGAGGTGCCGTCGGGGTTCTCGGTCTTCCCGGGGGACCTCGTGCGGGCACCGCGGGAGTGGCTCGAGCGGACGACGAACCTCGTGTACCACCACGAACTCGACCGGGGCGGCCACTTCGCGCCGGTCGAGGTGCCGGAGCTGTACGTGTCCGAGGTCCGGACGTTCCTGGAGCCGTACCGCCGCTAGAGTGGACGGGCCAGCCTCTGTAGCTCAACGGAAGAGCAGTTCCGTCCTAAGGAAACGGTTGGGGGTTCGAGTCCCTCCAGGGGCACCAGGTGCACCAGGGCCGCCAGAGCACCAGGACACGATCGATCCACAACCGTCGGCCCGGACGGTAGTGCGGCCCAGCGGACCCGTACGATTGTCACCGTGTCCAAGGTCCTGAGCAGTCTCCCCGTCGGCGAACGAGTCGGCATCGCGTTCTCCGGAGGTCTCGACACCTCCTGCGCGGTCGCCTGGATGCGCGAGAAGGGAGCGGTGCCCTGCACGTACACGGCCGACATCGGCCAGTACGACGAGCCGGACATCGACGCCGTCCCCGGTCGCGCCCACGAGTACGGCGCGGAGATCGCCCGCCTGGTCGACGCGAAGAGCGCCCTGGTCGAAGAGGGCCTCGTCGCGCTGCAGACCGGTGCCTTCCACATCCGCTCGGGCGGCAAGACGTACTTCAACACGACGCCGCTCGGCCGCGCCGTGACGGGCACGATGCTCGTCCGCGCGATGAAGGAGGACGGCGTCGACATCTGGGGCGACGGCTCCACCTACAAGGGCAACGACATCGAGCGCTTCTACCGCTACGGCCTGATGGCCAACCCGCGGCTCCGCGTCTACAAGCCGTGGCTCGACTCCGAGTTCGTCGAGGAGCTCGGCGGCCGCAAGGAGATGAGCGAGTGGCTCGTCGCGCGCGGCTTCCCGTACCGCGACTCCACCGAGAAGGCGTACTCGACCGACGCCAACATCTGGGGCGCCACGCACGAGGCGAAGAGCCTCGAAGAGCTCTCCAGCGGGCTGGACATCGTCGAGCCGATCATGGGCGTCGCCGCCTGGCGCGACGACGTCGACGTCGCGACCGAGGTGGTCTCGGTCCGCTTCGAGGCCGGCCGCCCGGTCGCGATCAACGGGGTCGAGTTCCCGGACGCCGTCGCGCTGGTGTACGAGGCGAACGCCATCGGTGGTCGGCACGGCCTCGGTGCGTCCGACCAGATCGAGAACCGCATCATCGAGGCGAAGAGCCGCGGCATCTACGAGGCGCCGGGCATGGCGCTGCTGCACATCGCCTACGAGCGGCTCCTCAACGCGATCCACAACGAGGACACCGTCGCGGCGTACCACAACGAGGGTCGTCGCCTCGGCCGTCTGATGTACGAGGGCCGGTGGCTCGACCCGCAGTCCCTCATGCTGCGCGAGTCGCTGCAGCGCTGGGTCGCGTCGGCCGTCACCGGCGAGGTCACGCTCCGCCTGCGTCGCGGGGACGACTACACGATCCTCGACACGACCGGGCCCGCGCTGTCGTACCACCCGGACAAGCTCTCGATGGAGCGCGTCGGGGACGCCGCCTTCGGGCCGGACGACCGGATCGGGCAGCTCACGATGCGGAACCTCGACATCGCGGACTCGCGCGCGCGGCTCGAGCAGTACGCGGCGGCCGGTCTGATCGGCGGCGCGACGGGCGAGCTCGTCGGGCAGCTGCAGGCGGGCGAGGCCGAGGAGATCCTCGGCGGCGCGGTCGTGACCTCCGACGCGGACGACGCGCTCGGGCGGGCGACGGACGCCGCGTCCGAGGGTGCTGCGTTCGACTCCGGGACCGACTGACCCGTCCCGTCGGGTCGAGGCCGGACACGACGAAGGGGAGCCACCGCGGCGTGCGGGGGCTCCCCTTCGTGGTGCGTGGGCGGCGTCGGTGCCGCGCCGGCGCGCTACCGCCGCTCGACGGTCTCCGGGCGCTTCTGCCGCCACGGCAGCGCAGGCTGCCCCGGTCCGTCCCACACCTGCACGGCACCCCAGGCCGCGGCGAGCAGCGGCACCGAGATGATCGCGCCGGTGATGCCCGCGAGCACCGTCCCCGCGGTCAGGCCGATCAGGATGACGAGCCCGTGCAGCTTGAGCGTCTTGCCCATCAGGACGGGCTGGAGCAGGTTGCCCTCGAGCTGGTTCACGAGCACGACGATGCCGACGACGACGAGGGCGGCGACGGGGCCGTTCGCCACCAGGGCCACCAGGGCGGCGAGGATGCCGGCGGCGGTCGCACCGACGATCGGGATGAACGCCGTGATGAACACGACGACGGCGAGGGGGAGCGCCAGTGGGACCCCGACGATCGCGAGCCCCACGCCGATGCCGATCGCGTCGACCGCGGCCACGCTGGCCGTGCCGCGGACGTACCCGCCGAGGGTCTGCACCACGCGGTCGCCCACGCGGCGCGCCCGCTCGTAGCGGGCCCCGGTGAAGGGGCGGAGCAGGAACTCCCAGATCGCCGGACCGTCCTTGAGGAAGAAGAACAGCACGACGATCATCAGCACGAGGCCGGTGAGGAAGTTCGCGGTGGCCGAGGCGCCCGCGAGTGCGCCGGAGCCGAACTGCGAGCTGGTCAGGAAGCCCTGCACCCCGTCGACGACCTGGTCCACCTGCTGGTCGGAGATCGCGAAGGGCAGGTGGTCGACCGCGTCCTGGAGCTGCTGGAAGCCGCTGATCGCGGACTTCTGCAGGTCCGGCCACTGCGCGATCACGGCGACGACGATGAGCCACCCGACGAGCCCGAGCACGACGAGCACACCGAGCAGCACCGCGAGGGTCGCGAGCACCGACGGCACCTTGTGGCGTCGGAGCCAGGAGACCACGGGGTGCATGGCCGACGCGATGATGAGCGCGAGGAGCACCGGGATGGTCACGACGCTCAGCGTCGCGGCGGCGTAGACGATGCCGATCGCGACGACGAGCACCACGATGATCTGCAGGCAGCGCGTCGCGAGGGTGCCGAACGGGTCGGCCCACCTGCGGGCGAAGACACTGGGGGCGGCATCGGGGCGGGCGGCGTCGGACTGGGCGTCGCTGGGACGGCCGAACAGGGGCATGGGGCTCCTCGTGGTCGTGCGGAGCCACCACGCTACCGGCGCGGCAGCACCTCGGCGGGGTCGCCGCTAACCGCATCCACCTGGACGCGGTCCACCACCACTCCTACCCTGGAGTCACCGGGTTCTCCTCCAGGTCCCGTCGTCACGATGCCCTCGCGGTCCGCGAGGTCTGGCACAGCGGGACGGCCCGGTCGGATCCGAGGTCTGCAACTCCTCGATGAAGGGCTGTCACCATGGCCGCCACGAACTGCTCGTGCACCGCACACCCCCTCGACTTCTCGGCGGGCCAGACCCGCACCCCCGTCGTCCCGTCCGCCACGACCGTCCTGCTGGGGCTCTCGTGACGCCCCGGGCCCCGGAGGACTGGCACCGGCACGGTCTCCGGTCCCCGGAGGAGGTCGCCGACATCATCTCCGAGCGGATCGCCGGCGCCTCGGACGCGTCCGCGCCCGCCGGCGCGGAGCACGACGAACCGTCGTACGCCGACTTCCTCGGCGAGCAGGTCTGACCCGCGCGCGACCGACGACGCGACGCAACGCGCCCACGGGGCCCGGCAGCGCGACGCGCCCACCCAACGGACGGGAGGCACGGTGCCAGCTGGCACCGTGCCTCCCGTCCGTCAGTGCGGTCCGTGGCTCTCGCTGGCTGTTCCGCGCGTAGCCTTGTAGATTGCTCATGTCTCCGCGTGCCCGGCGGAGGTGCCTCCACATCACCGGTGGAGCGCGGATCAGCGGCGGGCACGGGGCGACCCGTGGCCGCCGGAGAGCGAGGACCCGAGTGCACGACCACGACACCCACCCCCTGGACCGGCACGTCGGCCCGCCCCACGTCGAACGTTTCCGCCTGACCCGCGGCGACGAGACGTTGCGCGTGGTCTGCACCTGCGCGATCGGGACGGACCACGACAACACCATCCGCCCGGAAGGAGCCGCGACCTCGCGGTGAATCCGTGCCGTCCGCGGCCCGGCGCGTGATACTGGAGCGGTGCGTGAACTCCAAGCCGCCATCGCCGCGGACCTCGACGTCCAGCCGACCATCGACCCGGAGCAGGAGATCGCCCGACGCGTCGGGTTCCTCCGGGACTACCTGACCACCACGGGTGCGAAGGGCTTCGTCCTCGCCGTCAGCGGCGGCCAGGACTCCACGCTCGCCGGGCGGCTGACGCAGCTCGCGGTCGAGGGCCTGCGCGCCGACGGGCACCCGGCCGAGTTCGTCACGGTCCGCATGCCGTACCGCGTGCAGGCCGACGAGGACGACGCGCAGCTCGCCCTCCGCTTCATCGCGGCGGACCCGGGCATCGTCGTGAACATCGAGCACGGGGTCGACGGGGTGGTGCAGGACACCACGGCCGCCGGCGTCGAGCTGAGCGACTTCGTCAAGGGCAACGTCAAGGCCCGCATGCGGATGGTCGCGCAGTACGCGGTCGCCGGGCAGCGCGGGCTCCTCGTCGTGGGCACGGACCATGCAGCCGAGGCGGTCACGGGCTTCTTCACGAAGTACGGCGACGGCGGCGTGGACCTCACCCCGCTGACGGGCCTGACCAAGACCCAGGGGCGGCAGCTGCTCGAGCACCTCGGGGCGCCGGCCCGACTCTACGAGAAGGCGCCGACGGCGGACCTGCTCGACGACCTGCCCGGCCAGACGGACGAGGCGAACCTCGGCCTGACCTACGCCGAGATCGACGCGTACCTGCAGGGCCACGACGTCCCGGACGAGGTCGCCGAGGCGATCGAGGCGCGCTACCGCGCGACCGAGCACAAGCGCCAGGTCCCGGCGACGCCCTTCGACGCGTGGTGGCGCCAGGGCTCCTAGTCACCAGGGCGCCTGGTCACCAGGGCGCCGAGTCACCACCGCGGCCACGGACAGGAGGCGCGGTGCGGGTTCGTCCCGCACCGCGCCTCCTCGTGTGCTCGGGCTGGTCAGCCGTCGTCGCGGGGGTCGTCGTCGCGTCGCTGCGGGTGCCCGGCGTCCTCGCGCTCGCCGGCATCGGTGTCCGTCCCCGGGTCCGCCTCCGTCGGCCGCGGCGCGCTCGTGGCCGCGGCGTCTCGCTCGGCGGCGAGGCGCTGCTGCCAGACGACGCTCCGGGCCGCGCCCTCGAGCACGTCGTCGACGCTGCTGCCGGTCTTCGCCGCGAGCGCGCCGCTCAGGCCGGCCGTCAGGGTGCCGCCGGCCGAGGCCAGGCGCTCGACGACCTGCTCCTGCCGGTCCGTGAGGGGTTCGTCGACCATGCTGTCGACGGTCTCGCGGATGTTCTCCTCGCTGGCGTCGAGTGCGCCGTCGTCCCCGGCGTGCAGGGCGGCGGCCTCGCCGACGACGACGAGTCCGAGCCGTGCGGCGTCGTCCTCCGGGCGGGGGTGTTCGTTCGCGTCGGTCATGGCGGGGACGGTACGCCGCGCACCCTGGACGCGCTGCGCACTCGACGCGCGCCTGAAGATGCGTGCAGACAGGGCAACCTTGCGCTGGTGGCAAAGGTGCCACGGGTGTAAAGTTGCACGGTCTGCAAGATAGAGTCCCAGGAGGATCGATGTCCACTGCCACCGCACCTGTCGAGGTGCAGCGCGGCCGACCGGAGGCCACGGCTCCCGCACTCGCGAAGCCGATCATGACCCACCGCCAGATCCTGCTCGTCATCTACGGGCTGATGGCGGGCATGTTCCTGTCCTCGCTCGACCAGACGATCGTCGGCACCGCGATCCGCACGATCGGCGACGACCTGCACGGGCTCGACCAGCAGGCGTGGGTCACGACGGCGTACCTCATCGCGTCGACGATCACGACGCCGATCTACGGCAAGCTCTCCGATGTCTTCGGCCGCCGACCGCTCTACATCTTCGGCATCAGCGTCTTCGTGCTCGGTTCGCTGCTCTCGACCTTCTCGACCTCGATGGTCATGCTCGCCGCCTTCCGGGCGTTCCAGGGCATCGGTGCGGGCGCGCTCATGTCGCTGCCGCTCGCGATCATGGGCGACATCCTCGCGCCCCGTGAGCGTGCGAAGTACCAGGGCTACTTCCTCGCGGTGTTCGGCATCTCGTCGGTCATCGGTCCGCTCATCGGTGGGCTGTTCGCCGGTGCGTCCTCGATCCTCGGGGTCACCGGGTGGCGGTGGGTGTTCCTGGTCAACGTCCCGATCGGCATCGGCGCGCTCCTCATGGTGATCGCGTTCCTGCACCTGCCGAAGTTCGGCGACGCCGCGCGGAAGCCGCGCATCGACTGGTGGGGCGCGACCGCAGTGATCGTGGCGCTCGTGCCGCTGCTGCTCGTCGCCGAGCAGGGCCGCACCTGGGGATGGGCCTCCGCTGGCTCCATCGCCTGCTACGTCGTCGGCGGGCTCGGGATCGTGGCGTTCCTGGTCGCCGAGACGCTCATGCGCGACGACGCGATCATCCCGCTCAAGCTGTTCCGCTCGGGGACGTTCTCGATGGCCACGGTCCTCGGGTTCCTGGTCGGCTTCGCGATGTTCGGCGCCATGCTGACCATCCCGCTGTACCTGCAGATCGTCACGGGGCTCACCCCGACGGAGTCCGGCTTCGCGACCCTGCCGATGATCGGCGGCCTGATGATCGCGTCGATCGCCTCGGGCCAGATCGTGGCGCGCACCGGCCGCTACCGGGTGTTCCCGGTGATCGGGACCGCGCTGGTGTCCGCCGGTTACGTCGTGCTGACGTTCATGACGATCGACAAGCCGCTCTGGTTCCTGATGATCGGCATGTTCCTCATCGGCCTCGGCCTCGGCCAGCTCATGCAGAGCATCACCCTGGCGTCGCAGAACTCGGTCCAGCCGCGCGACATGGGCGTGGCGACGTCGTCGGCGACCTTCTTCCGGCAGATCGGCGGGACGCTCGGCACCGCGGTGCTCCTCAGCGTGCTGTTCTCGCTCATGCCGACGAACATCACCGCGGCGACCGCCGACAAGGCGAACCTGACCGGCGCGCTCGACGCGGCCCTGAACCCGACCGTCGCGAGCGCGAAGGTCAACCGTGGCGTGATGGACCAGCTGTGGACACCGATCGTCACCCCGCTCGAGCAGCAGGTGCAGTCCGGGCTCGACCAGGCCACGGCGAAGGTGACCGCGGCGACCGCCGGTGCCCCGGAGGCCGTGCAGCAGCAGGCGCTCGCGGCCGCGGCCGACCAGGCGCACGCGTCCGTGCAGGGTGACCGCCTGGTGGTCGACTGGTCGGACACCGCGCAGCGCACCTACTGGGTCGACCAGCTCGCGCCGAAGCTCTCGGACGCGATCTCGTCCGGGTCCGGCAAGGGCGGGAATGCCACCGCGGAGACGAGCGACACCTCGTTCCTGAACGGGGCGGACCCCGCGCTGACGAAGCCCTTCATGACGGGCTTCAACGCCTCGGCGGTCACCGTCTACTGGGTCGGCTTCGCGGTGATCCTGCTCGCGTTCGTCCTGAGCTGGTTCTTCAAGGCACCCCCGCTCCGGAAGAGCTCGGCGCTGCAGGAGCAGGCCGACCGGGCCGGTGCGGCGGAGGACCTCCCCGCGACGGCGGCGGTCCGCGCCTGACCCGACCGCGAGCGGGTGTGTGCCCGCCGGGGTGACGCAGTCCGCAGAACGCCCCGTGGCAGCCGCCACGGGGCGTTCTCCGTGTCACCGGTAGGACGACTCCGCCGCTCCTGACCGCAGAACGCGGGCCGATCGGCTCTTGACAGCCGATACATCCGATGTTTCGATGTCCTCGTTCGGTCGACGGCGACCGGACGGGCAGGAGCAACGATGAGCCGCATCACCGGTCTGCGGGTCCGGGACATCCGGTTCCCGACCTCGCGGGAGCACGACGGGTCGGACGCGATGAACCCCGACCCCGACTACTCCGCGGCGTACGTGGAGGTCACCACGGACGCCCTCGACGGCCTGACCGGTTCGGCGTTCGTGTTCACGATCGGCCGGGGCAACGAGGTGCAGGAGGCCGCGATCGCCGCGCTCCGCGGGCACGTCGTCGGCCGCGACGCCGAGGCACTGCTCGCCGACATGGGCGGCACGTGGCGGAGCATGGTGCACGACTCGCAGCTGCGGTGGCTCGGCCCGGAGAAGGGCGTGATGCACATGGCCATCGGCGCGGTGGTGAACGCGCTGTGGGACCTGAAGGCCAAGCGCGCCGGACTGCCCCTGTGGGCGCTCCTGGCATCGATGTCGCCGGAGGACCTGGTCGACCTGGTCGACTTCCGGTACCTGACCGACGCGATCACCCCGGCCGAGGCCCTCGAGCTCTTCCGCGCCGCCGAGCCCCTCCGTGCGGAACGCCGACGCCGGCTCGAGCAGTCCGGCTACCCGGCGTACACGACCACGCCCGGCTGGCTCGGCTACGACGACGACAAGCTCGCCCGCCTGTGCCGCGAGGCGGTGGCCGACGGCTTCACCCAGATCAAGCTCAAGGTCGGCGGCAGCGTCGACGAGGACGTCCGACGTCTCCGCATCGCCCGGCAGGTCGTCGGCCCGGACGTCCGGATCGCGATCGACGCGAACCAGCGGTGGGACGTCGACGAGGCGGTCGAGTGGATCGACCGGCTGCGGGAGTTCGACATCGCCTGGGTCGAGGAACCGACGAGTCCGGACGACGTCCTCGGGCACGCCGAGATCGCCCGCCGCATCGCCCCGGTGCCGGTGGCGACCGGGGAGCACATGGCGAACCGCGTGATCGCGAAGCAGCTCATCCAGGCGGACGCGATGCGGGTGCTGCAGATCGACGCCACCCGGGTCGCCGGCGTCAACGAGAACGTCGCGATCCTGCTCCTCGCCGCCAAGCACGGCGTCCGGGTCTGCCCCCACGCGGGCGGCGTCGGGCTGTGCGAGGCGGTGCAGCACCTGTCGATGTTCGACGCGGTCGCGCTCTCCGGGGCGCTCGAGGACCGCTGCATCGAGTTCGTCGACCACCTGCACGAGCACTTCGTGACCCCGGTCGACGTCCGCGGCGGCCGCTACTGGCCCCCGACCGCCCCGGGCGCCGGCACCGAGATGCTCTCCGACTCCCTCGACGCCCACACCTACCCCGACGGCCCGGTCTGGGCGGCGGCCTCGGCCGCCGACCCGGTCCGCGACACGATCCGCGTCGCCTGAGCCGGACACGTCAGACCGACTCGCCAGACCAACCCCGACACACCCCAGCACCACCACGACGAAGTGGAGACACCGATGCAACGACGTTCCATCGCGGGGCTCGCGGCAGCAGCTGCCGTGACCCTCGTGCTGACCGGCTGTTCCTCCGGCAGCAGCGCCGGCGGCGGCCAGACCGAGGACTCCCTGACCTGGTCCATGTGGATCGCCGGGAAGGAGGACCAGGCCGCCTGGCAGAAGGTCGCCGACACCGTCAAGAGCGACGACGGGATCACCCTGACGATCCAGGGCGCGCCGTTCGAGAACTACTTCACGAAGCTCAGCACGCAGCTCAGCGGCGGCAGCGCCCAGTGCGTCGTGAGCATGCAGTCCCTGCGCGCGGCGAACTACACCTCGTCGCTCCTGCCGCTCGACGAGCTGGCGAAGAAGGACGGGCTCGACCTGTCCGCGTTCGACAGCACCGCGCTCGACGGCATGAAGGTGGACGGCAAGCTCTACGGGCTGCCGTACGACACCGGGCCCATCATGATGTTCTACAACCGGGACCTGTTCAAGCAGGCCGGCGTCGACGAGCCGAAGCCCGGCTGGACCGTCGACCAGTTCGAGGCCGCCGGCGCCGCGCTCAAGGCGAAGGGCATCACCGAGTTCGGCTCCACCGTCAGCGACCTGAACCTCGAGTCGATGATCTACGGCTACAACGGCGGTCGGGTGATCACCGAGGGCGGGAAGATCGACGCCACGGACGCGAAGTTCGCCGAGGGCCTGGACTGGCTCGGCAGCCTGGTGCAGAAGGGCTACGCCACGCAGGCGTCGTCCGACTCGTCCCAGTCGAGCAACGACTTCGCCGCCGGCAAGGTCGCCATGTACACCGACGGTCCGTGGTCGCTCATCAGCCAGAAGGCCAAGGTGCAGTTCGACCTGGGCGTCACGACGCTGCCGAGCGGTACCTCCGGCCCGTCGACCTTCGCGGCCGGCTCGGGCTTCGGCATCTCGAAGCAGTGCAAGTACCCGGAGCAGGCGTTCAAGGCCGTCCAGACGATGACGAGCGAGAAGGTCCTGACCTCGCTCGCCGAGGAGGGCCGCGCCTTCCCGGGACGCACCGCCGCCCAGGCGTCGTGGTACTCCAGCGCCGGCATCGAGGGCGCCGAGGAGGCGCTCAAGGCCGCGCTGGCGAAGTCGTCGCCGCTGCTCGGCAACAAGCAGAGCGACCAGCTCTCGCAGCTCTTCACGCAGTACGCCCTGCAGGCGGTCAACGGACAGGCCTCCGGGAAGGACACCATGTCCTCCATCTCGGGCCAGCTCGGCTCGCAGTGAGCGAGCCCACCACCTGACTGACTGGAGGCACGGGTCGACCCCGCCGCGTGCCTCCCGTCCGCCCCATCCCGCCACCAGGACCGCGTGAACGACGAGGAGGTCGTCGCATGACCACCATCCAGGACCCACCCACCGCGGCCGTGCCCGCGGTCGCGACCGCGGTGGCCGGCCCGGCCGCGCCGCGCCGGACCACCGGCGACGCCGAGGGCGTCACGGGCCGCCGCTCGTGGTGGGGCGCCGTGTTCGCGGCACCCCACTCCATCGGGCTCGTCGTCTTCACGGCGTTCCCGATCCTGGCGTCGCTCGTCGTCAGCTTCATGAACTGGCCGATGCTCGGCGAACGCACGTTCGCGGGCGTCGAGAACTACGTCCGCCTGTTCAGCGACCCGGTGTTCCGCACCGTCGCGCTCAACACGACGCTGTTCGTGGTGCTCTACGTGCCGCTCAACCTGGTCGTCTCCCTCGGACTCGCCGCCTGGCTGACGCCGCGGATCGCCGGCCGGCACGTCTTCCGCGTCCTGTTCTTCATCCCGACCATCACGCCGATCGTCGCGAACGTCGTCGTCTGGCGGATGCTGTACCAGCCCGACGGCGCCATCGACGCGACGCTGCAGTCGACCATCGGCGTGCACGCGCCGAACTTCCTGGCCGACCAGCACTGGGCGATGCTCGCGATCGTCGCGATGAGCGTCTGGCAGGGCTTCGGCTACAACATGCTGATCTTCTCGGCGGCGCTCGACGCGGTCCCGGAGAACCAGATCGAGGCGTCGCAGCTCGACGGTGCGAACGCGTGGCAGACCTTCTGGGCGATCAAGTTCCCGCTCATCTCGCCGTCGGTGTTCTTCGCGACGATGATGACGCTCATCACCTCGTTCCAGGTCTTCACGCAGCCCTTCGTCCTGACCAAGGGCGGACCGGGCACCGCGACGGAGACCCTGGTGCAGTACATCTACAACACGGGCTTCCAGAACCAGCAGCTCGGCCTCGCCTCCGCCGGTGCCTGGGTGCTCTTCGTCATCATCCTCGGGATCACGGCCGTCCAGTTCCTCGGACAGAAGCGGTGGGTGCACTATGAGTGAAGCGGTCCGCTCGCGCCTCGGCGCGACCACGTCGAACCGGACGGTCAACCCCCGTGCCGTCGCCCGCACGAAGTCGGCGCCGCGCCCCGGCCGGGTCCGCCACACCGTCGGGTACGTGCTGCTCTGCCTCGTCGCGCTGCTGTTCGTCTCGCCGCTCGTGTACATGGTCGCGACGAGCCTGAAGCCCGCCGACCAGGTGTTCACCACGCCGCCGACGCTCTGGGGGCGCTCGCTCGAGTGGGACAACTACGTCCAGGCGTTCACGTACCTGCCGTTCGCGCGGTTCATCCTGAACGGGATCCTGGTCGCGGTCGCCGGCACCGCGATCAACGTGACGGTCGCGGTCCTGTCCGGCTACGCGTTCTCGCGGCTGCGGTGGCGCGGGCGGAACACGGTGTTCGTGCTGTTCCTGGCGACGCTGATGATCCCGCAGGACGTCCTGGTGATCCCGATGTACGTGATGATGCAGGGGTTCGGGTGGGTCGACACCTTCCAGGCGCTCATCATCCCGTGGGCGTTCACGGCCCTCGGCGCGTTCCTGGTGCGGCAGTTCTTCCTGACCGTGCCGCAGGAGCTCGACGACGCGGCGCGCGTGGACGGCGCGGGACCGATCCGCACGTTCTTCTCGGTGATGCTCCCGCTCGCGCGGCCGACCATGGCGGTGCTCGCCGTCTTCTCGTTCATCTCCTACTGGAACTCGTTCCTGTGGCCGCTCGTCGTCGTGAACGACGTCGAGGCGCACGGGACCATCCCGCTCGGGCTCCAGCAGTTCTTCGGCCAGCAGGGTTCCGAGTGGAACCTGGTGATGGCGGCGTCGGTGATCTCGATGCTGCCGACGGTCGTGCTGCTGGTCCTGCTGCAGAAGCACCTCGTCAAGGGCATCGTCACCTCCGGCCTCGGCGGCCGGTGACCATCTCCACCTCCACGAAAGGAACACCGGTCCCATGACCATCACCGCACCCGCCCAGCCGCAGCCCGACACCGACGCCTCCGGCCTGCCCGCGTGGTTCACCCACGACCGGTTCGGCATGTTCATCCACTGGGGCCTCTACGCGCTCCCGGCCCGCCACGAGTGGGTGAAGAACTTCGAGCGGATCACCGACGAGGACTACCAGAAGTACTTCGACCACTTCGACCCGGACCTGTTCGACCCCGCCGACTGGGCCCGCCGCGCCCGCGAGGCCGGGATGAAGTACGTCGTGCTCACCACGAAGCACCACGAGGGCTTCTGCCTGTGGGACACCGCCCTCACCGACTACAAGTCCACGAACACCCGCTTCGGACGGGACATCGTGCGCGAGTTCGTCGACGCCGTCCGCGCCGAGGGGCTCCGGGTCGGCTTCTACCACTCGCTCATCGACTGGCACCACCCGGACTTCACGATCGACGGCGTGCACCCTCGTCGGGACGACAGCCCGGAGGAGATCGCCCGGCTCAACGAGGGCCGGGACATGGCCCGCTACCGCGAGTACCTGCACGGGCAGGTCGAGGAGCTGCTGACCGGCTACGGCCGGATCGACTACCTGTTCTACGACTTCTCGTACCGGGACAACGACCACGAGGACCGCTGGGGCGGCAAGGGCCGCGACGACTGGGGCTCCGAGGAGCTGATGGCGCTGACGAAGCGGCTGCAGCCCGGGATCATCGTCAACGACCGGCTGGACATCCCCGGCGACCTCGTCACGCCCGAGCAGTACCAGCCGGACAAGCCGATGGAGGTCGACGGCGTCCCCGTGCCGTGGGAGGCGTGCCAGACGCTCAACGGCTCGTGGGGCTACGACCGCGACAACCTCACCGTCAAGAGCGTCGACCTGCTCGTCCGGATGCTCGTCGACGGGGTCTCGAACAACGGGAACATGCTGCTGAACGTCGGCCCGACCGGCCGCGGCGAGTTCGACGGGGTGGCGCGGAGGGCGCTCGAGGGCATCGGGGAGTGGATGCGCCGGCACGACCGGTCGGTGTACGGCGCCGGGCCGTCGTCGTACCGCGCGCCGGCCGGCACGGTCTACACGCAGCGGGGCGACCGGCTCTACCTGCACCTGCTCACGTGGCCGTTCGAGCACGTGCACCTGCCCGACCTCGCCGGCAAGGTGGCGTACGCGCAGCTCCTGAACGACGCGTCCGAGGTGCACTTCCGCGAGATCCCGCCGGGCACCCGCGCGCAGAACACCGGACTCGGCGGCCAGCCCGCGGGGACGCTGACCCTGACGCTGCCGATCGTCCGCCCCGACGTGGCGGTGCCGGTCGTCGAGCTGTTCCTCCGCGACTGATGCAGCGGATCCTCTCCCGCACCCGGCTGCGCGCCGGACACGAGGCCGAGTACGAGCGGGTGCACGCCAGCATCCCGCCCGAGCTCGCCCAACGCCTGCGCGCCGCCGGGGTCGCGAACTGGAGCATCTGGCGCGACGGCCAGGACCTGGTCCACCTCATCGAGGTCGAGGACTACCGTGCGATGCGACGGGCACTGGCCGACGACCCCGTGAACGCGGCGTGGCAGGCCGTGGTCAACCCGCTGCTCGAGGCGGACGACGACTACTCCGGCAACGACGACGGCGTCCCCCTGGTGTGGACGCTCGAAGGGCAGGCATGAGCGACGTGGACCTGGACCGCGGGCCGTTCTGGTTCGGCGGGGCCGGCATCGGGAACCTGTTGCGGGAGGTGTCCGACGACGACGCCCGCGCGACCGTCGACGCGGCGTGGGACGTCGGCGTCCGCGGCTTCGACACCGCCCCGCACTACGGCCTCGGGTTGAGCGAGCGGCGGCTCGGGGCGGCGCTCGCCGGACGGCCGCGGGACGAGTACGCGATCTCGACGAAGGTCGGGCGGCGGCTCGTGCCCGGGCCGGGCGACGGGGTCGACGACGACGGCTTCGCGGTGCCGAACGACCTCGTCCGGCAGTGGGACCCGACCGCCGACGGGGTCCGTCGGTCGCTCGACGAGTCCCTCGACCGGCTCGGCCTCGACCGGGTCGACATCGCGTACCTGCACGACCCCGACGTGTACGACCTGGCGGCCGGGCTGACCCAGGCGCTGCCGGCGCTCGCCGCGCTGCGGGACGAGGGCGTGGTCCGGGCGGTCGGCGTCGGGTCGAACTCGGTGGCTGCGCTGACGGCCGCCGTCGAGACCGGGCTGTGCGACGTCGTCATGCTGGCCGGGCGGTACACACTGCTCGAACAACCCGCCGCCGCGCTGGTCGACCGGTGCGCGGAGCTCGATGTGGACGTCGTCGCGGTCGGGGTCTACAACTCCGGGCTGCTCAGCCGTCCGCTGCCGGCGCCGGACACCACGTACGACTACGCCCCGGCCCCGCCCGAGCTGGTCGAGCGGGCGCGGGCGCTCGCCGCGGTGTGCGGACGGCACGGGGTCACGCTGCCCGAGACCGCCGTCGCGTTCCCGCTCCGGGCACCCGCGGTGCGGGCGATCGCGGTCGGCGCGCAGTCCGCCGAGCAGGTGCGGTCGAACGCCGAGCGTGCCGCGGTGCACGTGCCCGCGGCGCTCTGGGACGAGCTGCGGTCGATCGGGCTCCTCGCCGACTGACGGCTCCGGCTGGGTTCCGGTCGACTGGTCAGCGCCGACTGGTCAGCGTCGACTGGTCAGCGCCGACCGGTCAGCGTCGACTGTTCCTGGCCGACCGGTCAGGGGCGGCTCCGTCGGAAGAACGACCATCGCCTGCGCCGGACCGGTCGAGCGGGAGGAGGACCGTCGGCCAGGGCCCGGAGCTCACGGACGAGCGCCGGGTCGTCCTGCGGGACCCCGACACCCGGGTGCCGGGGGAACGGCGAGCCCTCGACGGCGAGGATCGCCAGCGCCGAGCGGGCGTGCTCGGCGGCATCCTCCGGCCGTCCACGGCGGTGGGCCACCCGGGCCAGAGCGGTCAGCCAGCGCACGACGCGGTTCCGGAAGAACGCGGTCCGCAGGATCTCGGGTTCCACCGCCACGAGCAGCGCATCGGCCTCGGCGAGCGATGCTGCGTCGCCCTTGCCGAGCAGGACCTCGGCCAGGAGCAGCTCCGTCCCTCCCGAGGTGAACGAACTGCTGCCGCACGCGGCGATCCCACGGAGGGCCGTGCGGTACTCGTCCACGGCGTCGTCGAGCCGACCGGACACGACGTACGAGTTGCCGAGCTCCTCGTGGATCCCGTTGACGACGGTCGCGGACGCGCCGATGCGGTCCCGCTCCGCCAGGTAGCGACGGAGCAGCGACCGACCGGCGCGCCGTGTGGCCTCGTCGGCGGTCGCCTGCACGGCGAGCGTCCCGCCCTGGATCCGGAGGTACTCGCCCCGCGACGACCGCGACCTCGCGAGACGCGCCTCGAACGCCTCTGCGATCGCGGTGTTCCACTCGGTGGACCGGTACCAGTCGTGGTCGACGGGAGGACGGACCCGCTTCGGCGGCGCCTTCGGGGCCGCAGGCGGCAGGGCATCGAGGTGTTCGAGCGCTCGTCGTGCCGGGCGCCTCGCCCAGGCCGGGCCGTGCTCGAGTGCGCCGAGCAGGGCCGGGACGGCCGCGGGGGTCCGCAGCCGAGCGAGGGCGGTGATGGCTTCGCCGCGCACGTCCGGGTCGTCGACCAGTCCGAGGAGCACCGCCACGGCCTCGGGACGCCGTGACCTGCCGAGCGCGGCGACCGCTCGCCCACGGGACGGGCCGTACGACGAGTCATGCACGAGCGCGACGACGTCGTCGAACCACCGGTCGTCCCAGGTCCGTTCGACGGCGCCACCGAGGGCGAACCGGACGTCGGCGTCCTGTTCCACGCGGAATGCGTCGAGGAGGGCCTGGTTCACGGTCGGACGTGCCCATCGCTTGCCGAGGGCACCGGCGACGGACCGGCGGACGGCCGGCGAGTCGGCGCGCCGCAGCCAGTCCAGCAGCACCGGGAGTGCCGCCCGGTACCGCTCGCCGGAGCTCGTCATCGCGGCGAGGCTCCGCACCACGACCCCGGCGGCACGGAGGTCGTCGAGGATCGCCGCGGTCTCCCGCTCCGCGGCGGAGGGCCCGGTCACTCGAGGGAACGGCGGAGCCAGCGCTCGACGCCCTCGACGTGTGCGACCACGAGCGACTGCACGAGCTGCGGGTCGCGGCGACGGATGGCCTCGACGATGGCCGCGTGCTCGTCGAGCGTGCGCTGGACGGAGCCGTTCTGCGTCAGGCCCCGCCAGACCCGAACGCGGACGGTCTTGCTCGACAGGGCGTCGAGCAGGCCGGACAGGTACCGGTTGCCGCCGATGCCGGCGATCGTGGAGTGGAAGTGGAGGTCGTGGGCGACGAGGTCCTCGACGCCGGTGTCCTCACCGACGCTCTGCATGAGCACCGCGAGGTCGTCGATCTGCTGTTCGGTCGCGCGGGCGGTCGCGAGCACGGCGGCCGCGGGCTCGAGGATGCGCCGGACCTCGAGCAGGTCGACGAGCGACCGGTCGTGGTGCATGTCGACGACGAACGACACCGCCTCGAGCAGCACGTTCGGCTCGAGGGACGTGACGTACGTGCCGTCGCCGCGACGGACGTCGAGCACGCGGATGAGCTCGAGTGCCTTCACCGCCTCGCGCAGGCTGTTGCGGGACAGACCGAGCGATTCGCTCAGTTCCTTCTCCGGAGGGAGGCGCTGCCCCGGTCGGAGCTCACCGCTCACGATCATCTGCTGGATGCGTGCGATCGCATCGTCCGTCAACGACGCCACGTCACCACCTCCTGCTGCAGCCCGGCAGCGCCGGGTCGACGGGCCGGGCCGCGTACGCGTCCGGACACGCCGAATCTAGCCGACCCGTGCCTCCCGGCCGGCCCCGCCCGCCACGCGCCGTCCGTCACGCGGGTCGGAGACGGAGGGCCTGCATGCCCCCGTCGACCGCGAGGTCGACCCCGGTCGTCGACCGCGCGCTGGGGCTGCTCAGGTAGGCGACCGCCTCGGCGACCTCCTCCGGCGCGACGAGGCGACCGTGCGGCTGCCGTGCCTCGAGCGCGGCACGCTCCGCCTCGGGATCCGCCGCCGTCGACAGCAGCCGGGCGACCCACGGGGTGTCCGCGGTGCCCGGGTTGACCGCGTTCACGCGGATGCCCTCGCGGAGGTGGTCGGCGGCCATCGCACGCGTCAGCGCGGCGATCGCGCCCTTCGTGGCCGAGTAGAGCGCGCGCTGCGGCAGCCCGGCGGTCGCGGCGATGGAGCAGGTGTTGACGATCGACGCGGCCGTCGACGCCCGCAGGTGCGGGAGGCACGCGCGCGAGAGCCGCACCGCGCCGAGCACGTTGACCTCGTACACGCGCCGCCACTCGTCGTCCGGGTTGTCCTCGACCGTGCCCTGCGCGCCGATGCCCGCGTTGTTGACGAGCACGTCCAGTCCGCCGAGCTGGTCGACGGCCGCCGCCACGGCGGCCCGGACGGACTCGTCCGACGACACGTCGCACGTGACGGACGGCGCCGACGGGGACGGCTGCAGGTCGAGCACGACGACGGTCGCGCCGCGCTCCTGCAGTGCTGCGACGATCGCGGCGCCGATGCCGGAGGCGCCTCCGGTGACGACGGCGCGGAGTCCCTCGTGCGTCCCGGGCATCACGCAGCCCCCATCGTCTGGCGCTGCGTGCCGAGGCCGTCGATCGAGCACTCGACCACGTCCCCCGGACGGAGGTACGGTGCGCCACCGCCGAGGGCGACACCCGCCGGGGTGCCCGTGTTGATGACGTCGCCGGGGCGGAGGACCATGAACTGCGACAGGTACCGGACGACCTCGACCGGGTCGAAGACCATGTCCGCGGTGGTGCCGTCCTGCCGGACCTCGCCGTTCACGGTCAGGCGCATCCGCAGGTCGGCTGGGTCGACGGCGTCCGCGGTGACGAGCCAGGGCCCGAGCGGGTTGAACGTCTCGCAGGACTTCCCCTTGTCCCACTGCCCGCCGCGCTCGAGCTGGAACGCGCGCTCCGAGACGTCGTTCGCGACGGCGTAGCCGGCGATGCAGCCGGCGGCGTCGGCCGCGGAGTCGCAGTAGCGCGCGGTCCGCCCGACGACGACGGCGAGCTCGACCTCCCAGTCGGTCTTCTCGCTGCCACGGGGGACGAGCACGGTGTCGTCCGGCCCGACCACGGTCGACGGGTCCTTCATGAAGACGATCGGCTCGGCGGGGATGTCGGCGCCCGTCTCCGCGGCGTGGTCCCGGTAGTTCAGGCCGATGCAGACGACCTTGCCCGGGCGGGCGACCGGGGCGCCGCGGCGCATGGTGTCCGCGCCGGTGAGCTCGGGCAGGTCCCCGGCGTCGCGGGCGTGCCGGACGAGCTGCGCGGGGCCGGGGTCGCTCGCCAGGAACGCTCCCGTGATGTCGGAGGTCAGGCTCCGCAGGTCGAGGACCCGGCCGTCCTCGTCGATGGCCACCGGGATCTCCTCGCCGATCGGGCCGAGTCGTGCGAACTGCATCGTTCCCCGTTCCTCTGGGTGTACGCGACCGGACGTCGCACAGACATCCTATGTCTGGCTCGGGTGCTCGACAAGGTACGTCCTGGTGGCGGTGCCGGCGAACACGGTGTCACGCTCGGTGGGGGAGAGGTCGTCGAGGGCGGCCTGCGTGGTGGCGAGCACCGCGGCGTGGTCGGCGACCAGGGTGGAGACGGGCCAGTCCGAGCCCCACATCGTGCGGTCCGGGCCGAAGTGCTCGACGGTCTCGCGGATGTACCGGTGGACGGGGCGCTCCCGCCAGTCCGGGCCGGCCTCGGTGAGGAGTCCGGAGGCCTTGACGACGACGTTCGGGCGGGCGGCGAGGTCGCGCATGCGGGAGCGCCAGGCGTCGGCGGGGCCGGGGTCGCCGGGGCCGCGGTCGGGGTGGGCGGAGGCGGCACGCAGCTCGGCGGCGCACGGTTCGCCGGCGCGCGGTCGGGTGGTGCGCGGTTCGTCGGCAATGGCCGGTTTGCCGGCGTGGTCGAGGACGAAGCGCCCCTCGGGGACGGCGTCGACGAGGGCGAGGGCAGCCGCTTGCTCCCGGGCGCGGACGAGCAGGTCGAACGCGAGTCCGGCGGCGGCGACGGCACGGACACCGCGGACCACCTCGGGGCGGGCGAGCCAGCCGGGGTCGGGTTCGTCGTGGGCCTGGTGCCGGATGCCGACCAGGCGGGGGCCGGAGTCTGCGCCGCGGGCGCCGGGGCCGGCGCCGCCGGGGCGGGCGCCGTCGACCAGGGCGGCCAGTCGGTCGGCGACGTCCGGTGCCGTGAGGTCGACCCAGCCGACGACCCCGACGACCGGGCTGGGCTGGGTCAGGAGCCACTCGGTCTCGCCGGGGTCGTGCGCCGCCTGCACGACGATCGTCCGGTCGATGCCAGCGGCTCGCGTGAGGGCGCTGAGGTCGTCCGTGTCGAAGCGGCGGCGGAGCGGGGCGACCGAGTCGTCCATCCAGGGGTACGGCCGGTCGGACGGGTCCCAGAGGTGGTGGTGAGCGTCGATGATCACGAGCTCATCCTGCCGGATTCATCCGATGTCCGCGCGGGGGTGCGCGCTCCCGACCCGCGGGCTGGTGGCGTGGCCGAGTCTCGCGCTGGACGACGAGTCTCGCGAATGCGCGGCCGGGCCTCGTCGCTCAGCGCGAGACTCGAGCCGCGCAGACCCCGCGGCCGGCGTCAGATCGCCCCGGACGCCTCGAGCTCGCCCTGTAGTTCGGCGTCCGACGGCTCCACGAAGTGCTTGCCGTTCGGGAGCACCACGACGGGGATGTTCTTCCGCCCGCTGATCGCCTCGGCGCGGTCGGCCGCCGACAGGTCCGCCTCGACGTCCACGTACTCGTAGTCCACGCCGAGCCGGTCGAGCAGCGCCTTCGACCGCCGGCAGTCGCGGCACCAGTCCGCGCCGAACATCGTCACCTTGTCGAACGTCTCGTCAGTCATGTCCACACAGTACGTCCGTACAGGTCCGGACATTCCCGCGGCATCGGCGGCGCGGCGGGAGCACGATGGCCGCATGACCCTGACGACGGACGTCGCCGTCCACCCGCACCACCGCCACGGCTGGTGGTGGAAGACCCTGCTCGCCGGCTTCCTGCTCTGGGCCGTGACCATCGTCGTGACGGTGGTGACGCTCAACACGAACCTCGTGCCGACGATCATCCTGCTCGGCAGCTTCCTCGTGCCGTTCACGGTCGTCCTGTTCGTGATCGAGCGGGTGACCGGGACCGTCAGCACGATGCAGCTCGTCACCGCGTTCTTCGTCGGCGGGATCCTCGGCGTGCTCGGCGCCTCGCTCCTCGAGGCCGACCTGCGCCAGGGCGCCTTCATCTACGTCCTCGTGGGCTTCGTCGAGGAGTTCGTCAAGGGCGTCCTGCTCCTGTTCGTCGGTTGGCGCGTCCGCCCGAAGACCGCCGGCCAGGGTGCCCTGCTCGGCGCGACGATCGGCGCGGGCTTCGCGGCGTTCGAGTCCGCCGGCTACGCCTTCAACGCGGCGATCACCGAGCGCGGCATCGACCTGGTGTCCCTGCTGCAGACCGAGGTCGTGCGGGCCGTGCTGTCACCGGTCGGGCACGTGCTCTGGACGGCGATCCTCGGGGCGGTGCTGTTCGGCGCCGCGCGGGGCGGGGCGAAGCTCCGCTGGTCGTGGTGGATCCCGACCGCGTACGTCGTCGTCTCGGTGCTGCACGGGCTGTGGGACAGCAACAGCACCCTGTCGACGCTCCTGGCGTTCGTGTTCACCGGAACGCCCCTGTCGGCGGCGCAGACCGGGACGTTGCCGCCCGGGCTCGCCTCGCTCGCGACGACGCTGTACGTCGTCGGGCTGCTCGTCGTGACCCTGATCGGCGTGGTCGTCCTCGTCGCGGTGCTCGTGCACCATCACCGCCGGGACGGCAGCCCCGAAGCCGTGGCGTGGTCTCGGTCGTCCGCGCCGGCATGGTCGGTCAGCAACGCGGGTGCGGAGGATCGGGATTGGCGGTCGACGCCACCCCGGCTGCCTGGGCAGTGATGCGTCCGGCACGGGGCCCGATCCTCCGCTTCCTGCGCTCGCTACTGGCTCGCGCGGACCACACAGCTCGCGACGACGCCCGTCGGGAAGCCGATCGACGCTCCGATGCAGACCGCGCACGCCGTGCCGGCGGTCACGATGCAAGCGGCACCGCACACCCCGGCGAGGATGGCGAGGGCCCAGGCGTTCACGTTCTGCTTGCTCAGGCAGTCGTTGAGCCTGGCCCAGAACCCGGCCGACGCGCGTGACTGCTGTGCGGCGAGCGCGACGCTCTTCTCTGCCTCCGCAGCGGTGATCGACTTCGAGAAGCGCAGTTCGCGGTCCTGCCAGACCTCGAGGCTCCCGCCGCCCTCGCCGTCCCCTCGGAAGGCGAACTCGACCGTGGTCGTCAAGCGACCAGCTGCGTCGAAGAAGGAGGATCGGCTCGAGATGGTCTCCAGCCCTGCCCCCTTCAGGCCGATCCTGACGACGGAGCCGCTGCCGTTCGCGAGCACCGTCGCGGTGGATCCGTCGAGCGTCGCTCCGCTCGACGTTCGGTGATCATCGAGAGCAGCTCGACGGACAGCCGCCTCGCGTTCTGACGCGGGGAGCTCGTCGAGTCGGTTCTGGACGAGGGCTTGCTCGAAGTCCGCGATCTCAGCCGCGCGGTCTCGGACGGCCGCTGCCTCGGCTGGGACCGGACTCAGTGTCGTCGCGATCATGGCGATCGCGGCACCCCCGACGAGGAAGGCCGTGAACCGCTTCGAGAGCGCTGCAGTGTTCATCTTCTGTGGTGGATGGCAAGGGTCACGATCGCCGCCAGGGAGGCCAGGAGCACCGCCGCACTCCAGGCGACGATCGCCTGGTCTGGCATTGCTGCGCCCACGGCAGCCAATCCTGCTGTCATCAGCAGCAGTGCGGCTGTGAGCCGTTTCCCTCGGTGATCTCTGCGCATCATCTCCTCCGCGCTCAACGATCGAAGACCGGTCCCGCGGCGTCAAACATCAGGAATCAGATATTCACACCAGCCGCGCGTGTCGCGCGGGTCCGGCCAGGGCGAGCCACTCCCCACCCCGCCCCGCCACCCCCGCCCCCTACGATGTCCCCATGCCGCAGCGACCCGACCCCGCCCGGGCCGCGTGGGCCTCGGCAGCCGTCCGCCGCTTCGCCGCCGCGACGAACCTGCTCGTCGCCGCCCGCACCTACCGCATCGTCGGTGGCGACCCCCGCGACACCGCCGCGCTCGACGCCCTGCTGACCGGACTCGGCGCCCGTCCGGCCGAGCCGCACGAGCCCGTCGACCAGCTGTGGTGCGTCGGGGACCCCGCCGAGTCGACCGCGGCCGTCGAACGCGAGGCCGACCGCCCCCGCGGCGCCACCCTCGTCGTGGTGGACGCCGGCCGGTACGTCCCCGCCGTCGACGAGGACGCCTTCGGCCCGGTCACCCCGGCACGCCCCGGGGTGCTCGCCGTCCCGGCGCTGTCCGACGACGTGTTCCTCGTCTCGACGGGCCGCGACCCCGAGGACGACCCCGCCGCGGCAGCCCGCATCCGCTGGGCCCGGCGCTCGATGCCGGTGTCGCGCGCGGTCGCCGCCGAGCTCCGGGACGGCGGCCTGCTCCGCGGCACCCGGGTCGGGGTGTCGATGGTGCTCGAACCGAAGACCGCGGTCCTCGTGCTGCTCCTGCGGGACGCCGGCGCCGAGGTGGTCGTCTACGCGCACGCCGACGAGACCGACGACGCGGTCGCGCAGGCGCTCCGGGACGCGGGTGTGCCGGTGCACGCGTCGAGCACGGCGACGACCGCCGAGCAGAAGACCCTCGCGCTCGCGATGCTCGACACGCGTCCGCACGTCCTGCTCGACGACGGCTCGCACCTCGTCCGGCTCGCCCACCAGGAGCGGCCGGACCTGCTGCCGACGATGCTCGGCGCGGCCGAGGAGACGACGAGCGGCCTCCGACCGCTCCGCACGATGGCGGCGCGCGGCACGCTCGGCATCCCCGTGGTCGCCGTGAACGACGCCCGCAGCAAGACCTTCTTCGACAACCGGTACGGCACCGGGCAATCGACGGTCGCCGCGACGCTCGACCTGGTCGACGGGCTCGCGTCGTCCGCGCACCGCGTCCGGCCGGGAGGCTCGGCGGTCGTCGCCGGGTCCGGTCCCGTCGGCGAGGGGGTCGCCCAGGTACTCCGCGCCTTCGGCTTCCGGGTGACGGTCGCCGAGGTCGACCCGGTCCGGGCCCTGCAGGCCCGGTTCGCCGGCTCCGCGGTGGCGCCGCTCGTCGACGCGGTGCGGGACGCCGACCTGGTGATGAGCGCGACCGGGGTGCCGGACACGATCGACCATGCGGTGCTCCGGGCCGCAGCAGCCGGCGCGGTCGTGTCGGTCGCCGGCGGGGTCGACCACGAGGTCGCGGTCGAGGACGCCCTGGCCGCCGGGGCGACCCGTGTCCCCGAGGCGCCGGGCGTGGAGCGCCTGACCTGGCCGGACGGCCACCACGTGCTGCTCCTGGCCGGGGGCGCCGGGGTCAACACGAGCGCGGCCGAGGGCAACCCGGTCGAGATCATGGACCTTTCCTTCGCGGTGCAGCTCGGAGCCGTGCGGATGCTGCTCGAGCACGGCGACGAGCTCGACCGCGCCGTCGTGCCGGTCGACCCCGCGGTGGACGAGGCGACCGCCCGCGCGGCGCTCGCCGCCTGGGGGAGCCGCTGCGATCCTCCCGTCCGTCCCGCCGGCCACCTGCCGGACCGCGAGCCGGACGTCCGCACCCACCGCTTCGGCGACCCGTCGACGGACCACCGGCCGTGAGCGCCGCGCACCCGACCGTCGTCCACTCCGCCCGCGTGGTGGTCCCGATGACCGCGCCGCCCATCGCCGACGGCGCGGTGGCGGTCCGCGACGGTCGGATCCTGCACGTCGGCGACCGCTCCTGGGTCGTCGACCAGCTCGACGGCCAGACGTTCACCGAGCGGCGGTGGCGGGGTGCCCTGCTGCCCGGGCTCGTGAACGCGCACTCGCACCTGCAGTACACCGGCATGGCGGGTGTCGGGCAGCGGCAGTACCAGGGCTTCGAGGACTGGGCCGCCGCGTTCAACGTCGACTACGCCCTGCCGCACGACTGGCGGGCCGAGGCGTCCGCCGGCGCCGAGGCCTCGCTGCTCGCCGGTGTGACGAGCGTCGCGGACATCGTCACGGACATCGAGGCGGCGACCGTCCTCGGCTCGTACGGCCTCGGCGGGATCACCTACTGGGAGGTCATGGACCAGGAGAACCAGGCGTGGCAGGAGCACGGCCGCGCCCAGGTCCTCGACGAGCTCGCGCGCATCCCGACCACCCCCGGCGCCGGACTCTCCCCGCACGCGCCGTACTCGCTCGACGTCGCGCCCCTGCTCGAGCTCCCCGACATCGTGCGGCAGCGCGGACTCCGCCTGCACCTGCACCTCGGCGAGGCCGCGTTCGAGGGCGAGCGGACCGCGCTCGGCCCGGTCCCCGGGCTCGAGGGCGTCGACGGTGTCGGACCGGCCGGGGGCGGACACAGCGCCGACTGGCACCTGGCGAACGTCCCGTCCTTCCGGGCGATGCGCGCGCTCGGGTTCGGCGCGAGCGCCACCGCGTTCGTCGACCGGCTCGGGGTCCTCGGGCCGGACTGCCACATCGCGCACGGCGTGTACGTGACCGCCGCCGACCGGGCCCTGCTCCGGGCACGCGGCACCGCGGTCGCGCTCTGCCCGCGCTCGAACGCCGTCATCGGGCTCGACCCGCCCCCGGTCGCGGACTACCTGCGCGAGGGCAGTCCGATCGCGATCGGCACCGACTCGCTCTCGTCGTCGCCCTCGCTCGACCCGATGGCCGACGTCACGGCCCTGCACCGCATCGCCCGCGCGCAGGGCTACGGCCACCGCGACCTGCACGAGCGGCTCCTCGCCGCCGCGACCCTCGGCGGCGCGCACGCGATGGGCCTGGCCGTCGGGCCGGACCGCGCCGGGCACCTGGCCGTCGGGGCGCGGGCCGACCTGGCCGTGTTCGACGTCGACGCTCGCACCGTGCCGGACGCGCTCGCCGAGCTCGTCGAGGACGGTGCCGGTCGCGCCGTCGCCACCGTCGTCCGCGGGGTGGTCCGTGCGAGCGACGGCGTCCTGCACCCGTTCGACGCCGGCACCCCCGTCCCCGTCCCGTGACCGACCGCGTCCGCGCGCTCGTCCTCCGTCTCCGTCTCCGTCCCCGTCCCCGTCCCCGCCCCCGAGGAGTCCCGATGACCGACACCGCACCCCGTCCCGGCATGGTCCCCCGTCGCACCGTCGACGGCCGCGTGCTCGAGTGGCTCGACGTGCCCCAGCGTGCCGCGGCGCTCGGCATGGACCCGCACCCCGAGGGCGGCTGGTACGTCCGGACGTGGACCTCGCCCTCCGAGGTCGCCACCCCCGCCGGGCAGCGTCCCGCGGCGACGCTCATCCACTTCCTGCTGCCCCCGGGTGAGGCGTCCGCCTGGCACCGGGTGACGAGCGACGAGATCTGGATGTGGCACGGACCCGACACCGTCGTGCTCGAGCTCGGCGGCAGCGGGGACCAGCCCGAGCCCGGCGACCGCATCACGCTCGGCCCGGACGCCGGCCGGCACCGGCTGCACGACGCGCAGGCGTTCGTCCGCGGCGGGGTCTGGCAGCGGACCCTGCCGAGCGACGGCGAGGTGCTCCTGAGCTGCATGGTCTCGCCCGGCTTCTCGTTCGACGACTTCACGATGGCGGACCCCGCCTGACCGGACCCGCGCCCGCCTGCCCGACCCGGCCCGGCCGCCCCGCGCGTCACGTGCCGTCGCCGGCGTCGCGCTGGTATCCCAGCCGCCGGTACACTGCGTCCTGCCCCCGACCCTCCTGACGAAGGCCCGCCCGTGACCCGCACCCGCCGTCTCTCCCTCGCCGTCGCCACCGCCGCGGTCGCCGCCCTCGCGCTCGCCGCCTGCTCCGGCGGGGGCAGCAGCTCTGCCGACGGCAACGTCACCGCGGGCAAGCTCACGATCGCCACCGGTGACCCGGCGTACTCGCCCTGGGTCGAGGACAACGAGCCGCAGTCCGGGAAGGGCTTCGAGGCCGCCGTGGCGTACGCCGTCGCGAAGGAGATGGGCTACGGCAAGAGCGACGTGGTCTGGAAGCGCAGCACCTTCGACAGCGCGATCGCCCCCGGCCCGAAGGACTGGGACCTCAACGTCCAGCAGTTCTCGATCGACGCCAAGCGCAAGAAGGCCGTCGACATGTCCACGGCGTACTACACGACCACCCAGGCCGTCGTGACCACGACGAAGTCGAAGGCCGCGAAGGACACCACGGTCGCCGCGCTCAAGGGCGACACGATCGGCGTCGCCGCCGGGTCGACGAGCATCCAGAGCGTCAAGGACGTCCTCGGCGTCACCCCGCAGGTGTTCAACTCGAACGACGACGCGGTCCTCGCCCTGAAGTCCGGGCAGATCGACGCCATCGTCACCGACCTGCCGACGGCCTTCTACATGTCCGGCGCGCAGCTCGACGACGGCACGGTCTCGGCGCAGTTCCCGCAGGACGGCACGGGCGACCAGTTCGGCTTCGTGCTGCCGAAGGGCTCCGCGCTGACGACCAAGGTCGACGAGGCGCTGGCCGCCCTGAAGTCCGACGGCACGCTCGAGCGGCTGCAGACGACCTGGCTCTCCTCGGCGACCAACACCCCCGTCCTGAAGTAGCCCGGTGACCGTCCCCGCAGGCGCCGGCACCCCGGTCGCCACACCAGCGCCGAGCGCGGTGGAGGCCGAGCGCCGGCTGTACCGCCGGCAGCGCGGCCGCCGCTCGGTCGTGGTGTCCGTCGTCTCGACGCTCGTCGTCGTGGTGGTGCTCTGGCTCGGCGTGGTGAGCACCCCCGGGTGGGCCGCCGTCCAGCAGTCGTTCTTCGACCCGCAGACCGCCGTCGACGTCTTCCCGCAGGTCCTGCTCGGCCTCTGGCTGAACATCCGGATCCTGTTCTTCGCGAGCATCGGCGTCGCGGTGCTCGGGACGCTGCTCGCGGTCGTCCGGGGCCTGCGGAACCCGGTCTTCTTCCCGCTGCGGGTGCTCGCGACGGCGTACACCGACCTGTTCCGCGGCCTGCCGCTCATCATCGTGCTGTACCTGGTCGGCTTCGGCATCCCCGGGCTCGGGATCTTCCCGCGCCAGCCCCCCGAGGTCTGGGGCACCATCGCGATCGTGCTCACCTACTCGTCCTACGTCGCCGAGGTCCTGCGCGCCGGCATGGAGGCCGTGCACCCCTCGCAGCGGCTCGCGGCCCGGTCGCTCGGGCTGTCGCACGCCGGGACGCTCCGGCTCGTGGTGCTGCCGCAGGCGATCCGCAAGGTCACGCCCGCGCTCATGAACGACTTCGTGTCGATGCAGAAGGACGTCGGACTCGTGTCGATCCTCGGCGCCGTGGACGCGGTCCGCAGCGCGCAGATCGCCCAGGCCGAGGCCTACAACTTCACGCCGTACCTGGTCGCCGGACTCCTGTTCGTCGGGATCAGCCTGCCGCTGATCCGCGTCACCGACGCGGTCGCGCGGCGCCAGCAGCGCCGTGAGCAGATCGGAGGGACCGTGTGACCGAGGCATCCGCTGCGGGGGCGAGCCGCGCCTGGCGTCCGACCACCGGCCCGGAGGCACGTGGTGCGTCCGACGCGTCGGTCCCCGTCCTGGAACTGCGCGGTCTGCGCAAGTCCTTCGGTGGGCACGAGGTCCTGCGCGGCATCCACCTGACCGTGCACCGGCACGAGGTGATCTGCGTCATCGGGGCGTCCGGCTCCGGGAAGTCGACGCTCCTCAAGACCGTGAACCTGCTCGAGGGCATCGACGACGGCGAAGTGTTGCTCCAGGGCACCGACATCGCCGACCCGCGCATCGACGTCGACGCCACCCGCGCGCGCATCGGCGTGGTCTTCCAGCAGTTCAACCTGTTCCCGCACATGCGCGTCCTCGACAACGTGACGCTCGCGTCCCGTCGGGTGCACGGCGTCCCGCGGGCCGAGGCCGAGGCGACGGCCCGGCGGCTGCTCGAGCGGATCGGACTGTCGGACTTCGCGGACGCGTACCCGGACCGGCTCTCCGGCGGGCAGCAGCAGCGCGTCGCGATCGTGCGTGCGGTGGCGACCTCGCCGGAGCTGCTCCTGCTCGACGAGGTGACGAGCGCGCTCGACCCGCAGCTCGTGGGCGAGGTGCTCGACCTGGTGCGCGAGCTCAAGGAGCAGGGTTCGACGATCCTGATGACCACGCACGAGATGCAGTTCGCCCGGAAGGTCGCCGACCGGATCGTGTTCCTGCACCGCGGCGAGGTCGTCGAGCAGGGCGCCCCGGCCGACGTGCTCGACCGCCCGCAGCACCCCGCCCTCGTCGAGTTCCTGGCGCGCGTCCACGCCTGACCCGGCGTCCCGCGTCTCGCGTTCCGCAGAACGCAACCGTGGCGGTTGCTCGCAGCGGTATGACGCTGCGAGCAACCGCCGACGTTGCGTTCTGCGGAGGCCTTGCTACGGGCGCAGCAGCACCTTCCCGACCACCTCGCCGTCGCGCACCCGGCGGTGCGCCTCGGCGGCGTCGGCGAGCGGCAGCACGCTGTCCACGACGGGTCGGACGCTGCCGTCGGCGACGAGCGGCCAGACGTGCTCCCGGACCGCGGCGACGATCGCGGCCTTCTCGTCGAGGGGCCGGGCGCGCAGGGTCGTGGCGCTGATCGTCGCGCGCTTCCGCATCATCGCGCCGAAGTCGAGCTCGCCCGTCCTGCCGCTGCCCGCCGCGATGACCGCGATGTGCCCGTTCGGCGCCAGGACGGCGAGGTGCTTCGCCAGGTAGTCCGCGCCGACGACGTCGAGCACGACGTCGACCCCGCGGCCGTCCGTGAACGCCAGGGCCCGCTCGACGAAGTCCTCGGTGCGGTGGTCGACGACCAGGTCCGCGCCGAGCTCCTGCGACGCCCGGACCTTCCGCTCGCCGCCGCTCGTCGCGATCACCCGGACACCCATGGCCTTCGCCAGCAGCACCGCGTGCGAGCCCATCCCGCCGGTGCCGCCGTGCACCAGGAGTGTCTGCCCGGCACGCAGGCCCGCAATCATCCCGAGGTTCGACCAGACCGTGCACGCCGCCTCGGGCAGCGCCGCGGCCTCGACCAGGTCGACGCCGTCCGGGACCGGGAGCACCTGCGCCGCCGGGACCGCCACGAGCGAGGCGTACCCGCCGCCGGACAGCAGGGCGCAGACCCGGTCGCCGACCGCGAACCCGGTCCCCCCGTCGCCCAGGGCACGGACGGTGCCGGAGACCTCGAGGCCGAGCACGTCCGAAGCGCCGGGCGGCGGCGGGTAGTTCCCGGCGACCTGCTGCAGGTCCGCGTTGTTCACCCCGGCCGCGGCGACCTCGACCAGGACCTCGCCGGGACCGGCCACCGGGTCCGGGAGCTCGTCGAGTCGGGGTGCGCCGTCGTGTGCCGTGATCGCCTGCATGCCCTCGACGCTAGCCCCGGGACCCGCGACCACCTGTGCGTCCGCCATGTACCGTCGACGGCGACCCGCGCACGACCGAGGCGCGGGCACGGACTCCAGGGGGACCCACATGGCCAGGAAGACCACCGCACTCGCGACCGCCGCACTCGCCGTCGCACTGCTCGCCGGCTGCTCGGCCGGCGGATCGGGCGGCAACGGCAACGGCAACAGCAGCGGGAGCGGCAGCGGCAGCACGGGACAGAGCAGCGCACCGAAGGCGTCGTCGCAGGCGTCGTCCCAGTCGAAGGCCGAGGCCTGCTCCGCCTTCCAGTCGAAGGTCGAGGACGCCGCGAAGGGCCTGCAGTCCCAGGTCTCCGCGCTGCAGTCCGACCCGAACGCCGCCGTCGCGAAGCTCAAGGAGTTCGACCAGTCGCTCTCCGACGGCGTCGACGCCGTGCAGAACACGGACGTGAAGCCGAAGGCCGAGGCGTTCCGCTCCGCCTACGACGAGATGCTCACCCAGATCGAGTCGATCGCGAAGGACCCGAAGTCCGCCGACCTCTCCGCCTTCACTGCGACGACGCAGAAGGTCCAGGACGCGGGCACCGAGTTCCAGAAGGTCTGCACGGCCTGACCCCGAGCCGCACGACGACGCCCCGCCCGGCACCACTGCCGGACGGGGCGTCGCTGCGCCGGGGGAGCGGGAGCGCGGCAGACGCGCCGCGCAGGACCTCGCGCCGCGCGCGCCGCAGCGCCCGTGCCTCAGGCCGCAGGCCGTGCGGCGTCGAGCCGGGCGACGTCCTCGTCGCGGAGCTTCACGGTCGCCGCGACGACCGAGTCCAGGATCGACTGCGGCCGGGACGCCCCCGGGATCGGCACGACGACGTCGCTCTTCCGCAGCTCCCACGCGAGCGCGACGACCTGCGGGGACACCCCGCGCTCCCGGGCGATGACCGCGAAGTCCTCGTACGCGGTGCCCAGGTCCGCGGCCTTCGCGATGCCGCCGAGCGGGCTCCAGGGCAGGAACGCGATGCCGAGCTCGTCGCACAGCTCCAGCTCGGGCTCACTCGACCGGAACGCGGGCGAGAACTGGTTCTGCACCGACGCCAGTCGCCCGCCGAGGACCTCGTTCGCCGTGCGGATCTGGTCCGGGTCGGCGTTCGAGATCCCCGCCATCCGGATGACCCCCTCGTCGAGCAGTTCGGCGAGCGCGCCGACCGAGTCGGCGTACGGGACCGCGGGGTCCGGCCGGTGGAACTGGTACAGCCCGACGGCGTCGACGCCGAGTCGCTTCGCCGAGGCCTTCGCCGCCTCCTTGAGGTACTCCGGCCGCCCGTCCTGCGCCCACGGCCCCGCCTCGGGGCGCAGGTGCCCGCCCTTCGTGGCGATGAGCACGGCGTCCGTGTCGCCGTGGAACTCGCGCACCGCCTTCGCGATGAGCGTCTCGTTGTGCCCCACCTCGTCGTGGCCGGCCAGGTGGTAGGCATCCGCGGTGTCGATGAGCGTGACGCCCGCCTCGAGCGCCGCGTGGATGGTCGCGATGGACCGCCGTTCGTCGGGCCGGCCCTCGATGGACATGGGCATGCCGCCCAGTCCGATCGCGCTGACCGACACGTCTCCGATGACTCGTTGCTTCATGTCGCCAGCATGCGCCCGTCCGTCGGGTGGGTGCCCAGTGTGCGCACGGCCGGGAGGCACGGTGCCCGTCCCACGGGTCGGCTCGCGTCCGCCGCCCAGACCGGTCCGGTCTGGTCGGGTCCGGGGCACGGGGCCGCTCGGTAGCATCGGCGCATGGCGTTCCGGTGGTGGCGACGACGGCGCTCCGAGGCGACCCCCGACACGAGCACACCGGCACCGGCGCCGGCACCCGTCGCGATCGACCCCGTGGCGCTCGCCGAGACGATCGACGCACTCGTCCTGCCCGGCTTCACCCCGTTCGAGGACGTCGTCGAGACGGTCGTCGAGGTGCACGAGGACGAGGTCGACGACCCGGAGACCCTCCGGCCGGTGGTCGAGCGGGCCGTCCGCGACCGCTGGGCCGCGCGCCTGACCGAGCAGCACGCGTGGGAGCCGGGATCCGGACAGTACGAGCGGCTCCGGGACGCCTTCGCCACGCTCCGCGAGCAGGGCTTCGTGACCGGCATGGCGGTCGGCGTCGACCAGGCCGACGGCGTCGCCGAGTGCGCGGACGCCCGGACGCCGGACCCGACCGCGCCGGACGGGCACCGGGAGTGGGCCTACGTGTTCTTCCACCAGCAGGACGCCGAGCGGCTGGCCGAGCCGACTGCGCTGCTGTACCTGGCCTACGGCGCCTTCCGACCGTCGCCCGACCTCGAGCCGGACCACGTCGCGCTCGCGGAGCAGTCCGCCGACGGGCGGGCCGTCCTGGGCCGGCACAGCCGCGTGAGTGCGGCCTCGGCGGTCGTGGCGGCCCTCGTCGACCACGGGCTCGACGCCGACTGGGACGGGCAGACCACGCAGCGCATCGCGGTGCGGATCGACCGCTGGCAGAAGCCCCTGCCGGCCTGAGCGTTCCTGGCGGTCAGCGCCGTGCCCAGGCGGGGGCGTGCTCCGGCAGCGGTCCGAACGCCACCGCCCGCGCGTAGAGGCCCCGCGCCGGGGGCACCCACCGGGCGAGCAGCACGGGCAGGAGCGGTGGCCCGCCCTGCAGCCGCCCGGCGAAGGCGCGCTCGAACACCACCCGGTGCAGGAACCGCTGCGCCGTCTGCACCACGACGGTCGGGGGCGTCCGACGGCGCTGCACGGCCCGGAGCGCGGGGTCGAGGGCCCGGCCGCGCAGCCCCTGCCGGAGTGCGGGGACCAGGGCGGTGGCGGTCGCGACCGCGTCCTGCACGGCCAGGTTGATGCCGACCCCGCCGGCCGGGGACATCGCGTGCGCGGCGTCGCCGATGCAGAGCAGCCCGGGACGCCACCAGCGACGGAGCCGGTCGGTCCGGACGTCGAGCACGTGCACGTCGTCCATCGACCGGATGCCCTCCACCCGGTCGGCGAAGTCCGGTCGCAGCCGCGCGATCCGCGCCCGGAAGGCCTCGACGCCCGCGGCACGCAGGGCGGCGTCGGACCCCTTCGGCGCGAAGTACGCGACCTGGTGGTACCCCTGCCGCGGGAAGGCGAGCAGGACGTCTCGACCGGTGAAGGCCGGCACGAGCGCGGTCGCGTCGTCGTCCTCGTGGCGGGGCAACCGGAACCACCACGTGTCGAACCCGACCGGGAAGCGTCGCGGACGCAGTCCCGCCGCGGCACGCAACACCGAGTTCCGGCCGTCGCACGCGATGACCACGTCGGCGCGCAGCTCCTCGGGCTCGCCGCCGTCGCGCGGCGTCAGGTGCACGCCGGTGACCAGCCCGTCCTCCACGATCAGGTCGGAGGCCGCGGTGCCCATGGTGATGGTGAACGAGGGCTCCTGGCGCGCCGCGGTGGTGAGCAGGTCGAGCAGGTCCCACTGCGGCACCATCGCGACGTGGTCGTACGGCGGACGGAGCCGCGAGAACTCGCCGAGCACGAGCCGTGACCCGTCCGGCCGGGGCAGCGAGAAGTCGTCGAGGCGCGACTGTGGGAGCGCCCGGAACCGGTCGCCGAGCCCGAGCTCGTCGAGCAGTCGGATGGTCGAGGCGTGCACGGTGTCGCCGCGGAAGTCGCGGTTGAAGTCGTGATGCGACTCGACGACCCGCACGTCGACGCCGGCCCGAGCGACGAGCAGCCCGAGCACCACACCGGCGGGGCCGCCCCCGACGACGGCGACCGACGTCCGCGAGACCCTCACGGTGCTGCGGTCGCGGTCCCTGCCGTCCCGACACCGTCCGCCGCGTCGGCGAACACCACGCCGCCCCAGGTGATCACGGCGATCGCCAGGACGAAGCCGATCGCGGCGATCCACCACGACGAGCGCCGCCGGAGCCAGGCGCCGATCGTCAGCACCACGGTCGCGACGCCGACGATGAAGGCGCCGCCGACCGCGACGGCCGTCCCGCCGAGGTAGCCGCCGGGCGAGCACCCGGTCGCGGCGTCGCACCCAGCGGTGGCGGAGACGAGCGCGACGATGCCGACGACCGCCGTGACGAGCGTCATCACGGCGCCGAACACGAGCAGGAGCACGGTCGACACCCGGTCGGCGATGCGCCCGGCGGGGAACAGTGTCGTCCCGCCGCGCGCCCACTCGGCCCGCTGCTGGGCGTCGCGGTCGTGGGGACCGCCGGTGGGCGAGGACTGCGGCGGACCGCCGGGCACGTTCGACCAGGTCATGGGGACCGGTCTACCGCGCCTCGACCCCGAACGCCTGGGCGAGTCGCTGGATCTTCTGCGCACGGCCGAGTCGCGGCAGGTCGGAGCCGTCGCGGATCACCCGGCCCCGGGCCTCGAAGTCGTCGAGGAAGTCCTGCGCCCAGGCCACGTCGGTCGGCGTGGGGGAGATGACCTCGTTGATGACCGGGAGCTGCTCGGTGTCCAGGCAGAGCTTGCCGGTCAGGCCGAGGGACACCGCCACCTGCGACTGCTCACGCAGGATCGCGTGCGCGGACCCGACCGTCGGGCCGTCGATCGGCCCGGGCAGGTCGCCGACGCGGGACGCCACGACGAGCCGGGAGCGCGGGCACGCCATCGCCATCGTGTCGGCGGAGGTGCCGGTGTCACGGCGGTAGTCGCCGGAGCCGAACGCCAGTCGGAAGGCGCCCTGCGCGCGGGCGATCGACGTCGCCTCCTCGATGCCGAGCGCCGACTCGACGAGCGCGATCACGGGCGTGTGGCCGCCGAGCCGGTGCCACGTGTCGGTGACCTGTGCGGGCGACTCGGTCTTCGCGAGCATGACGCCCTGCAGGCCGGGCAGGCCGCGGAGCTCCTCGACGTCGTCCGCCCAGAAGTCCGTCGTGACGTCGTTGATCCGCACCCAGGCCTCACCGCCGCCGGCGAGCCACGAGGCCACCGTCTGGCGGGCGCCCGGCTTGGCGGCGGGGTCGACCGCGTCCTCGACGTCGAGGATGATCTGGTCGGCCCGGGACCGCTGCGCCCGCTCGAACCGGTCGGCGGCGGTGCCGGGGACGAGGAGCCACGAACGGGAGATCTCGGCGGGGACCGATCGACGCCGGTCCGGCGCAGGGGTGGACGTGGTGGTGCGGTCGTCGATGGCCATGTCCACGTTGGTACCACACGCGGGTGGCGGGGGAGCCCGACCGTCCCGGGGCGGCCCGGAATCCCGGAAACCTCGGTTCATTGCCAGAGAGGGCGGTCGCTTCCGCCTACAGTGTCCGATGTGTGGCGAGCGGACAGGGTGACCGACGACGAGGGCGACGCGAACGGCGACGTCCCCGCGCGCGGCCGCGCCGTGCCCGCCGACGGCCGGGGGGAGCAGGACGACCAGCAGGTGGAGCAGGGAGCGAACGTCGTGACGGACGAACCGGACCGGACCCTGCGGCCGGAGCTGCAGCTCACGAGTCCGCAGGCGATCAGCCTGGGTGATCCGCGCCTCCAGGCCGGCAACGCCGCGGAACCCGCGTGGGACGCGTGGCGGAAGCAGCTGACCGGGGTCGGCGGCGTCAGCCCCCTCACGCACTTCAGCGACCACCCGCGCACCCGCATCGAGCTCTCGACCACCCACCCGGGTGGCCTCGCGCAGTTCATCACCGGCAAGACCACCCTGCTCTCCAGCCTGATCCGCGACGAGGTGGCGCTCCGCGCCGCCCGCGTCGCCGCCGCCCGGGTCGAGGAGAAGGGCACCGAGCTCGCCACGGTCCGCGGCATCGACGCGGTCGAGCTCGGCATCGGCATGGCCGACTGGACGCACGCCGACGAGCACTTCCGCGGCCCCGTGCTCCTCCGCCCGCTGGCCATCCGACGCCACGGCCGCGACTTCGAGGTCCGTCTGCTCGGCGAACCCGTCCTGAACCCGGGCCTCGCCGACGCCCTGCACGAGCAGTACGGCGTCATCCTCGACGCGCAGTCCTTCGTCGCTCTCGCGCAGCAGGACGGCTCGTTCACGCCGAACCCGGTCATCGACCGGCTCCGCGGCCTGACCGCGCACATCCCCGGCTTCTCGGTGCACGCGCGCCTGGTCGTGTCGACCTTCGCCGAGGTCGCGAGCGGCCTGGTCGAGGACACCGAGGACCTGTCGCACCCGGTCCTCGACGCCCTCGCCGGCAACCCGAGCGCCAAGTGGCAGGTCGAGCAGTCGTACCACCCGGTCGAGCAGACGCCGTCGGACGAGCGCAGCCCCGAGACCGACACGCTCCTGCTCGACGCCGACGACGAGCAGGAGAACGTGATCGCGCAGATCACGGCCGGCAACTCGATCGTGGTGAAGACCCTCCCCGGCACCGGCGGCACGCAGACCATCGTGAACGCGCTCGGCGGGCTCGTCGCGGCGAACAAACGCGTCCTCGTGGTCAGCCCGCGCCGCGCGACCCTGCGGGGGATCGCCGCGCGCTTCGCCGAGGTGCAGCTCCCCGGGGTCGCCGTCACGCCGTCGACGCTCCGCCGTGACGTCGTCCGCGCGATCGCCCGGAACGAGAAGGCGTCCAGGCCGAACCTCCGCGAGGTCGACGACGCCCTGGTCCGGCTCCGCAAGGTCCTCACGGACTACCGCGGTTCGCTGACCCGGGTCGACCGGCACTTCCGCGTCTCCGTGCTCGACTGCCTGGTCGAGCTGTCCCGGCTCTCGCTCCTGCCGGTGCCGCCGTCGACGACCGCGCGCCTGTCGTCCACCTCGGTGACGAGCATGGTCGAGGGGCGTTCGCGCGTCGCCGAGACCATGGTCAGCGCGGCGAACCTCGGCGAGTTCCGCTACGGGCCCGACGACTCGCCCTGGTACGGCGCGAAGTTCGGCTCGAGCGACGGGGCGCAGCGGGCGCACCGCACCGCGCAGGACCTCGACGCCGACGGGCTGCCGACGCTGCTCCGGCGCGCGCAGGACCTCGTCGCCTCGACGCACATGCGGCAGTTCACGACCATCAACGAGCTCGGCATCTACCTCCGCCTGCTCACCGAGATCCGGGACACGCTCGACCGCTTCCTGCCCGTCGTGTTCGACCGCTCGGTCGCCGAGCTCGTCGCCGCCACCGCCCCGCGCGGCGAGGGCGCCCCGATGTCGTCCACGAACCGGCGCCGGCTGAAGAAGCTCGCGCGCGAGTACGTCCGCCCGGGCGTGCACGTGTCCGACCTGCACGAGGCCCTGACCCGCGTGCAGCAGCAGCGCGTGCTCTGGCAGCGGTACGTCGCCGCCGGCGTGAACCCCGAGGTGCCCACGGGCATCGGGGACGTCCAGGTGCTCTTCTCGAACGTCGTGCAGGACCTCGCGCGCCTGGACGAGCCGCTCGGCCGCACATCCCGCGAGACCCAGCTGGCCAACCTGCCCATCGACGAGCTCGTCCCCACGATCGCGCGCCTGGCCGAGGAGTCCGACGTCCTGCACAACCTGCAGGAGCGCACCGAGCTCATGCAGACCCTGCGCGACCTGCAGCTCGAGCCGCTCATCACCGACCTGGCGAACCGCCACGTCCCGGACACCCAGGTGCCCGCCGAGCTCGAGCTCGCGTGGTGGCAGTCCGCCCTCGAGACCATGCTCGAGTCCGACCGGGCGCTGCTCGGTGGCAACACCGACATGCTCGACCGCGTCGAGGCGGACTTCCGGCTCGTCGACGACGCGCACGCCGCCGGGGTGTCCCAGGGTCTGGCGTGGCAGCTCGCCGAGAACTGGAAGGTCGGTCTCGTCGACTGGCCGGAAGAGGCGACCGCACTCCGCACTCAGCTCAAGGAGGGCGCGATCACCTCGCGCCTGCTCCAGGACTCCGCGCCGCACCTGTCCCGGTCGATCGCGCCCGTGTGGCTCGCATCGCCGTACGAGGTCGCGCAGATCGCCGACACGATGCCGTTCGACACGGTCATCCTGGTCGACGCCGGCGCCGTCACGATCGCCGAGACCGTCGGTGCGATCCGTCGCGCCCGGCAGACGGTCGCGTTCGGCGACCCGGTGACGCAGACGCCGTCGCCGTTCCGGATCGCCGTCGACCCCGACCACCGCGCCCTGCAGGTGGACGAGGGCACGCTCGACGCCCTGCACGCCGACTCCGCGCTGGCGAAGCTCTCCACGCTGCTGCCGACCCTGTCGCTCACGCGGTCGTACCGCGCCGGCGGCGAGGACCTCGCCGAGCTCGTGAACCGGCGCTTCTACGGCGGCCGCATCGAGTCGCTGCCGTGGGCCGGGTCGTTCCTCGGGCACGGCTCGATCGCGATCGACTACGTCAGCGACGGCAAGGCGGTCCCGGACCCCGAGTCCGGCGCCGTCGAGAGCGTCGATGCCGAGGTGGACCGCGTCGTCCGGCTGGTCATGGAGCACGCCCGCACCCGGCCGTCCGAGTCGCTCATGGTCATCACGGCCTCCGCGAAGCACGCCGTCCGCGTCGAGCAGGCGGTCCTGACGGCCGCGCAGGGACACAAGGACCTCACCGAGTTCGTCATCGGCGACCGGGCCGAGCCGTTCATCGTCGCGACGCTCGAGCAGTCGGTCGCCCAGAGCCGCGACCGCGTCGTGTTCTCGATCGGCTACGGGCGGACGCCGCACGGCCGGGTCCTCCGCGACTTCGGGGCGCTCGGCAAGCCGGGCGGGGAGCGCCTGCTCGCCGTCGCGATGACCCGTGCGCGCCGCTCGATGGTCATCGTCACGTGCTTCCAGCCGTCCGACATCGAGGCCGAGCGGATGGGGCACGGCACCGTCGCGCTGGCCGAGATCCTCGCCGAGGTCCGCGCGCGCACCACGGCCGAGTACGTGCCGGACGACTCCGACCCGCTGCTCGTCGACCTGGCGCGACGCCTCGAGATGCGCGGCATCCCGGTGGCGCTCGGGCACCGCGGGAAGCTCGGCCTGGTGGCCGCGCACGGCGGGGTCTGCGTCACGATCGAGACCGACGCGTCGCTCGTCCGCGGGTCGCTCCGCGAGAGCCTGCGACTCCGTCCCGAGGTGCTCCGTCGACTCGGCTGGCACTACGTGCGTGTGCACGCCTTCCAGCTGTTCTCCGACCCGGACCGCGTCGCGGACACGGTCGCGTCGGTGCTCGGCGTCGACCGCGGGGCCACCCAGGAGATCAGCATCCCGCCGATCCCGGCCCGCCGATGAGCGCGTCGGATCTCGCGCCCCGCGTGCCCGCTCCGGGCCCCGCCCGCCGATGAGCCGCAGGGCGCACCGGCCCGCGGGACCGGTGACGCCCGACACGGACCAGCTGGTGGGCACGTGGACGCGGGCCGACGACGCGCCGGACCCCGCGCCTCCCGTCCGGCCGGCGGCTGCCGGACCGGAGACGGGGGACCGGCCTGGAGGCACGGCGCGACCCCGTCGGCGCGTCACCACCCAGCCGGTGCCGGGCAGCGACCCCGCTCCCGCACCGGAACCGCCGCGGCACCGCACGGGGGAGAACGACGACCAGCTCCGCCGCGACGTCCCCCCGCACTGGTGACGGGTAGCCTGGGACGCGATGACTGACACCGTGCGGCAGCGCCCCGACTGGCAGACGTGGCCGAACCTGATCACGGTGGTCCGCTTCCTGCTGATCCCGGTGTTCATCGGGCTCGTCGTCGCACACCACTCGGGCTGGGCCCTGGTGACCCTCGTCGTCCTCGGCGTGAGCGACTGGGCGGACGGGTTCATCGCGCGGAAGTTCGACCAGGGTTCGAAGCTCGGCAAGGCCCTCGACCCGATCGCCGACCGGCTCGCCATCATCGCGATCGTGCTGTCGCTCGTGCTCGTCGGACTGCTGCCGTGGCCGAGCGTCGCGATCATCGTGCTCGTCGACGCGGTGCTGGCGCTGCTGTCCGGGCTGTGGTTCCGTGGCGATCCCGACCTCGACGTCACCTGGACCGGCAAGGTGCGCTCGGCCCTGCTGTTCGTCGGCCTGCCGCTGCTGCTGTTCTCGTCGACGTCGTTCGCGGCCGACCACGACTGGGTGCGGGTCACCGCGCTCGTGTTCGTCTGGGCGGGGACGATCGGACACGTCGTCGCGGGCGTGCAGTACGCCAGGGCCCTCGCCGCGAAGCACCGCGCGGAGTCCCGCGCGCGCTGACGCGCCGCCCGCCATCGCGGGCGGATCGAACCACGAAACCGACGTGGAATCAGCACACGTGCATGGTTCGACGTCGGTTCCGTGGTTCGGAGCGGGGCGACCGCGGTCGCCCAGCGCGCTACAGCTTGGTCGTGCCGGCGATCCCCGGACCCTCGGGCGCGGTCGACGGGGCCACGTGCGCCCCGCCACCCGTGCCGACCGCGGCGCCGTTCTGCGTGCGCAGCAGGTCGCGGATCTCGAGCAGCACCTCGACGTCCGTCGGCGGGACGTCCTGCGGCGTCTGCTCCTGGTTCTTCTGCACCCGCTCGAAGGCGAGCTTCTTGAGGTGGTTCACCGGGAGCACGAGTGCGAAGTACACGACCGCCGCGACGATGACGAAGTTGATGACCGCGCCGATCACCGCGCCGAAGTACATCACCGCCTCGCCGCCCGAGACGGTCGGGATCGCGACGGGCAGCGCCTTGTCCAGGCTCGACGCGTTGAAGACCGCGCCGATCGCCGGGTTGATGACGGCGTTGACGATCGCGGTCACGATGGCGGTGAACGCCGCACCGATGACGACCGCGACGGCCAGGTCGATGACGTTCCCGCGGAGCAGGAACTCCTTGAAGCCCTTCACGCGGGCCTCCTTCCGTGTCGAGGAGACCCCACCGTACCGACGGGGACGAGTCCTCGTCAGGAGGCGCTGGGCGCGGCCGGCTTCGACTCGGTCTTCTTCGGTGCGGCCTTCGACGTGCTCGACGAGGAGTCACCGGACGACGAGCCGCCGGACGACGAGCCACCCGACGACGAGCCACCCGACGACGGGCCACCGGACGAGGGCGTCGACCGCGAGTCGGTGCGGTAGAAGCCGCCGCCGTTGAACGTCACGCCGACGGGGGAGAAGACCTTGCGCAGGACGCCCCCGCACACCGGGCACTCGGTGAGTGCGGCGTCGGAGAACGACTGCTTGACGTCGAAGGCGTTGTCGCACGCGGTGCAGCGGTACGAGTAGGTGGGCACCCTAGCTCCGGAAGGTGATGATGCGCGACGGCGTGATGATGCCGTCGACGGGTTCGTCGTGGGCCTCGCGCGGGACCTCGTCGAGGTACTCCGCGTCGAAGATCACAGCATAGACGGGCGGACGGTTCGCCATGGACCCGAGCGTCTTGTCGTAGTAGCCGCGGCCCCAGCCCATCCGGCAGCCGTCCCTCGCGACGGCGGCCGCGGGGGTCAGGATCGCGTCGACGTCGCCGAGGGCGAGTGGGGAGAGCACCTCGCCGACCACCTCGGGCATGCCCGACAGGCCCTCGCGCTCGGACTCGCCGTCGCCGACGGCCCAGTCGAGCAAGCCGTCCTCGCGGGTCACCGGCAGGAGCACCCGCACGCCGTGCTCGTGCGCCCAGTTCAGGAACGGTCGCACGTCGGGCTCGTCCGGCGCCGACAGGTACAGTGCGAGGGAGCGGACCTGCCGTTCCTCGACGAAGCGCTGCAGGGTCGCGGTCAGGGCGAGGCTGTCGCCGTCCCGTTCGGTCGCGGTCCGGGTGCGCCGGCGCTGCCGGAGCTCGGCCCGCAGGGCTCGCTTCTCGTTCCCGAGGTCGGCGGTCATGGCGAGGAGTCTAGCGAGCGGGCTCGATGCGGCTTCCCGCCGCTCGACGCGGGAAGCCGTGTCCCCAGCAGTGACGACATGCCCCGTGCAGGGGTCATCCGATACGTTCGACGGCATGGGCTTCCAGATTTCGAAGGCGGTGATCCCGGCCGCAGGCCTGGGCACGCGCTTCCTCCCCGCGACCAAGGCGATGCCGAAGGAGATGCTCCCGGTCGTCGACAAGCCGGCGATCCAGTACGTGGTGGAAGAGGCCGTCGGCGCCGGACTCACCGACGTCCTGATGATCACCGGGCGCAACAAGAACGCGCTCGAGAACCACTTCGACCACGTGTCCGAGCTCGAGGAGACCCTGAAGAAGAAGGGCGACCACGAGAAGCTCCAGAAGGTCAACCAGTCGACCGACCTCGCCGACATGCACTACGTCCGCCAGGGCGACCCGCTCGGCCTCGGCCACGCGGTGCTCCGGGCCAAGATGCACGTCGGGCGCGAGCCGTTCGCGGTCCTGCTCGGTGACGACATCATCGACGCCCGCGACCCGCTCCTCAAGCGCATGATCGAGGTCCAGGGCGAGAAGAACGCGACGATCGTCGCGCTCCTCGAGGTCCCGGCCTCGCAGACCCACATGTACGGCATCGCGACGGTCGAGGAGACCGACACCGACGACGTCGTGAAGATCACCGGCCTGGTCGAGAAGCCCCCGCAGGGCGAAGCCCCCTCGAACCTCGCCATCATCGGCCGCTACGTCATCCGCCCCGAGGTCTTCGACGTCCTCGAGAAGCAGGAGCCGGGCAAGGGCGGCGAGATCCAGCTCACCGACGCCCTCATGAAGATGGCCGGCGCCGAGGAGTGGACCGGCGGCGTGTACGGCGTCGTGTTCCGTGGACGTCGGTACGACACCGGTGACAAACTCGACTACATCAAGGCGATCGTGCAGCTCGCCTCGGACCGCGATGACCTCGGCCCCGACCTCAAGTCGTGGCTCAAGGAGTTCAACGCGGGCGAATAGCCGACCCCGTGCGAACGGGTCCGGGGGTCACCCCCGGGCCCGTTCGTGCATCCACCCGGCCGACCACCGGGTACCGGAGGAACCACAGCGATGACGACGATCCCGACCCTGTCCCACGGGCGGGTCACCATCCGGCCCCTCCGCCTCCGGGACACACGCGACCTCGACGTCGCCCTGGCCTCGAACCGCAGCTGGCTCCGGACGTGGGAGGCCACGAACCCGTCCGGCCACGTGTCGACGGACGTCCGCGGCAGCATCCGCGCGCTGCAGGCCAACGCCCGCGCCGGGCTCGGGCTCCCGTTCGCGATGGAGCTCGACGGTCGCTTCGTCGGCCAGCTCAACGTGTCCGGCATCTCCTACGGCTCCCTCGCGAGCGCGTCGATCGGCTACTGGGTCGTCGAGGACGCCGCCGGGCACAACGTGACCCCGATCGCCGTCGCGATGGCCGTCGACCACTGCTTCCGGGTCGTCGGCATCCACCGCATCGAGATCTGCATCCGTCCGGAGAACGCCCCCAGCCTGCGGGTCGTCGAGAAGCTCGGCTTCCGGTACGAGGGACTCCGCCGCCGCTACATCCACATCAACGGCGACTGGCGCGACCACTTCTGCTTCGCCCTCGTCGCGGAGGAGGTCCGCGAGGGCGTCCTCGACCGCTGGGTGGCGGGTCGCGTCCCGGCCGGCGTCGGCAGCGTGCCGCTGGCGGCCCGCGACGAGGCCGCCATGCCGCTCGACACCCGTCCCCGCATCCAGTGACCGCGCGCATCCAGTGACGGCCGGGAGGCGCGCCCCGCCTCCACCGGATCCGTCGCGACCCGCGCAACACGCGACCGGCAATCACCCGCCAGGGGAACCCGCACCCCTACCGTTGCCCCATGGCAGGTATCGGCTCCTGGGGCGGCGGCATCGTCCTGCTCATCGCGGCCGTGCTCTGGGTCGTCTACCTGATGCCCTCGTGGGCCGCCCGACGCCAGTACCTCGCCACCGAGCGCAACGCCATCCGGCTGCAGCAGACCCTCCGCATCCTCGCCCAGACCGCCGAGCTGCCGGACGAGGTCCGCGTCGAGATGAACGCCCGGTCGCTCGCCGAGGCGCAGCGCGTCGCGCGGTCCGAGGAAGCGAAGCGCGCCGCGATCGTCCGCGCCCACGAGGCTGCTCGGCAGCGTGAGATCACCCGGCGACTCGCCGAGCAGCAGCCCCAGCTCGAGCGTGTGTCGGCCGTCCCCGCACTGACCGCCCGTCGGATGCGACGGTCCCGGCTCGGCGCGACGACCTTCGGCGCGATCGGCCTCGTCGTCGCGCTCGTCGTCCTCGTCGCCGCACCGTCCGCGTGGCTCGTGGCGGTCGCCGGACTCGTCGCGGCCGGAGCGTCCGCCGCCGTGCTCGCCCAGCTGCACCAGGTCGCCCAGGCGCGGAAGGCGCGTGCCGCAGCCGGCGCTGCCGACGCGCGCCGTGCCTCCCGGCCGTCGACCACGTGGACGGACCCGGCGCCGCCGCTGCCCACGGAACAGCAGACGGAGCCCACGCGCGACCGCACCTGGACTCCGCCGGCTGCCGTCCCGAAGCCGCTCTACGTCGAGCGCCCCGCCGCACCGACCCCCTCGCCGGAGTCGTCCGCGGAGCTCGCCGCACGGCTGCGGGAGCGCGTCGCCGCGGCGAAGGCCGAGGCGGACGCCGAGGCCGCGGCGATCCGCGCCGCCGAGACGGACCCTTCGCTCGCCAGGGTGTCGCGGATGCGGCCGGACGTCGAGGAAGCGGTCGCCTCGCTCTCCGCGCACGACCAGGGCCGGCTCGCCGAGCGGCTCGGACTGCGGGCGCCCGCGCCGGAGCCGCGCGGGCAGGAGACCGCCGCTGCCCCGACCGCCGAGCCCGTGGCGGAACCGGCCCCGCCGAGCCGCTGGGCGGGCATGGGCGTGCTCGACGAGGACGGCTTCCAGCAGGCCGACCTCGACGCGATCATGCGTCGCCGTCGCGCGGTCTGACCGGAGTCGACCGCGCGGCACGCCCGAGTGGGTCGGACCGATTTCGGATCGTCCGTGACGTGGTGCTAGTGTGGTCGAGCACTCGGGGCTATGGCGCAGTTGGTAGCGCGTCTCGTTCGCAATGAGAAGGTCAGGGGTTCGAATCCCCTTAGCTCCACTCCGAGTCAGAAGGCCACCCCGCGGGGTGGCCTTCTGCTTCTCCGGCCTGCTGCCGGTGCTCGGTCAGCTCGCGATGCTGTCCGTCAGGATCCCGGCCTGGGTGAGCTCGGCGTGGATCGCGTTCGCAGCCTGCTCGAACGCGCGGTTGCCGCGGGAGATCCCGATCGCACCGCCCTTCAGCGCGGACTTGCCGGAACCGCGGAGCAGGCGGGCGACCGTGCGTCCGTCGGGCGCGACCATCACCTGCACGTCGAGTCGGGTGTGGAACGTGCGGTCGTTCGCGAGGCCGCCGATGAGCAGCGTGAGGCCGAGGCTGCCACGGGTGGCCTGCAGGGCGCCCTGCTCACCGTCGACGACGGCGTACCCCTCGCGGACGAGGGCGTCGCGGACGCGGGCTCGGGTGGACTCGGGGTCGGCGGCGACGAAGAAGTCGTGGCTCTCGGGCATGGTCTGATCCTTCCGGTGCTGGTCGGGTTGCTACGGGTGATCCTGCCGCACCGTCGCCTACCCTGGACAGGTCATGTCTTCCTCGTTCACGCGTCGTTCGCTGCTCTCGCTCGCCGGTGTCGCCGGCATCGGCCTCGCCGTGGCCGCCTGCTCCCGTGGTGGGGACGGCGGATCGGACCCCACCGGGGCCGCCTCGGGCCGTGCGTCCGGCGGGTCCGGCAGCGCGGCCGGCACGGCGACACCCGCGGCCTCCTCGCTCGAGCCGGCGCAGGTGCCGCTCGCCGGCGGGGTCACGGTCACGATCGCGGGGACCGGCCTCGGTGCCGTCCGGGGGGTCACGGTCGGCGGGGTCGCCGCGCGGGACGTGCAGGCCTCGGCGACCAAGGTGACCTTCACGGTTCCGCACCAGGCGATGTACACCGCCGGAGCCGCGGACGTCGCACTCTTCACCACCGCGATCGAGCCTTCGCCGTCGGCGAACCGCTCGTCGGACGGCAACGGCAGCGCCGCGAACGACGGTCAGGCGGGGGCGACGCAGGACGACGCCACCGCGACGCCGAGCCCGACCGTCGCACCGGTGCCGGACGCGTCGACCGCCGTCGCGACGAGCTCGCTGACGTACGCGGCCCTGACCGACGTGGACCGGCAGCTCGAGTACGCGATGGCCCACTGGGAGGACTACAACACCGCCGAGTACGGCACCATGAACCCGATCGGCGGTGACTGCGCGAACTACGTCAGCCAGACGCTGATCGCGCGTGGATGGCAGCAGCGGAGCGACTGGTACAACCGGGACGGCGGGGCGCAGCACAGTGCGACGTGGACCTACTGCCCGTCGATGGACCCGTGGCTCAGCGCGAACGCGTCGACGTTCGGTCTGACCCGTCGGCCCCTCGACGAGCGCAGCAAGGTCAAGGTCGGGGACATCGTCTTCTACGACTGGAACGCGAATCAGTCACCCGACCACGTGACGATCGTGTCCGAGGTGTTCACCGAGCCGGACGGCACCGTCCGCATCAAGTCGGCGAGCCACAACCAGGACGGGCCCTACCGGGACCTCGACGAGATGATCACCGTGCAGCACCCGGGCGGCACCGCCTGGTTCCACACGTTCGACGCGTAGCCGCCGCCGCGCGCGCGTTCGGGCGGGCCGCCGGGCCGCCGCGGGCGCCCGCACAACCGGAAGCACGCCGCGCCACGGAACTCAGTTGTTCGGCGTGCTTCCCGTTGTGCGCAGACACGCCGAACAAGCCGCGGCCCGCCCCGCACGCGCGCCGCGCTGCCCCGCGCCGCCGCGGCTCACGGGTACCCGAGGAACCACAGCAGCACCACGGCCACCGGCTGCAGGCACACCCCGACCACGAGCCACCCCACCGCCCGCCGCCGCGTCGCCGTGAACGCGTCCGCCCCGAAGAGCGGAGCCGTCGGCATGAGCAGCCGCGGCAGGCTCTGCTGCGGCAGGAACACCGCGACGAGGTACAGCGCGTACGCCGCCGTGAACGACACCACGTCGACCCCCAGGGCACGGACGCCCCGCCGGGTCCAGAACCAGACGGCCCCGGCGAGCACGACGACCACCAGGACGATCCCGGCCGGCCCGAGCCAGGTCCCCGCCATCGTGAACCACGGCGTCAGGGGCGCGAAGTGCTGCCGACCGACGAACCCCACCCACCACGACAGCTCGGTGTCCAGGTACGCGTCCGGTCGTCCGGTCACCGCCGAGGCGACCACGGGCCACGCCAGACCGGCCGCCGCGATCCCGAGCCCCGCGACGACGATCGCCACCGCGTCCCGCGCCGGCAGCGCCCGACGCTCGCGTGTCCACCGCACGACCAGGTGCACCGCGAGCGCGACCGCGAGCGCGAGGACCCCCGGCTTCGTGAACGCCGCCACCAGCCCGAGCGGCAGCACGGCCCAGTACCGCCGCCGCACGAGCGCGAGGAGCGCCCCGAAGAGCAGCAGCAGGAAGGTGCTCTCCGCGTAGGCCACCTGGAGCAGGAACCCGGTGGGCCCGAACGCGAACAGGGCGGTCGCCCACCGCGCGCGCCCGACGTCGGCGACCGCCGCGACGAGCCGGTAGAGCACCACGCACGCCCCGGCCCCCGCGAGCGTCGCGACGAGCACCCCGGCCACCCAGAAGGACCCGCCGACGAGCGGCTGCACCGCGCGTACGAACGTCGGGAACACCGGCAGGAACGCCCAGGCGTTCGGGAGCACGTGCCCGTCCTGGTCGAGTGGGAGCACGGCCGGGTAGCCGCGTTCCGCGATGGTCCGGTAGAAGGACGCGTCCCAGGAGCCGAGGAACGACCAGAACGTGCCCTCCCGGCGGTGGGACGCGAACGTCCAGCCCTGCGCGGTGGCGATCAGCCAGACGCCGAGCAGCAGGACGGTGCTGACCACGCGCGAGGCCAGCCACACGAGCAGGGGAGCCGTCCACCCGCTGTGCCGCGCCTCCAGTCCGTCCGTCACCACGCGTCGGACGCGGGTCGGCAGACCCGGCCGGGAGGCGCGGGTCGGCTCCGCCAGGTCGGTCACCGCCCGATCCTCCCACCTCCGCGCGCGCCGGTGCGCTGTCCGGTCACCGCACGCGGTCAGGTTCCGTCAGCGGAGCGGGCGTTGCATCGAGCACGTTCCACGGAAACCAACGACAGGAGGCACCATGCCCTTCATCACCGTCGGCGCCGAGAACGGCCACGACATCGACCTGCACTACGACGACCTCGGCACGGGCGACCCCGTGGTCCTCATCCACGGCTGGCCGCTCTCCGGCCGCTCGTGGGAGGGCCAGGTCCCCGCACTCGTCGAGGCCGGCCACCGCGTCATCGCCTACGACCGCCGTGGCTTCGGCCAGTCGTCGCAGCCGTGGGGCGGCTACGACTACGACACGTTCGCGGCCGACCTCGACAAGCTCATCACCGAGCTCGGCCTGTCGGACGTCACCCTCATCGGCTTCTCGATGGGCGGCGGCGAACTGGCACGCTACGTCTCGACCTACGGGACGTCGAAGGTGAAGAAGCTCGTCTTCGCGAGCGCCGTGCCGCCGTACCTGTGGAAGTCGGACGACAACCCGGACGGGGCCGTCGACCAGGACCTCGCAGACTGGTTCGCGAACGGCATCACCGGGGACCGCCCGGCGTTCCTGCACCAGTTCGTCGACATGTTCTACACGCCGGGGGAGTCCGGGGAGCCCGTGGTCTCCGCCGACCAGCGCGCGTACGACCTGGCGATCGCCGAGCTCGCGTCGCCGAAGGGCACGCTCGACTGCACCGTTGCGTTCGCGACGACCGACTTCCGCGACGACCTGACGAAGATCGACGTCCCGACGCTCGTCATCCACGGCGACTCGGACGGGATCGTGCCGTTCGAGGCCTCTGGGAAGCGCACCGCCGAGGCGATCCCGGACGCGCAGACGCACGTCATCGAGGGCGGCCCGCACGGCGTGCTCGCGTCGCACACGGACGAGTGGAACGAGGCAGTCCTGCGCTTCCTCGCTTCCTGAGGCGCTCCCGGCTCGCAAGACGCAACGTGGGCGGTTTCCCGCAGCGACATTCCGCTGCGAGGAGCCGCCCACGTTGCGTTCTGCGGGGTCAGGCGCCGGTGACCGCCCGTCGGATGCGCTCGATCGGCACCTTCGGGGTCCGGTCGGCGTTCAGCAGGCCGTTCGTCTCCTGCAGCGTGTCGGTGAGCTGCGTCCAGCACGACCCCGCGAGGAACGAGCTCGCCCGGACGCCGTCGTACAGCGCCGTGATGCGCGCGATCCAGTCGTCGCCGTCGACGGCCGAGGTGTACCCCCACCCGTCCTCCCGCTGCGCCCCCGGCTGGTAGTCCACCCCGCCGAACTCGGTCAGCATGACGGGCTGCCCACGGTCCACCGCACCGCCGACCAGGATCCGCCGGTCAGCGGGCCCCCGTCCGCCGAGCAGGGCCGTCCGGGCTGCGTCGTCGGCGTAGGTCGCCGCGAGCCGCGAGCCGTCGCCCTCGTAGTCGTGCACCGTGACGATGTCCGAGTCGGGGTGCTCCCACCCGTCGTTGGAGACGACCGGCCGCGTCGCGTCGAGGGCCCGGGTGACGTCGGCCAGCGCCCGGGCGTACGCCTGCTGCGCCGGGTCGGTCGCGATCTGCTGCACGCCCCAGCTCTCGTTCGCGGGCACCCACGTGACGATCGACGGGTGCGACGCGTCGCGCTCGACGGCGTCCATCCACTCCCGCACCAGCCGTTGCACCGCGAGCGGGGAGAACGCGTACGCCCCTGGTGCCTCACCCCAGACGAGCAGCCCGAGCCGGTCGGCCCAGTACAGGAACCGTGGGTCCTCGATCTTCTGGTGGTTCCGGGCCGCGGTGAAGCCGAGCTCCTTGATGAGCTCGACCTCGCGCCGGAGTGCCGCGCGGGACGGTGCGGCGAGGTGCGACTCCGGCCAGTAGCCCTGGTTCAGGACGCTCCGGACGTCGTACGCGCGCCCGTTGAGCAGGAACGCGCCGCCGTCCAGCCCGACCGTCCGGACACCGAAGTAGCTCGCCACGGCGTCGACGGGGGTGACCCCGTCCTGCAGCAGCGTGACGGTGGCGTCCACGAGCCGCGGGGTCTCCGGGCTCCACGTCAGCTCGTCCGCCGCCTGCCCGTTCGTCTGCCGGGTGACCGGCACGGTCACGTCGACCTCGTCCGCGGTGGCCGGGACGCTGGTCTCGACGCGCGCGATCCGCTCGCCCTGCTCCTCCCACCAGGCCTCGACCCGGACCCGCTCGTCCGTCCGGCGCTCGCCGCGGAGCCGCACGGTCAGGCGCACGGTGGCGTGGTCGACGTTCGTCCACCGCAGGGCCGCGACGGAGCGGGACGGGACCGCCTCGAGCCACACCGTCTGCCAGATCCCGGTCGTCCGGCGGTACCAGATGGCGTGCGGGTACTCGTGCCAGTCCTGCTTGCCGCGGGGCTGCGTCACGTCGTGCGGGTCGTCCTCGGCACGGACCACGAGCAGGTGCCCGCCGTCCGGGGTGTCACTGTCCGGGGCGCTGCCGAGCGCCTCGGTCACGTCGAGCACGAACGGGGTGTGGCCGCCCTCGTGCTCCCCGATGAACTGCCCGTCGATCCACACCCGCGCGCGGTGGTCGACGGCACCGAAGTGCAGCAGGAGTCGGTCCCGGTCGGCGCCGAGTCCGGCGGCCGTGAGCTCCTCGCGACCGATCGTCCTGGCGTACCAGACGACGGCGTGGAAGCCGGGTTCGTCGATGCCGGACGCCGCGGACTCCGGCGGGAACGGCACGGTGATCTCCCGCGCGTCGGGGAAGCCGTTCCGCCAGGCGGGGTCGTCGCCGGTGTTCCGGAACGACCACGTCCCGTCGAGGTCGGCCCACTCGCCGCGGAGGAGCTGGGGGCGGGGGTACTCGCCGTCCTGGCGGGACGCGAGCGGGAGGTCAGGTGCGGCGACGGTGCCGTCGAGCGTGCTCATGGGTCCATGCTGCCGCCGAAGTACATCGTTGTAAAGCAATGTGCATCGTTGTTGAGCACTGCGGGTGCCTTCACGGCGACCGCCGCGTACCGTCCATCCCATGAGCGCCGAGGCACCCGACCAGGTCAGCGACCGCACGCTCGAGGGCTGGATCGCCCGGCAGCGCTGGTACACCGCGAAGGGCAGCACCCCGGCGCTGCACACCATCGCGCAGACCGACGGCACCCGGCTCGTCCTCGACGACGCCCCGACGGGCCCCGTCCTGTACCAGGTGCCCGTCTCCGGCGGTGGACCGGACGCCGACCCGGTCGACGCCACCACCGACACCGCTTGGGTGCAGCAGCTCGCCGCGCGCATCGACGCCGACCCCGCGAGCCTCCGCCCGATCGGCCGCGTCACGGCATCGCGCGTGCTGTCCGGCGAGCAGTCGAACACCTCGGTCATCTGCGACACCGCCGACGGCGCGCGGGTGATCGTCAAGGTCTTCCGCGTCCTGCACCACGGCGACAACCCCGACGTGACGACGCAGCTCGCGCTCTCGGCGGCCGGCAGCGCGCGCGTCCCGACCGTGTACGGCGCGCTCCGGGCGAGCTGGCCGGACACCGGTCGTCCGGACGGCACCGCGACCGGGCACCTCGCGTTCGCGCAGGAGTTCCTCCCCGGGCTCGACGACGCCTGGCGCGTGGCCCTGACCGACGCCCGCGAGGGCAACCCGTGGGACGACCACGCGCAGCGGCTGGGGGAGGCCCTCGCCGAGGTGCACCGCACCCTCGCCCAGGCCCTGCCGACGGAACCCGCGGACGACGCGCGCCGTGCCGCGGCCGTCGCGACGATGCACGCGCGCCTGGACGCCGCCGTCCGCGAGGCCCCGACGGTGGAACCCCACGTCGACGCCGTCCGCTCGGTCTACGGGCGCGCCGCGGCCGCGCGGTGGCCGGACCTGCAGCGCATCCACGGCGACCTGCACCTCGGGCAGGTCCTCGCCGCGCCGGAGCCCCGCGGCTGGGTGTTCCTGGACTTCGAGGGCGAGCCGCTCCGCCCGCTGACCGAGCGGTCCCTGCCCGACGTGACGCTCCGCGACGTCGCCGGGATGCTCCGCTCGTTCGACTACGTCGCGGGCTCGCTCGCGCACGACGCCACGTTCGTGGACGCCGGCGCGTGGGCGCACACCGCCCGGGCCGCGTTCCTCGACGGCTACCAGCGGGGGACCGGGACGGACCTGCGGGAGCACCGGGAGCTGCTCGACGCCTTCGAGCTCGACAAGGCCGTGTACGAGGTCGTCTACGAGACCCGCAACCGCCCGGACTGGGCCGGGATCCCGCTCGCGGCGGTCGCGCGGCTCGCAGCGCGCAGCGCTGCTTGACGGGAGCAGAGCGCGCGCAGCGCTGCTCGACAGGAGCAGTGCGCGCGCAGCGCTGCCTGCCAGGCCGACCCACCGACGGACGGGAGGCACGGTGCCAGCCGGCACCGTGCCTCCCGTCCGTCGTGTGGTCCGGTCAGTTCACCGGCCCCGTGTACTTCTCGCCGGGGCCCTTGCCGACCGGGTCCGGGATCGCCGACGCCTCGCGGAAGGCGAGCTGCAGCGACCGCAGTCCGTCGCGCAGCGGACGGGCGTGGTGGTCGCCGATCTCCGTCGCGGCCGCCGTGACGAGGCCGGCCAGGGCGGTGATGAGCTTCCGAGCCTCGTCCAGGTCGGTCTGCTCCTGCGGGTCGTCCGCGAGCCCGACCTTGACGGCGGCGGCGCTCAGCAGGTGCACCGCGACGGTGTTGATGAGCTCGACCGCGGGGACCTCTGCGATGTCGCGTGCCTCGTCGGCCCCGGTGGGCTCGTTCGGCGGGGTGTCGGTCACGGTGCTCCTCTGCTAGACTCGTCGGCGGCAGATGCTGTCCGTGTACCCTGGAACCTGTTCCAAGGTGGTCGAACGGCGTCGTAGAAGAGGAGTCTCTCCCACCCGCGGCCGTGCACCAAGGCTACCGGGTCCCACCGCTCCGCCGGCCCTTCGCTGGCAGGTCGTCCCGCAGGGGACGGCGTCGGGCGGCTGCCGAACGGGTTCCGATCCGTGCGTCAGATCTCCTCTCTCGTGCCGTCGTCCAGGGCAACAGCCCCGGACGGCCACCACCTGATTGAAGGAGCTCCGCATCACCGATCCCCGCACCAACGACCGAATCCGCGTTCCCGAGGTCCGACTCGTCGGCCCCCAGGGTGAGCAGGTCGGCGTTGTCCCGATCGCCATGGCCCTGCGTCTCGCGCAGGAAGCCGAACTGGATCTGGTCGAGGTCGCCCCGAACTCGAAGCCGCCCGTGGCCAAGATCATGGACTACGGCAAGTTCAAGTACGAGGCTGCGCAGAAGGCCAAGGAAGCCCGTCGCAACCAGGTGAACACGGACCTGAAGGAGGTCCGGTTCCGCCTGAAGATCGACGTGCACGACTACGAGACGAAGCGCAAGCGTGCCGAGGGGTTCCTCCTCGGTGGCGACAAGGTGAAGGCCATGATCCTCTTCCGCGGCCGCGAGCAGTCGCGTCCGGAGCAGGGCGTCCGTCTCCTCCAGAAGTTCGCCGAGGAGATCGCCGAGTTCGGTGTCGTCGAGTCGCGTCCGACCCAGGACGGCCGCAACATGACGATGATCATCGCCCCCCTCAAGAACAAGTCCGACGTCAAGGGCGAGCAGAACGCCAAGCGTGCTGCGCAGAAGGCCGAACGTCGCGCGACGGAGCACGCCGCGAAGGGCAAGGAGACCTCCGGGTCCTCCGAGTCCGAGCCGGCCGAGGCTCCCGCCGAGTAGGTCCTGGTGATCGCCCCCGCGGCGCTCCCCGAACCGCGATGACGCGGCCCACCCATCCACCCCACGGAAAGGCACCACGATGCCCAAGCAGAAGACCCACTCCGGGTCGAAGAAGCGCTTCAAGCTCACCGGCAGCGGCAAGATCATGAAGCAGCAGGCCGGTATGCGTCACAACCTCGAGGTCAAGAGCGCCAAGCGCAAGGCCCGCCTCAACGAGGACCAGGTCCTCGCCAAGGCCGACGCGAAGAACGTCAAGAAGCTTCTCGGCCACTGAGCCGGCGGAATCGTAAAGGAACGAAAACATGGCACGTGTAAAGAGAGCGGTCAACGCCGCCAAGAAGCGCCGCGTCATCCTCGAGCGCGCCGAGGGCTACCGCGGCCAGCGTTCGCGCCTGTACCGCAAGGCCAAGGAGCAGGTCACCCACTCCCTCGTCTACGCGTACCGGGACCGTCACGCGAAGAAGGGCGAGTTCCGTCGCCTCTGGATCCAGCGCATCAACGCCGCGTCGCGTGCGAACGGCCTGACCTACAACCGCCTCATCCAGGGCCTCGGCCTGGCCGGCGTCGAGGTCGACCGTCGCATCCTCGCGGACCTCGCGGTGAACAACCCCGAGACGTTCGCGGCGCTCGTCGAGACCGCCAAGAAGGCCCTGCCGGCCGACACCTCGGCCCCGAAGGCCGCGTAGTCACGCCAGCTCCCGAAGCCCCCGCTCCGTCCACGGAGCGGGGGCTTCGTGCATGCTGCGACACTTGGTCCGTGAGCGATCTCCTCGAGAACCCGAAGGCCGGCCGCGTCCGGGCCGTGGCCGCCCTGTCGAAGAAGGACGTCCGAGCCGACACCGGGCTGTTCCTGCTCGAGGGTCCGCAGGCCGTGCGCGAGGCGATCGAGTACCGTCCCGAGCTCCTCCGCGAGCTGTACGTCACGCCGACGGCCGCCGCGCGCTACGCGCTCGACGACGCGCCGGTCGACACCTGGTTCGTCACCGAGCAGGTGCTCGACACGATGGCGGACACCGTGACGCCGCAGGGCGTCGTCGCGGTCTGCCAGCAGTTCCCGACGTCGGTGCGCGAGGTCTTCCCGGACCCCGGCACGGTCGGACGGGAGGATCGTGGCGGGCTCCCGGGGATCGTCGCGATCCTGGAGCAGGTGCGCGACCCCGGCAACGCCGGCACGATCATCCGCGCCGCGGACGCCGCGGGCGCAGACGCCGTGGTGCTGACCGGGCGCTCCGTCGACCCGTACAACCCCAAGGTCGTCCGGTCGACCACCGGGTCGCTCTTCCACGTCCCGGTGTCGGTCGGGGTCTCGCTGCAGGACGCGGTCGCCCGCGCGAAGGCCCTCGGCTACACGGTCCTGGCGGCGGACGTGTCGGGCGACGACCTGCCCGACGTCCGGGCGGACGGGATGCTCGACGGGCCGACGGCGTGGGTCTTCGGGAACGAGGCCCGCGGGCTGACCAGCGAGGACCTGGCCCTGGTCGACCGGGCCGTGAAGGTCCCGATCTACGGCAAGGCGGAGTCGATGAACCTGGCGACCGCCGCGTCGGTGTGCCTGTACGAGAGCGCGTTCGCCCAGCGCACCGCGGCTTCCTCCTCCACAGGCGCCTGACCGCGGGGTCCGTCCACGGTCCGGGCGGTACAGGACGGCGGTATCCCATCGGCCGGTAGGCTTGGGCCTCGTGTCAGAACACCTCGAGATCAGCGAACCGGCCGTCGCCGCCGCCGTGGACGAGGCCCTCGCCGCCGTCCGTGCCGCGACGACCGTGGCGGAGCTGAAGCAGGCCCGGGCCGAGCACACCGGCGAGCAGTCCCCGCTCGCACGGATGAACGCGGCGATGCGCAGCGTCCCGAAGGAGCAGAAGGCCGCGGCCGGCAAGCTCGTCGGGCAGGCCCGTGGGCAGGTGAACCAGGCGATCGCCGCGCAGGAGAGCGTCCTGGCCGAGGCCGAGGAGCACGCGCGGCTCGAGGCCGAGCGCGTCGACGTCACCGCCCTGCCGAGCCGACGCACGCCGGGCTCGCGCCACCCGCTGTCGCTCCTCAACGAGACCGTCGCCGACATCTTCGTCGGCATGGGGTGGGAGGTGGCGGAGGGTCCCGAGCTCGAGCACGAGTGGTTCAACTTCGACGCACTGAACTTCGACCAGGACCACCCGGCCCGGGCGATGGCGGACACCGTCTTCGTCGAGCCGGTCGACCGGCACCTCGTGATGCGCACGCACACGTCGCCCGTCCAGGTCCGGTCGCTGCTCTCCCGCGAGCTGCCGCTGTACGTGATCGCCCCCGGACGCGTCTACCGCGCCGACGAGCTCGACGCGACGCACCTGCCGGTCTTCACCCAGGTCGAGGGCATCGCGATCGACAGGGGCCTGACGATGGCGCACCTCCGTGGCACGCTCGAGCACTTCGCCCGCCAGGTCTTCGGCGACGAAGCGCAGATCCGCCTGCGCCCGAACTACTTCCCGTTCACCGAGCCGAGCGCCGAGATGGACGTCTGGCAGCCGAACGCCAAGGGCGGTGCCCGCTGGGTCGAGTGGGGCGGCTGCGGCATGGTGAACCCCAACGTCCTGCGTGCCGCCGGGATCGACCCGGACGAGTACCAGGGCTTCGCGTTCGGGATGGGCATCGAGCGGACGCTGCAGTTCCGCAACGGCCTGAACGACATGCGTGACTTCCTCGAGGGCGACATCCGCTTCTCGCAGCAGTTCGGAACGGTGGTCTGATGCGCGTCCCAGTCCGTTGGCTCGGCGAGAGCGTCGACCTCCCCGACGACGTCAGCCTCGAGCACGTCCACGCCGCGCTGGTGTCGGTCGGCTTCGAGGAAGAAGCGGTCCACACCTTCGACCTCACCGGCCCGGTCGTGGTCGGCCGGGTGCTGTCGCGCGAGCCGGAGCCGCAGAAGAACGGCAAGACCATCAACTGGTGCCAGGTGGACGTCGGCGAGCCCGAGCCCCGCGGCATCGTCTGCGGCGCGCACAACTTCGACGTCGGTGACCTCGTCGTGGTCACGCTGCCCGGAGCCGTCCTGCCCGGACCGTTCCCGATCGCCGCGCGCAAGACCTACGGCCACGTGTCGGACGGCATGATCGCCTCGGCCCGTGAACTCGGGCTCGGTGACGAGCACGACGGCATCCTGCGCTTCGCCGACCTCGGCATGGAGCCCGAGGTCGGTGCGGACGCTATCGGCCTGCTCGGGCTCGACGACGCGGCGGTCGAGATCAACGTCACGCCGGACCGCGGCTACGCCATGAGCCTGCGCGGCGTCGCCCGCGAGTACGCCCACGCGACCGGCGCGACCTTCCACGACCCAGCAGAGCGCGTGACGCCCCGTTCCGGCGAGGGCTTCCGGGTCACGATCGACGACCGGGCGCCGATCCGCGGCCGCGTCGGTGCGCACACCTTCGTGACGCGCGTCGTCCGGGGTATCGACCCGGCGCGGACGACACCGGCGTGGATGGTGTCCCGCCTGGCCCTCGCCGGTGTGCGGTCGATCTCGCTGCCAGTCGACATCACGAACTACGTCATGTTCGAGCTCGGGCAGCCGCTGCACGGCTACGACCTCGCGAAGGTGCAGGGCGGACTCGGTGTCCGGCGTGCGACCGCGGGGGAGCAGCTCGTCACGCTCGACGACACCACCCGTACGCTCGACGCCGAGGACCTCGTCATCACCGACGACCAGGGGCCGGTCGGTCTCGCCGGTGTGATGGGCGGCGCGCGGACCGAGATCTCCGACACCACGACCGACGTCCTGATCGAGGCCGCCGGCTTCGACCAGGTGTCGATCGCGCGCACGGCCCGTCGCCACAAGCTGCCGAGCGAGGCCTCGAAGCGCTTCGAGCGCGGCGTCGACCCGCTCGTGGCCGAGGCCGCCGCGAACCGCGCGGTCGAGCTCCTCGTCGAGCTCGCCGGCGGTACCCCGGACGCCCTGGGCTCGACGCTCGTCGACACCACCCCGCGCCCGCTCGTCCCGATGCGGCTCCGTCGCCCCGCCGAGCTCATCGGCGTGGAGTACACCGACGCCGAGGTCATCGACACCCTCCGCGCGATCGGTGCCACGGTGAAGGCGGACGGTGAGCATCTCGCGGTCACCGCCCCGAGCTGGCGCCCCGACCTGACCGACGACACGACCCTGGTCGAGGAGGTCGCCCGGATCGTCGGGTACGGCCGCATCCCGAGCGTGCTCCCGGTGGCGCCGCCCGGACGTGGCCTCACCGCGCACCAGCGCGCCCGTCGTCGCGTCGCCGCGGCCCTCGCCTCGGCCGGTCTGTTCGAGGTCGTGACCGCGCCGTTCGTGTCCCGCGCCACGCAGGACGCGTACCCGGGCATCGACGGCACGGGCGGTCCGAGCGTCGTGCTCGCGAACGCGCTCGACAGCGAGCAGGACCTGCTCCGCCGCAGCGCCGTCCCCGCCCTCGTCGACGCGGCACGTCGGAACGTCTCCCGCGGACTCGTCGACGTCGCGCTCTACGAGACCTCCCGCGTCTTCCTGCCGGCGGCCGACACGGTGCTCGGCACGGACACGGTCCCGGCCGGGGCCGTCCGTCCCGACGCGGACGTGCTCGCCGCCCTCGACGCCGCGCTGCCCGCGCAGCCCTTCCACGTCGCGGCCCTGCTCACGGGCAACCGCGTCGTGAAGCAGCCCGGCGTGCAGCCCGAGCCGTACGGCATCGCGGACGCCCTCGACGTCGCCCGCACGGTCGCCTGGGCGGTCGGCGGTGTGGAGCTCTCGGTCGCACAGACGTCGCACCCGTCCCTGCACCCGGGACGGGCGGCATCCCTGCTCGTCGGTGACTCCGTGGTCGGCGTGGCCGGCGAGCTGCTGCCCGCGCTGACCGAGGCTGCGGTGCTGCCGCGGGTCGTCGCCGTCGTCGAGCTCGACCTCGACGCCCTCGTCGCCGCGGCGCCGGACCTGGCGTCGGTCGGACCGATCGTGTCGTACCCGGCGGCCACCCAGGACCTCTCCCTGGTCGTCGACGCGGACGTCCCTGCCGGTGACGTCCTCGCCGAGGTCCGCTCGGGCGCCGGCGAGCTGCTGGAGTATGCTCGGCTCGTGGACGACTACCGGGGCACCGGCGTGGACGAGGGACAGAAGTCCCTGACGTTCGCGCTGCGCTTCCGCGCCACGGACCGCACGCTGACCGCTGCCGAGGCCTCCGAGGCCCGTGACGGCGCCGTCCGACGTGCCGGCGAGCGATTCGGGGCGACCCTCCGCGACTGATCCCGACGGATCAGCACCGCGCGGGGCCGCCGCCTCCGACTCCCTCGACGACCAGTCCGACCAAAGGTGGAACCCATGTCCGTATCCGTCGCCGTGGCGGGAGCCTCCGGCTACGCGGGTGGTGAGCTCCTGCGCGTGCTCGCCGCCCATCCGGAGTTCGACGTCAGGACGGTGACCGCGTACTCCAACGCCGGTCAGCCGCTCATCGCGACCCAGCCGCACCTGCGATCGCTGGCCCACCTGACGCTCGTCGAGACGACCGCGGAGCACCTGCGCGGGCACGACGTGGTCTTCCTCGCGCTGCCGCACGGGCAGTCCGGGGCGATCACGGCGGAGCTGGACGAGGACACCCTCGTGGTGGACTGCGGTGCGGACCACCGGCTGACCGACCCCGCGGCGTGGGACGCGTTCTACGGCGGCGACTACCACGGCGCGTGGACGTACGGGCTGCCGGAGCTGCTGCACGCGGCGCCGACGCCGGGTTCGGCGGAGGAGTGGCGCGACGTCGACGACATCGCCGGCACCGGGCGCCAGCGCACCGAGCTCGCCGCGACGAAGCGCATCGCGGTCCCCGGGTGCAACGTGACAGCCGTCACCCTGGGCATCCAGCCGGGCGTCCAGGCCGGGCTCGTCGAGTCGGACGACATCGTCGCCGTGCTCAGCGTCGGGCCGAGCGGAGCGGGCAAGAAGCTCGCGACCACGTACCTGGCCTCCGAGATCATGGGCTCCGCGAGCGCGTACGCCGTCGGTGGGACCCACCGGCACATCCCGGAGATCCAGCAGAACCTGTTGGCCGCAGGGGCTGGCGACGTGACGATCTCGTTCACCCCCGTGCTCGTCCCGATGTCGCGGGGGATCCTCGCGACGACGACGGCCCGGCTCGCGCCCGGCGTGAGCGCCCGGGACGTCCGGCTGGCCTGGGAGCAGGCGTACGCGGACGAGCCGTTCGTGCACCTCCTGCCGCAGGGCGAGTTCCCGCGGACGGCCGACACCGTCGGCGCGAACACCTGCCTGGTCGGACTCGCCGTCGACGAGGCCGCCGGCCGCGTCGTCGCGGTCTCGGCCCTCGACAACCTCGCGAAGGGGACCGCCGGTGCCGCGGTCCAGTCCGCGAACATCGCCCTCGGCTTCCCCGAGACCCTGGGCCTCAGCGTGGACGGAGTCGCACCGTGACCGACGTGACCGAGACGGACGACGCAGGCACGAGCCTCCAGGGCGTGACCGCGGCAGCGGGGTTCCGCGCCGCGGGCGTGACCGCCGGTCTCAAGGAGAGCGGCAAGCCCGACGTCGCGCTCGTCGTCAACGACGGACCGGACGCCGCGGTGGCCGCGGTGTTCACCACGAACCGTGCGCAGGCGCACCCCGTGATCTGGTCGCGCCAGGTCGTCGGCGACGGGACCGCCCGCGCCGTCGTGCTGAACTCCGGCGGTGCGAACTGCTTCACCGGGCCGTTCGGCTTCCAGACCACCCACCTGACGGCCGAGGCCGTCGGCGACGCCCTCGGCGTCGGTGCGGGCGACGTCGTCGTCTGCTCGACCGGCCTCATCGGCCGCGGCGACCAGACCTTCCGCGACGGTGTGCTCCGCGGGGTCGACCTCGCAGCTGCCGCGCTGTCCGCGGACGGCGGGCCGGACGCCGCCGCGGCGATCATGACGACCGACACCCGCGCGAAGCAGTCGGTCGTGACCGAGGACGGCTGGACCGTCGGCGGCATGGCAAAGGGTGCGGGGATGCTCGCGCCGGGGCTCGCGACGATGCTCGTGGTGATCACCACGGACGCCGTGCAGACCCCGGCCCAGCTCGACGACGCCCTGCGCGCCGCGACCCGCGTCACCTTCGACCGCGTGGACTCCGACGGCTGCATGTCGACGAACGACACCGTCGTGCTGCTGTCGTCCGGCGCGAGCGGAGTCACCCCGGAGGTCGGTGACTTCCAGGAGGCACTGACGGCCGTCTGCGCGGACCTCGCCCGACAGCTCCAGCAGGACGCCGAGGGTGCGAGCCACGACATCACGATCGCGGTGACCGGCGCGGTGTCCGAGGACGACGCGGTCGAGGTCGGCCGGAGCGTCGCCCGGAACAACCTGTTCAAGGCCGCGGTGTTCGGCAACGACCCCAACTGGGGGCGGGTGCTCGCCGCGATCGGCACGACCGACGCCGAGTTCGACCCGTACGCCGTCGACGTGAGCATGAACGGCGTCCGGGTGTGCCACGCGGGCGCGCCCGACCGACCCGTCGACGAGGTCGACCTCAGCCCGCGCGAGACGCACGTGCTCATCGAGCTCGGGGTCGGTCCGCACGCCGCGACGATCCTGACGAACGACCTGACGCACGACTACGTCCACGAGAACAGCGCGTACTCCAGCTGATGAGCGACCTCACCAAGGAAGAAGAGCACGAGCTCGCCGCCGTCAAGGCCGCGACGCTCATCGAGTCCCTGCCGTGGCTGAAGCGGTTCTCCGGCAAGACGGTCGTCGTGAAGTTCGGCGGCAACGCCATGGTGAACGACGACCTGAAGCGCGCGTTCGCGGAGGACATGGTCTACCTCCGGTACGCCGGCCTGCACCCGGTCGTGGTGCACGGCGGCGGCCCGCAGATCTCCGCCGCACTCAAGGAGCAGGGCATCGAGTCCGAGTTCCGGGGCGGCTACCGGGTCACGACCACCGAGGCGATCACGGTCGTCCGCGAGGTCCTGGCCGGCGAGGTGAACCGCGAGATCGTCGACCTGATGAACGAGCACGGCGACGGCCTGGCGGTCGGGGTGTCCGGTGACGGCGGTTCGCTGTTCACCGGCGAGAAGAAGGGCGTCGTCGTGGACGGCGAGCACTTCGACCTCGGCCACGTCGGCGACATCACGCACGTCGACCCGTCCGGCGTCCTGGCCGCGATCGAAGCCGGCCGCATCCCGGTCGTGTCGAGCATCGCGATCGACGACGCCCACCCGGACCAGGCCCTCAACGTGAACGCCGACGCCGCGGCCGGCGCACTCGCGATCGCCCTCGGCGCCGCGAAGCTGCTCATGCTGACCGACGTGCCCGGCCTCTACCGCAACTGGCCGGACCGGGACTCGATCATCGACCTCATCGCGGTCGAGGAACTCCGGGAGCTCCTGCCGAGCCTCGAGTCCGGCATGATCCCGAAGATGACCGCGTGCCTGGACGCCGTGGTCGGCGGTGTCGGCGGTGCGACGATCATCGACGGTCGCATCCCGCACTCGATCCTGCTCGAGGTCTTCACCCTCCGCGGCGCGGGGACCGAGGTCATCCCGGACCCGAGCCGTCGCACCGAGAACCAGAACACCCACGCCGAGGTCGGCCGACGGGTCCCCGAGTCCGCAGCGGACCCGGGCCGGCACGCAGCCGACGCCGACACCACGCAGAAGGGGAACGAGCAGTGAGCACCGAGACGCAGACCCAGACCTGGAACGACCGGTTCGGGGCGTCGCTCATGCGATCCCTGCCCGCCCCGAAGATCATGCTCGAGCGTGGGAAGGGCTGCCGTGTCTGGGACGTCGACGGCAACGAGTACCTGGACTTCCTCGCCGGCATCGCGGTGAACTCCCTCGGCCACGCGCACCCGGCGCTCGTCGAGGCGGTCGCCGACCAGGCCGCCAAGCTCGTGCACGTCTCCAACTACTTCGCGACCCCGCCGCAGCTCGAGCTCGCCGAGCGGCTGAAGCGCATCACCGGCGCCGGGGACGCCGGACGCGTGTACTTCGGCAACTCCGGGGCCGAGGCGAACGAGGCCGCCTTCAAGCTCGCGCGCCTGAACAAGGGCGCCGACGGTCGCAAGACCCGCATCCTCGCGCTCAAGCAGGGCTTCCACGGCCGCACCATGGGCGCCCTCGCGCTGACCGGCAAGCCCGCGCTGCAGCAGGACTTCCTGCCGATGGTGGCCGGCGTGGACCACATCGACTCCACGGTCCAGGCACTCGAGGCCGCGATCGACGACACCGTGGCGGCCCTCATCGTCGAGCCGATCAAGGGCGAAGCCGGGGTGGTGGACCTGCCCGAGGGCTTCCTGCTCGCGGCCCGTCGCCTGACCGAGGAGCACGGCGTGCTGTTCATCCTCGACGAGATCCAGACCGGGGTCGGCCGGACCGGCAACTGGTTCACCTTCCAGGGCCACGGGTTCACGCCGGACGCGGTCACGATCGCCAAGGGCATCGCCGGGGGCTTCCCGATCGGCGCCCTCGTCACCTTCGGCTGGGCCTCGGAGCTCTTCTCCGCCGGGCAGCACGGGTCGACCTTCGGCGGGAACCCGCTCGGCACGCGGGTCGCGAACGCGGTCCTCGCGGAGATCGAGCGGGCCGACCTGGTCGCCGGTGCCGTCACGAAGGGCGAGCGCATCCGCGCCGGCATCGCGAGCCTCGGTTCGCCGCTGGTGGACGAGGTCCGCGGGACGGGTCTGCTCATCGGCGTCGGGCTGGCCGCCCCGGTCGCCGCCGCCGTCAACGCCGCCGCGCTCGAGCGCGGTCTCATCATCAACGCCCCGAACGAGTCGAGCCTGCGCATCGCGCCGCCGCTCATCGTGTCCGACGCCGAGATCGACGAGTTCGTGTCGATCCTCGGCCAGAGCCTCGCGGCCGTCGCCGTCCAGGAGACCTCAGCATGACCCGCCACTTCCTCCGGGACGACGACCTCACCCAGGCCGAGCAGTCCGCGATCCTCGACCTCGCCGCGCGCATGAAGGCCGACCGCTGGGGCGAGAAGCCGCTCGCCGGCCCGCAGTCGGTCGCGGTGATCTTCGACAAGTCGTCCACCCGCACCCGGGTGTCCTTCCACGTCGGGATCTCCGACCTCGGCGGCAGCCCGCTCGTGATCACCACGGCGAACAGCCAGCTCGGCGGCAAGGAGACCCCGTCGGACACGGCTCGCGTGCTCGAGCGCATGGTGTCGGCGATCGTGTGGCGCACCTACGCCCAGTCCGGGCTCGAGGAGATGGCCGAGGGTACCCGCGTGCCCGTCGTCAACGCGCTGTCCGACGACTTCCACCCGTGCCAGCTCCTCGCCGACCTGCTCACCATCCGCGAGCACCGCGGTGCCCTGGCCGGACAGACGGTCGCCTTCGTCGGCGACGGCGCGAGCAACATGGCGCAGTCGTACCTGCTCGCGGGTGCCACCGCCGGCATGCACGTCCGCGTCGCCGCCCCCGCGGCCTTCAGCCCGGAAGCCGTGGTCGTCAGCGACGCCGAGCGCCGAGCCGCCGAGACGGGCGGGTCGGTCCTCGTCGTGACGGACCCGGTCGCCGCGGTCGCCGATGCGGACGTCGTCGTGACCGACACATGGGTCTCGATGGGCAAGGAGGACGAGAAGCAGTCGCGCCTCGAGACCTTCGCGGGCTACCGCGTGGACGACGAACTGCTCGCGCACGCCGCGGACGACGCCGTCTTCATGCACTGCCTGCCGGCGGACCGTGGGTACGAGGTGACCGCAGAGGTCATCGACGGTCCGCGCAGCATCATCTGGGACGAGGCGGAGAACCGGCTGCACGCCCAGAAGGCCCTGCTCGCCTGGCTGCTCGCCGCCGCCTGATCCGCCCCGCGGCACCAGCCCCGCGGAGCCAGCCCCGCAGACCCCGTCCCGCCCGTCCGGAAGGAGCCCCGTGACCGACCGCATCGTCGTGGCGGCCTCAGCCGGCGTCGATCCCGCCGAGGCCGTCGCCCGGCTCGCCCACAGCGGCCCCGCGGACGACCACACTGCGCTCGGCCCGTCCGACCGCGAGGTCATCGCGCTCGTCGTCGACGTCGGCGGGCGGAGCCGCGACGTCGATCAGGTGCGGGACCGCGCCCGAGCGGCCGGAGCCGTCGACGCGATCGTCGTCGACGCGAAGACGGAGTACGCCGAGCGGTACGTGGTTCCCGCCCTGCGCGCGAACGCCCTCGACACGGGGCGCTCGCTCGTCCCCGCGCTCCGACGGCCCCTCGTCGCCGCCCACCTGGTGACGACCGCCCGGCAGCTCGGCGCCGGGCTGGTCGCACACGCGACGGCCGCCCCGGACGAGCCGGCCCTCGCCGCCCTGGTCGGCGGCGTGGACCCGGACCTCGAGGTCGTGCCGGTGCCGCCGGACGCGGTCCCGACGGGGGCGGAGCAGGACCTGTGGGGCCGACTCGTCCCGGCGACCGGCACGACCGGCCCGGCGGCGGGACCGCCGACCGGCACGGCGACCGACCCCGCGGACGACCCCTGGACCGCGCCGACCGACACCGGGTGGCTGCGCACGCAGGACCCCGTCACCGTCCCGGACCCCGACGAGGTCACCGTGACGTTCGAGCACGGCGTCCCCGTCGCCCTGGACGGTCAGCGCTTCGGGATCGTCCGGCTCCTGCAGGAACTCGACGCCCTCGCGGGACGGCACGGGATCGGCCGGCACGACGTGGTCGTGGACCTGCGTGACGGCCGCAAGGCCCGGCACGTCGCCGAGACCCCGGCCGCGACGGCCCTGACGGTCGCGCACCGGGACCTCGAACGGCTCACGCTCGAGCGGGACGTCGCCGTGTTCTCCCGCGGTGTCGAAGCCGAGTGGGCACGGCTCGTCGTCGACGGCGCATGGAACTCGGGGCTCCGCCGGGGCCTCGACGCGTTCCTGGAGCAGACCCAGCAGCACGTCTCCGGCGAGGTCCGGCTCCGGCTGCACGGCGGCGGAGCGGTGGTCACCGGACGCCGCTCGGAGCAGAGCCTCTACGACTTCGAGCTCGCCGCGGCCCCGGGTGCGACGAGCCTCGCCGACGCCTGGGCCCGCCCGGGCAGGACCGCCGCCCGACGCAACCGGGCCAACTGACCCCCCCCGACCAGCGCCCGGCCAGAGCACGACACGACCACTCCAGACCCCGCACCACCGAACGACGCAGGACGACATGAGCGACGCGAACCAGCCGACCAAGACCGACGCCACCAACACGGGCGCCCTCTGGGGTGCCCGCTTCGCCGACGGGCCGAGCGCCGAGCTCGCCGCGCTGTCCCGATCGACGCAGTTCGACTGGCAGCTCGCCCCGTACGACATCGCCGGGTCCCGGGCTCACGCCCGTGCC